>NZ_DATBTY010000040.1:0-212142 GCF_036516575.1 Cerasibacillus sp.
GTTTATCGTCAAAAGCAACATGTGACATTTGTTGCAAGGATTATTCCGGATAACATACCGACCATCCAACAACTGAATATGCCACCTGTTTTAGAACAATTGGCTTTAAAACCACACGGTCTCATCTTAGTAACAGGACCAACCGGCTCAGGGAAATCAACAACTCTAGCGGCGATGATTGACTATATTAATCAACGTGAAGCAAAGCATATCATCACACTTGAAGATCCGATTGAATATGTACACGAGCATGGAAAGTCAATGGTCCATCAGCGAGAGGTCGGTTCTGACACACTGAAATTTGCTAATGGGTTACGAGCGGCATTACGTCAAGATCCCGATATTATTTTAGTCGGTGAAATGCGAGATTTAGAGACGATTTCAACGGCGATTACAGCTGCCGAAACAGGTCACCTAGTATTAGCAACCTTACATACCAATAGTGCTTCACAAACGATTAATCGAATCATTGATGTGTTTCCACCACATCAACAAGCACAAATTCGTATTCAGTTAGCTGATGTGTTAGAAGGAATCGTTTCACAACGCCTCTTCCCACGTGCAATGGGATCTGGTCGAATTGCTGCGACAGAAATCTTATTAAATCACCCATCCATCGCGAATCTCATTCGGAGTGAGAAGGTGAACCAAATAAAGAATGTTATGCAGACGAGTCGTCCTCTTGGTATGCATACACTTGAGATGTCGATTCAAGAATTACTTGCAGCTGGCTTAATTAATGGGGAAACAGCAGCCGTTTATTTAAACAATGTAGGTGATTCTAATGCCCGTCTATAAATATACTGGGCGCACGCGAAAAGGCCATTTAAAACGAGGCACGATTGAAAGTGAATCACGTCGTGAAGCTATTAGTGATTTAAAGAAAAAAGGCATCAGCTTACGAGAAATAAAAGAAACGAAAGCAACCATCTTTAATAAGGAGTTGTCTCTCGGACGAAAATCGGTTAAAAATCGCGACTTCGTTATTTACTGTCGTCAGTTTGCGACACTCATTCGTGCGGGGGTATCCATAGTTGAAGCGACCCATATCTTAACCGCGCAATCGGAAAGCAAAGTATTACAATCTGCTTTAGAAAAGGTAGAGAACGATATTCGTGAAGGACATTCATATTCAGATGCCGCAAAGAAGCATCCAAGCGTATTTCCACCATTGTTTATTAACATGATTCGCGCTGGAGAAATGACCGGTAACTTGGACGAGACATTGGACAGGCTCGCAATGTATTACGAAAAACAATATAAATTAAAGAAAAAAGTCCAGTCAACAATGACTTATCCGATTATTTTACTCGTATTAATTATCGGTGTGGTTATCTTTATGATGTTATCAATCGTCCCGAACTTTGTTAGTATGTTTGAGCAGTTTGAAGGTGACTTACCAGCGATTACGAAGATGGTCGTATCGATGAGTGAACTGATTCAAAGTTCATGGTGGATCTTACTAATAGGGACAATCGTTTTTGCGATTGGGTTTATGTACATGTTTAAAAACAATGATTCATTTCATTATCAAGTGCATTATGGGCTATTAAAAATACCTATTTTCGGTAAAATATTGCAAAAGTCTGCCATCGCCCGGATGACACGGACATTGTCATCACTGTTTTCCAGTTCGGTGCCGATTCTTCAAGCGCTTGGCATTGTCGAGAAAGTCGTTGACAATCCAGTTATCGGAAAAGTTGTCCGCGAGGCAAGAGTAAATCTAGAGCAAGGGAGCCCATTATCAGAACCATTTGAGAAGAGCTGGGTGTTCCCACCGCTTGTGTCACAAATGACAGCGATTGGAGAACAAACGGGTTCACTCGATTATATGCTTGAAAAAATTGCTGATTTCTATGAAGACGATGTCGATCGAACTGTCGATTCCTTACAGTCATTAATTGAACCACTGATGATTGTTATACTAGCGGTTGTCGTTGGATTTATCGTTTTATCCATTATGATTCCGATGTTCACTGTTTTTACAGAAATGCAATAAGATGAAAATTACTTTTTAGGGGGTGATGCCAAACGGAAATCGATGAAATATCAATTGGTATCATACTATTTATTTTACTAAAATGAGGAGGAACAAAGATGTTTAAAAAATGGATGGAGAAATCGAAAAAAGATCAAAGAGGTTTGACTTTAGTCGAATTACTAGCGGTGGTTGTTATTTTAGCGATTGTTGCAGCTATTGCGTTTGTGTTGATTGGGAATGTCATTGAAAATTCAAAGAAAGATGCACATATCGCTAACGCACAGCAGATTATTTCAGCTGTGAAATTGGCAGAATCTAGTGGAGATATAGATTCAACTGCCCTTACCAATGGTGTAGACATTTTAGCAACCGAAACAAAATTAAATACTATAGGCTCTCCAGTTGATCCATGGGATAAAGAGGAGTATGCATCAGCTACAGTTAAAGTAGAAAATGAAGAATATAAAATCACATTGACATTAAAGAATACTGCAAATGATAAATGTAGCATTACAAATACATCAGAAGCAAAGCTACAACAAGGTCGAAAAGCAGTTTGTAAATAATAGATATATGGTTTTATCCCCGGCGTTCCCGCGCCGGGGCCATGATAAAAAGGATGTGAGAAAATGGAATTCCTACTCTATATTTATCTCTTTGTATTCGGTCTCATTCTCGGTTCATTTTACAATGTGGTTGGTATCCGCTTAGCCAATGGTGAATCAATTGTCACACCACGCTCACATTGTCCAAGATGTAATCACCAACTAATGGCCTGGGAGTTAATCCCGGTATTTTCGTATATTTTCCAACGAGGAAAATGTAAAAACTGTGGAACTTCCATTTCCATTAAATATCCTTTATTTGAATGTGCTACGGCTACTCTTTTTACGATTTCACCATTATTGGTGGGATGGTCAAAGGAGTTGCTTATCGCTCTATTGCTCATTTCACTCGTCATCATTATTACAATTTCAGATTTAGAAAAGATGATTATCCCGAATAAGGTGCTGCTTTTCTTTGCAGGCATCATGCTAATCATCCGCATTTTCATCCCTACTGAACCATGGTGGGATGCCTACTTAGCAGCTATTATTGGCTTTTTATTACTTCTGCTGATTGCCATTGTTAGTAAAGGTGGCATGGGTGGTGGTGATGTAAAACTTTTCTTTATCCTTGGCTTGTTTGTCGGGGTAAAAGGAGTCTTTTTTACTTTATTTTTTGCGTCATTATTCGGATTAATTTATGGCCTCATCATGATGGCAAAACAAAAATTACAACGTAAACAACCGATTCCATTCGGTCCATTTATTGGTTTAGCAGCACTAGTCGTCTATTATATGGAAGAAGAATTAAGCGTATTTTTAGATTGGTTATGGAACGTATCGATATAGGAGTTAAAGGCATCATTTAGGAGGAAGGTGACATCAATGTTTTTCTTTTCAAAAAATAAACGTACGGTCAATATTGTCATAGAAGATTATGCTATTCGTATTGCAGAAAATAAAAATGGTGACTTAAAATCTATCAAATTATTAGAGGAACGCCCGATTCCAACCGGGATGATTGAACACGGTAAAATCATTGATGAAATGGCATTTTTTGATTGGATGAAAGAATTAATCCGTGAACTGGGGCTACGTCATCGCCGTGTACGGTTTTATGTTCCGAACTCACTCGTCATAATGCGTCATGTCGAGTTTCCAGCACGGTTAGAAGGTGAGGATTTAAGAGATTATTTTTATGACCAAATCGGAAAGACGATTCACCTTCCATTCCAAGATGCGTTATTTGATGTCTATGTACCAGAACAAATAAAAGCAGCATCGGATACAGAAGCTGAAACAGAACAAAAAAACAAAGGCATCCTATTCGCAGCACCTGAGGAAGAAGTAAATAAGTTTATTAATCTATTTTCTGATGTATCCTTGCAACCTGAGGCGGTTGATATCCAATCATTGGGCGTCTATCGTTACTATTATCATTTACATGAGCGTAAACAAAATGCGGTTTCGCTGTTTTTCGAATTAAATTTAACATCACATCATTTAAGCATTTTTCATAAACATACACCTGAATTTATAAGGCACCAAGAACTTGATATTAATCCAGGGCACTGGAAAGCTGAACAAACAGAAAATGAATCCATTCAATGGACTTTTAAAAAAGATAAGGAAGAGCTCTTGGGAGTCATTGAAGACCAGATTACAGAACTAGATCGTATCATGGATTTCTATCGTTATTCATTATACAAGGGAGAAAAGAATATCGATGAAATTATCGTTTACGGAGATTATCCGCGTATTGAGCAAGTAGCAAACAGAGTAAAGGAACAATATGATATTCCTGTCAAACTATTAACGGGTGATTTATCAGAGCATGATATGGTCGATATTCGTTATATCCCTGTCTTAGGTCTCGCTTTGAAAGGAGGTAGTCATGATGCTACCTGAAGTGAACTTACTTCCTGAAAGAGAACAGCAAAGTAACACGTCTTATCACATATTTTTAATTAGTATCATCGTGTGTGTCTTATTATATAGTTTATTTGCTTATTTCTACTTCACAACGTCATCAGACTTAAAACTAGCGGAACAAAGATTTAATCAGTTAGAAATGGAAAAAACAGCACTAGAAACAAAACAGAGTCAGTCGGTTAATGAAGACATTCATAATGTAGATGATTCAATTCGTTTTGCAGAATACTTTGTGATTCCAACATCGCATTTTATAGATGAATTATTGGACCTATTACCTGAGCATGCTTATTTGACAGAATATGAATATAACTTCCGAACGGTAAAGCTAAAAACACAGTTTGAAACATTAAACGATGCATCAAGCTATACGGATAAATTAGTACAATCAAAATTCATTACTGAAGCGATGGTTGATGAGATTGATACGATTCCTACAGAAGAATTGGAAGATGAAGACTTGTATTCATTTGATACGATTCCAAGATACGATGTTAGTTATTCCCTTGTACTCAATTTAGAACAATTAAAGCAAGGGGGTAGTGAAGATGAATAATTTATTTCATGAAAACAAACGAATACTATGGGTTTTAATGTCATTATTATTAATTCTATTAATCGTTTTATATGTTATTTTTTTTAAGCCAATGCGAGAAGAAGCTGAACATGTTGAAGCATCTTCACAAACGTTAAAATTAGATATCGAACAATTACAAGGGGAACTAGAAACGAAAAAAGACGATGAAGTATTTGTTTATGAGGAACATGAACAAGAAAAGAAACTCCCAAAAACAAAATTATTAGATCAGCTGCTATTAACTTTAGAAGAGATAGAAGCTGTAAGCTCGAGTCAAATTATTAAAGTTGATTTTAGTTATGATGGTGATTTTCCTGAGACAGGTATGGATGAAACAGGAGAAGAATCTGATTCTGCTCATCAAAGCGATGATGCAAATGAGAATGATGAGGAAAATGACGCAGAAGACAAAAAGGTTAAGCCTGCAATCGATATCAGTGATAAACCAGAAGCTTTGCAACCAATCATTTTAGAATTAGAAGTCGCTTCACCGAATTATAAGAGTTTTAAGCAGTTTTTAACAGAAGTGGAAAAGCAAGAACGAATAACTGTCGTCAGTACACTAGAATTCGAAAAACCTGGTGAAGAAGAATTAATTAAAGCAGAAACACCGAGTAAAATCATGACGTTTAAAGTACAGTTAATGACGTTTTATTTGGATCGATAAGCTAAAGGGGATGATCGAGTGTTTAAAGCTGAAATAAGTAAATGTGGTAATAACCAAACAGGTTTTACACTTGTAGAGGTTTTGGCGTCAGTCGTTTTAATCTCGATTGTCCTGATTGGTGTTTTTAATCTTATGATTTTTACAAATAAAACAGCAACATCAAATAACGAACATCTTGTCGCAATTAATTTAGGTAAAGCGACGATTGAACGAATGAAGCTTGATTATGGCTCTTTTATTGAAAAGCCAAGTTCTAAGCCAGATTATGTTTTTGATAGGAATGGAAAGGAAACGTATGATTTACACAAGTGTCAAGCCCTATTTGAAGATAAGCAATGTAAAATGCTATACAAGCCAAAGATAAACAATAAGGACTATAACATTGTCATTGATGTTAGTCAGAATCATGAAGAAAAAAGGCTAAAATTGATTAACGTCGTTGTCACAGTGAAAGATACTGATAACAAAATGAACCATAAAGTGGAAGGTTATGTGAATTATGGCTATGCAAAATGAACGTGGATTAACACTAGTAGAAGTATTGGCTGTATTTGTCATAGGGTCGATTATATCTGTGATTGGCATTCAAATTTTAATGGCGGGTTTTAAATCATATGAACATGTTACCGCTCAAACAGAACTACGCGATGAAGCAGACTATATAATGTCAAAATTAATTAACGAGTTATATACAGTGAAAACGAGTGAGATTAAAAAGAAACACTTAAATAGTTCTGATAATTACGAATATTACTTTGAAATTAATGATAAAATAATCGGTTTTAAAGATGGAAATGTCTTAACTAAAGATGGTAACTTATTACGCTCTAATCACAATATACAAGTTGTTTTTAAACAAACAGAATCTGAAGAAACAAAATCTGACGTAGGAACAATGATTGAAGAGATTAGTGACAATCAATTTAAAATAACACTCGTATTACAGAAAAAAGATACAGACCATCGATTAAAGCTCGTTAGTGAAATCGGAATCATCGATGATTCTAATGGGAGAAAGGGGGAATAATATGCAACAACGAACTAAAAATGACAAAGGATACACATTATTTTTAACGTTGCTTATTACCATTCTCTTTACTGTACTCGCAGTCGTCATGGTTAATTTTACAATGGCATCTATGTCCAAAAACAAAGTACGTGAACAATACGTTCAAGCACAAGAATTATCTGAAAAAGGCTTAGAACATATCGTTAGTGAGATTCAGACACAGTTGCAAGAAAAACTCGGAGAAAGTGGATTAACACGCACTCATTTTGCTGATGAGTTAAGTGCTTTAATAGATAAATATAATTGTGAAAATGGAAATGAAAAAATTATTATTAAGGGGGTTGGTGAAACAGGAGATTATTCAGCGTGTATAAAATCCACACATAAGGATTCCGGAAACGATTTAAGAAGGGAAGTAGTTTTTTTAAGTAAAGGTAAGATTGATGGAAAAGAAAAAGAAATTAAAACGACAATTGAGATTGGTGCTCAAGAAGTACCAGATGCTTTAAAATATGCAATCGGTTCACACAAAACGTGCTCTAATGGTAGGGACTGTATTCCAGGAGAAGGTAATCTCTTTTTACATGGTGGAGTTTCTATCGAAGGTGATTTTAAAGTAGATGGCGATTTAATTACAAGTAATAAAGGGTATGCATATTTAAGGGGAGAACAATGGATTGATTCAAAAAAGCCAACAGCATTAGCTGGTCCGAATGCAAGGACTTCAAAGCTTGTGTTAGGAGGTAAAATTTATACTTTTAATGGTCATCCTAGTGGCGGTTATTCGAATCATGTAGCACGTAAATCATTTTCTTCATATCGAGATTATAAATTAGTTAAACCAGCAGAGGCGTTTGTGAATCCACCACAATTAATTAATCGTGATCCTATTACAAACAGAATAAATATTAATGATCATGCAGTGAATTACAAACTAGATAAAAATAAATCATTTGTTAACAAATTATATGCTAATAATAATAGACAATTTATTAATATTTCGGCACCGAATCACTTCTTGTATTCGTATTATAAATCTATTGAACGAGTAAAGGTATCTCAGAAGGGTTGTGGCTTTTGGAAATTAACACCATGTTATAAAGATGTAGAAGTTGATAAAACGCGTGGCTCATATACAATGTCAGGAAGAAATCAAATTGGACAATTACATATAGATGGAGACTTAACGATTTCATCGGGCACACATATATTTAATAAAGGATTATATGTAGATGGCGATTTGATTATAGGCCATTTGAATAGCAGAACTCCGAATGCTGAATTAAATATTGATGGTCCTATTTATGTGAACGGTAATCTTATAGTAAGAGGTGTTAATGCTAAATTAAATACGTTAATATATGTAAATAAATCGGTAGATATACAATATTCAAGAATAAACGGTCTTAACAAAGGCGACCGAAACGGTTCATTAATTGTATTTGCAAATGACACAATAAAAATTGCTAATAATAGTGTTAATGAGGATACACCGAGTCATATAAGAGGATATTTTTATTCTGAAGATGCATTTGAAATGTTTGGCGTAGGATCAAATATTAGAGTCGAAGGTGGAATATCTGCACGTAGAATAATTTTAAATGCTGTTAGAGGAAGCGCAAGTGAAGATAGATGGGGAAATCATTATTTTGATTCGCCTTCTGTACAAGAAAACAGACCTTCTCGCCTTCAAGTCATCTATAATCCAGAAATTATAAACACTTATTCTGATTTAAAACAGCAAGAACCTGTCATTTATAATGTTGATCCGCCTAAGACAATCGAGCGTCATTAATTTTGAAAGATCATGATATTCATCTCTCACAATAAGTATTAAATATTTTAAAAGGAGAATTGAATGGCATGTTCACTAAACATATTCAACAAGAGAAAGGTTACACATTGTTTTTAACGTTGCTAGTAGCTATACTATTTGGGGTTTTAGCTATAACATCTATTATGTTGACGATGAATGGCGTGATGCGTAATAGAGTAAGAGAGCAAGATGTACAAGCAAGGGAATTAGCTGAGAAGGGATTAGAGCATATAACACAAGAAATTAATACTCAGTTTGAATCAATGGTTAACTCATCTAATGATGGTGTCTCAGTAACTGAATTTAATCATAACGTGAACCAAATTTTGAAAAAGTATGAATGTGAAAACAGTGAATGGCCGACAGTAGTGGGAGAAACAGGTGCGTATCGAACCTGTATTCATGACGAATCTTATAGAATGATAGAAGATACTTATAAAGCAATACCGTTTAAAAGTACAGGAATTGTGGCTGATAAAGAAAAAACTGTTTATGCAATGATTTACCTTGGTGGACGAAGAGGACCTG
Source organism: Cerasibacillus sp. (assembly GCF_036516575.1). Classification (NCBI taxonomy): domain Bacteria; kingdom Bacillati; phylum Bacillota; class Bacilli; order Caryophanales; family Bacillaceae; genus Cerasibacillus; species Cerasibacillus sp. The sequence goes on from NZ_DATBTY010000040.1 coordinate 9,056, forward strand.
ATTTTATGAAATATGCTGTGAATACTTACAAATCCGAAGAATGCCAGAGAAATCATCTTCACTGTGCAAACGGGGAAGGGAATTTATTTCTTCACGGTGGTGTATCGATTTCAGGTGATATGAATGTCGAAGGGAATTTGATTACAACAAATCGTAGTTATGAAAAGTATTTAGGGAAATATTGGATTCATTCTTATTTCCCTAGTGCTAAACCAGCTCCAGAAGGTAGTCCGTCTAAGTTATCGTTAGGAGGAGACATTTATACATTTGATTTTCCTAATAAAAAATTTAAACAAAAGCATTTTGATTATGATGAACATATTAATCGAAGTGATTTCAAATGCTCACCTTATAAAAAGCGAAATGAGATCGATGATGAAGTTTTCGTAGGTGCACATATAGCAGATTATATTGAACGAGATCCTAAGCGAAAGGAGATTGATATATCTGGTCAAAAGGATAAGTTTATATATAAACATGATGATCCAGGCGTCAGACATGTCAATACATCCGTTTTTAAAACAGATGGGATTTCAGGGGAATTAAAAAACACCTATAACAAGTATGCTAATCATAAAGTGTTTCCACACCTTAATAAGAAATTTGATAGAAAAAGATTTCATTTATTAGGTCATCATACGTTTAGTCAGTTTGCTACGTACAACAATTTGCACATAGGACGAACTCATTTAACAAAGGCTGATGCAACATTTAAAAAAGGACTTTATGTCGGTGGCGACTTAATTATTGAAAATAAAGCAACAGTAAGAGGTCCAATTTTTGTTAATGGGGATTTAATCATTACAGGAGACCATGTTTCTTTTGATTCTCTCATATACGTCAATGGAAATGTAAAAATTAGACATGCAAAAATCAAACCGTTAGAAAAAGAAAATGGCAAAGCAGGCACTCTCATTATTTTTGCAAACAAAAAAATATCTATCGAACGAAATAATCGATTTGTAGATGAACCAGCTCCTATTAATGGTTATTTTTATTCAAAAGAGGATATGGAAATATTCGGAAATGAGATGAACATAAAAATTAAAGGTGGTATTTCAGCTCCAAAAATTGTATTAAACGCCATACGTGGACGGTCAAAGCTTGTTATATTTAAAGATGCACAGTTCATTGAAGGTCGAGGCTATGAAGGGTATAAAGAACAAGCCAAACGTGAATCTCGTTTACAGATTGAATATGATCCGAATATTGTAGAAGCATATAGTGATTTACTACAAGAAGATCGTGTATATGAAATTGAACGACCACTATTAATAAATAGAGAATAGTCCATCGATGATACCTTCTAAAGTTAGATGTAAGATTCTACTTTTAGAAGGTGTTTTATTATAGACTTAACAGAATAGAAGGTTAAAAGGCTTGTAAGAATTGAGTAAACACTGTTTCAACTGTATAATAATAGGTATATTGAACTACATCGAGTTTTTTATGTCATTCGTGCTAACTAAAACTAAATTTTAGGGTGATATGATTGAAGCCCATACTAATCAAACGAAATGAAGAAGGATTAACACTCGTCGAAATTGTTGCCTCTATTGTTCTTTTAATGATACTACTAACAATCTTTATTAATTTCCTTAATCAATCTGCCAAAACCAATAAAGTATCTCAAGGTACTGTTAATGCCACATATATAGCCCAAACAGAAATAGAAAAGCTTTATCAGAAAAGTGAGGACTATTTTTACAGTGAGCGTGCCCCGTTACTAGATTCATATGAACTTATTGGAAATGAGAATGAGTGGGAATTATGGACAAAGTCGGAAGCGGATTTTGAATTCACTTTAAAATTACAACAAACAGATGAATTTGACCATTTAAGTCATGTTGTGTTAGAAGTTAAGCATAAAGACGATAGCAAAGAAAATGCCTTGATGCAACATATTTTTACATGGAAGGAAGAAATCCATGAAGAGCCGTAATTCGAATAAACAATCGGGTATGACACTTGTCGAAGTTCTAGCAACGACCGTTTTAGTTTCAATCGTTCTTATTTTTATTTCTTCGTTATTAATTTTTATTCAGAAGCAATTTTCAACACAAAAGACGGACATAAAACAATTGCATGATGTAACATATGTGAGTCAAGTTGTTTTAAAAGATATTCGGAAATCGGATAAGCGTCCAGTCAAGACAGGGAATCGTGTGGAAATTGGTGAAAACATCTATATCCATGACCGAGAGAATAACACAGTTAGACGAAACAACACAATGATAAGTGATGAAATTGTTACATTTAACATTGAAATGGAGAGGGAAACTAATGCGGTCCATTTATTGCTAATTAGTACGTCTAAGCAAACAGTGGAAACGACGATTATGTTAAGGGGAGATAACGATGATGAAGAGATTGAAACATGAACACGGTTTTGCACTTGTCGGTGTTTTGTTAGTCATCGTTCTAGTTACAACAATCGGATTAGCTTTAATGCCATTAGCTAATAATTCATTGAAATCTTCACAAATGAATGAAGAACATCAATCAGCCTTCTATATTGCTGAAGCCGGTATGAATATGAAAATGGCGGAGATTGAGGAACAAATATATGGGGTCTATGAAGACACTTCAAGTGAATTAGACTTTTATAATAAACTAGCTAGTGAATTAGTAATAACAGATTATAGATATGATGAATTTGAAAAGGTAAAAAACGTTAAACCTTTTGCTCTTATCGATGTAAAAAAAGTAGAAGGTACTAAGAATCAATTTGAAATTATTTCAACAGGTCATTCTAACAAACAATCACGAACTATTTCCTTGTCATTTTCCGCTGACTGGGAGGAGAAATTTAAAAAAATTCCTTATGAATTACCTGATTTAGCAGTATTCGTAAAAAATAATTTGGAATTGGATAATAATGCAACGATAAAAGGAAATGTTGGTACTTTAAAATCAGTAGAACAGAGTATTTACTTGGGAAACAATGCAAAAATAACAGGAAATAAAGTGGAAAAAGAGAAAGAATCATTTCCTGAGCTTCCTGAATTTCCTGTATATCCAGATGATTTTCCTAAAGAACCTAATATTGTTGTTAAAAAAAATAACAAAGAAAAATATGAAATAAATTATTCGCAATTAATAAGTGAAATTCATTTATCTAATAATTCAACTTTAACTTTTGATGTTGGTAAATCGGATAAAGAAATTGTTGTAAATCAACTTCATGTAGGAAACAATGGAAAAATACATGTAAAAGGGAAAGGTAAATTAACAATTTATATTAAAGATGAAATGTCTTTTGATAACAATAGTGCATTAAATGACAATGGGGAACTTAATGATTTGAATGTTTTTTATCAAGGAAATAATAGAGTTGAATTCTCTAACAATGTAATCATAAATGGATCATTATATGCAAAATCTGCTAACATTATCCTAAGCAATAATGGTGGAATATATGGAAATATTTTTACGGGTGGTGCTCATGTAACGTTTGAAAATAATTCACTTAATAATTCGCAGCTCATTTTAGCTCCCAATGCCCAAGTAACTTTATCAAATAATTCAAAAGTTAAGGGGAGAGTTTTCGCCAAAAATACTATATTGGGAAATAACTCTAGCATTATTTTTGATACACCCTTAGTCATTGATGGTCCTATTTCCGCCGAAAACTTAGGTGCTTCAGATCGTGAAGATTCTTTAGTAGAAACAGGCGCTACCCCAACAGTGAAAAAGACACCAGTACGCGAGGTTGAAAAATGAGGTTAATTTAGGTCTCTTTTGTCCTTGAACACATATATTATAATATATTATCCTTTGGACGAGGAGATGGTGACATGCGTCAGTATGCTGTGTTGCGTTTATTATTAGCTTGTTTTTTCCTATATTTCGCTTGGCCTGTTATACCACTAGCTTCGACTGAATTAGAAACATATTTTTGGGGAGCGTGGCTCTTGTTTTTAGTGCTTGTAATTGGCGGGAATTTAGCAACCCTTTTACAATTAACAGACCCACCAATTATGGAACAGGAGCAGTTAAAGGAACGCATGTTATATAGGGATTGAGGTTTTTATACTTCAACTGTATAATAGTAATTAGTAATAAAACTAGTACAGTTGAAAGCTGGTGTGCAAATGACGAAACATGAACAAATTATACAACATATTATTTCTTTACCAGTTGGTGAAAAAATTTCTGTCCGATCGATTGCACGTACAATGGAAGTGAGTGAAGGGACAGCTTATCGTGCGATAAAAGAGGCAGAAAACCAAGGGCTCGTTAGCACGATTGAGCGTGTAGGAACGATTCGAATTGAGAAGAAACGTAAAGAATACTTTGAACAACTGACATTTGCCGAGGTCATTAATATTGTTGATGGACAGGTTCTTGGTGGTCGGGATGGTTTATATAAAAAATTGAATAAATTTGTGATTGGTGCGATGCAACTTGATGCGATGGCTCGCTATACAGAACCAGATTCATTATTAATTGTCGGTAATCGGGCAGATGCACAGGAGTTAGCGTTAAATGACGGGGCTGCCGTTTTAATTACAGGTGGTTTTGATACGACCGATAAAATTAAGAAGTTAGCGGACGATAAGGAACTTCCACTATTGTCGACAAGCTATGATACATTTACAGTAGCATCGATGATCAATCGGGCGATTTACGACCAACTTATTAAAAAAGAAATTGTATTCGTAGGAGATATATTAACGCCATTTGATGACACGCATTCTTTGCATGTCAAGAATCGTGTCAGTGACTGGTACGAATTAAATCGAGAGACGGAACATACCCGTTTTCCAGTCCTTGATACAAATAATCGGGTTGTAGGAATGGTCACATCACGTGATATCATCGGTAATGATGATGAACTTTCACTTGAACGTGTGATGACAAAGAATCCGCTTGTCGTTCAGGAAAAAACATCACTCGCCTATGTTGCTCATATGATGGTGTGGGAAGGGATTCAGCTGGTTCCTGTAGTAGACCAAACAAATAAAATGCTAGGAATTGTGTCACGTCAAGATGTGATCCAAGCTCTCCAACAAATCCAGCGCCAACCACAAATTGGTGAGACGATTGATGATATCATAACAAAGAACATCCAGGTAGGCGATGAGGAATCGACTTTTAAAATAAAAATCCTACCGCAAATGACGAATCAATTAGGAACATTATCAAACGGTGTCTTTACGTCACTTGTAACTGAAGGCGCAAGCCGATTATTACATGATTTACAGAAAGGCGATCTGGTCGTAGAGAATTTATCCGTGTTCTTCTTCAAGCCGGTTCCAATCGATAGTGAAATCATCATCAAACCACGTCTGTTAGATGCTGGAAGAATGTATGCGAAAGTTGATGTTGATGTCTTTTGTGATAAAAAGCTTGTAGGAAAAGCACTCGTCATGGCACAAATTATGGATAAGTGATATTTTTAGAAGGCATTCGCAATGTTTTGCGAATCCTTTTTTATAATCTATTTAGCAACGAGTGAAGATTTCTACTCAATGCAAATTCATGCAAAAAGCTAAATCGGCAACGGGTAAAGTACTCCACTCAACACGCTCTCGCGCAAAAGTGCAAAGTAGTGATGAGTAGAGTGTTCCACCCCACATGCTCTCACACAAAAGTGCAAGGTAGTGATGAGTAGAGCACTCCACCCCACATGAACTGATGCAAAACTCCAAACGATAACGAGTGGCTTCTTCCGATAGCTACAAAATTCAAAAGGTGCATAAAGCATCAAGGATTATCTCTTCACTCCACACTATAAACATAGAATAAATCAATTTATATCTCAGCTCGTTCTACTGACGATTACCTAAAGTTATAACCATAAGAAAAAGCGGGGAAATTCATTCCCTGCTTTTTCACAATTCGCTAATACACTATATTAATTTCTCATCAACCTTCTGGATTTAAGCGACGCCATTCATTTTTATAATGTTTAGCGACTTTAAAGCCATGAATCAATTGTGCGCCACCAATCAAAATAAAGACAATACCGACGATAAGTGATATTTTTGTTTGATAAGATAAGTATTGATTGATACCGAATGTCAGAATAAAAATACCAAGGCAAGAGTGGGCTCTGCCATTAAAATACTTTTGCGTGAGAATATCTTTTGATTTCAGTATAGCTACCTTATAATATATATATAATACAATTGATACGACGATTAGTATTGGAAAAATAACACCCATGTCATCGACTCCTATATTTTAGATTCTATCGTATATTGTATCGTGTTTTTCACTGCTTTTCCAGAAAGATAACAGAGAGGGAGAAAATAAATGCCAAAAACAACAATTGCTGAACTTATTCGTTCATATGAGACGATTATCATACATAGACATGTACGACCAGATCCAGATGCTTTAGGATCTCAAGGTGCTTTGAAACAGATTATTCAACATTCATTTCCAGAAAAGAATGTATATGCCGTTGGTCAAGATGATCCCGCTTACACATTTTTATCGGAAATGGATAAGATAGTAGATGATGCTTTTAAAGGAGCATTGATTATCATATGTGATACGGCTAACACAGGAAGAATCGACGATGAACGCTATAAACTTGGTGAAAAAATCGTTAAAATCGATCACCATCCAGATGTCGATTCATATGGGGATGTTGAGTGGGTTGATACAAATGCGAGTTCAACATCAGAGATGATTTATGAATGGTATGTAGAAGCGAAAGAGCAAGGTTTTCAGATGACAAAAGAAGCAGCACGTCTATTGTATGCTGGCATTGTCGGCGATACTGGAAGATTTCTATTCCCAAGTACGACGGAAAAAACATTTGCATATGTAAGCGAACTCGTCCGCTATAATTTTGATCGAGAGAGTCTATATGAGGAAATGTACCGCGTGAAAGAACATGTTGCTCGATTAAAAGGTCATATTTTACAAAGCTTCAGCTTAACTGATTCTGGTGCTAGTTTTGTGAAATTGACGGCAGCTGATTTGGACAAATTCGGTGTAACAGCCCTAGAGACGGGACAAATCGTTGGTACATTGGGTGAAATTGATGGTATTGTTGCATGGGCGATTTTTGTTGAAGAAGAGGATAATATCCGGGTTCGCCTCCGTTCTAAAGGCCCTGTAATTAACAAAATTGCCGCAAAATATAGTGGCGGTGGACATCCTTTAGCATCAGGGGCTTCCATTAAACATTGGGATGAGGCTGAATCTGTAAAGAAAGATATTGAGGATGCTTGTCGTAATTACTTAAAAAACAAGTGAGATTCGTTCGTCCATAGAATTATAAAAAATAACCAAACGTTCTAATAAACGACCTCTGCAAGAAAGTTTCCTAAAAAATGCAGTCTGTTCCTTTGAAGCAGACTGCACTTTTGCTTTTTTCTTAGAGGTTTACTGTAGGTATATTTCATCTGGAAAGACCTAAGCTTTGAGTATCCCGAGGCTGGAGTGCACTTTTTTATCTCATTTCATACTAAGTAGAGCACTGTACTCGGTACGTTCTCTCGAAATTGCTTCGCATCAAACTGAGTGGAATGGCCTATTTCACCAAAAACGCTTCAACTTCAACTTTAACTTCTTTAGATATAATCAATTTGACGACTTCGAAGCGATATTGTAAATCATTTAGTTTGAAACGCTTATTTTCAATTGTAGCAATTAATAAATCACCACTATCTGATAATTGCTGAATGGGTTTCCCAATTAGTGAATCAAGTTCTTCTTTGATTAAACCGACAAGTTGATGAACGAGGAGGGAATCGAGTTTTAATTCTTTTGGATTTGTAATGTCTATTTTAATCGTTTCGATGATTGCAGGTTTCTCTAAGTCTTCGTTGATTTCTAGTAATGCTTGGTTTTGCTTCTTGACATCTCTAAGTTCTGATTCAAGTGCGATATTTTTCTCTAGTAATTGTTCGTACATCTCGCCATACATATAAATAAAAACAAGATAAGCAATGACACCACCAACTATCATGCCGACAAAAACGTACTGCCATGCTTTCCGTTTAAAATAAGGAGGAATATGCATTAGCCGACATCCTCTTGAATAAACCAACTCATAATTAACATACCTGCCTTAACACCACCCATAGCAGATATAATTAATAGAATCTGTTTAAAAATATCTAATGATGAACCATCGAGCGCTTTTTCAAAATTACTAATCGCATCAAACGTGCCACCAATCGCTGCAACAATTGCCCAAATACGTAGTTTTTTCGCAATATGACTAATGGCATGAAAAGGAGGTTCTCCGGTTGCAAAGGCACCGACACTACCGATGATACTTCCACCAACAATGACCCCGAAAGCAATAAAGAAACATTGAATAAACGACGTAAAAAAACTTTCTTCCACTTGGCACACTCCTTTTCCACATGTCTTTAACATTATATGAGACGCTCGGACAAGTTATGTTTTTTTACTTTCGTGATATTCGCTATAATAGTAATAGAGATTAAAAAGGCGGGATGAATGATGTATACACATCTTCAAATAAGAAGTGGGTATAGTTTAATGAATAGTACGGTGTCCATCGAGGCGCTCGTAAAGCAAGCAAAGGCATTGAATATGCGTGCATTGGTATTAACAGATGAACATGTTTTATATGGGGCTATACCATTTTATAAAGCATGTCAGAATGCAGGTATTAAGCCGATACTCGGCATGATTATACATGTACAAAATAACGAACAAACTGAACCGTGTATTCTCTTAGCCAAAAACAAACACGGTTACAAACAACTTATTCAATTAAGCACTTATATTCAAATACAAGAGAGAAAGACTATTGATAAAGAGATGCTGAAGCAATATACAGCTGATTTAATCGGTATTTTACCAGCTATTCATAGTTCATTAAATGAACAGCTGCGTTTACCGACATGGGAACATGCCGTAGAAACAATTCAATCATGGGAAGTGCTTTTTGCTGATGGTGATTTTTATATTGGTGTACAAGATCATGGGTTACATGAAGAAAAATCATTAAATCTTATCCTAAAGCGTCTACAACAATCATCACACCATCAAATGGTAGCTATTCAAGATGTACGTTATATAAAAGCAGCTGATGCGCTCAGCTACAGTTGCTTTAAAGCGATGAAAAAAGGTGCGAAATGGCAACCGAATGATATGAAAAACGCGGAAAGAAATAAGCATTTACGTTCTGCACTAGAGATGGAGCAATTATTTTCAGATTGGCCACATGTATTAGACCAGACGAATGTAATTCAGGAAAAATGCGATGTTCATCTTGATTTTTCAGACCGGCATTTACCGTCGTATCCATTACCAGAAACAGTTGATGCAAAAACATTCTTGCGTGATTTATGTGAAAAACAATTACCATTAAAATACCGTTCAATCACAAATACAGTTCGTGAACGATTAGAGCGGGAATTATCAGTTATAAATTCAATGGGATTCAATGACTATTTCTTAATTGTTTGGGATTTTATTAAGTACGCAAAGGAAAACGGCATTACAGTAGGTCCAGGTCGTGGTTCTTCTGCTGGCTCACTCGTTGCCTATCTATTAGATATCACAGAAGTAGATCCACTAAAATATGATTTATTGTTCGAACGATTTTTAAATCCTGAGCGTGTTTCTCTACCAGATATTGATGTTGATTTTTCTGATCTTCGACGTGACGAGGTCATTGACTATGTCCGTAATAAGTACGGGGAAAAACATGTTGCACAAATTATTACATTCGGTACATTTGCTCCGCGTTCATTAATAAGGGAATTGGTTAAAACGTTAGGAATCGATCAACAAGATGCACGTTATATCTTACAACATATCACAAGTTCAGGAGGACAAACGATTACTGACATTGTACGACAAAATCGAGATTTAACAGCATATATTAAGCAGTCAGAACCATTAAAAGTCTTATTCAATATTGCAGTCAAATTAGAGGGACTACCTCGTCATATATCGACGCATGCTGCTGGGGTCGTCATTAGTGATGACGCTTTAACAGAACATGTTCCACTTACATTAGGCCCAAGCGCTACGTATTTAACACAATATCCAATGGATGAATTACAAGATATCGGGCTACTGAAGTTTGACTTTTTAGGCCTTCGGAATTTAAGTTTACTAGAACGAATCATAACGTCGATTAAGCAATTAACGAATCGATCAATCTCACTTAATCAGATTCCTTATGATGATGGGAAAACGTTTCAACTTTTACAAAAAGGATTGACGAGTGGCATCTTTCAACTTGAATCCCAAGGAATGAAACGTGTTTTAAGTGAATTAAAGCCAACTACTTTTCACGATATCGTAGCGGTTAATGCGCTATATCGTCCGGGACCGATGGACTTTATACCGACATATATCAAACGAAAGCACGGTCTTGAAAGAACGGCTTATCTTCATGAAGATTTAAAGCCGATCCTAGAGTCGACATATGGGGTATTAATTTATCAGGAGCAAATTATTCAAATAGCTCACAGAATTGCTGGATTCTCTTTAGGTGAAGCAGATTTATTGCGTCGAGCGGTCAGTAAGAAAGATATTACTATTATTGAAACAGAAAAAGCATCGTTTATAAATGGTTGTACGAAACAAGGGTACAGTTTAAAAATGGCTGAGGAATTATTTGCCTGGATTGTAAGATTTTCAAACTACGGCTTTCCGAAAAGTCATGCCGTCGCTTATAGTAAAATTTCCTATCAATTAGCATACTTAAAAGCACATTATTCGTCTGTCTTTTTTGCAGAAGTATTAAGCTCGGTAGGAAATCAGGAGAGTAAAGTTTTATCTTACGTAAAAGAAATGAAGCAATTCAATATCCCGATGTTAGCACCATCAATTAATCGAAGTTTTATAAGTTATACCGTTGAAAACGGGCAAATTCGCATGGGGTTAACCGCGATTAAAGGTGTTGGTGCTCAAACAGTCAAAGAAATAATTGCCGTGCGAAAAGGGAAACCATTTCAAGGATTGTACGATTTTTGTTTACGTATTCCGAATCATCTCTTGAAACGCTCTTTACTGGAAGTGTTAATCATGGCTGGGGCATTTGACGAATTACATGAAAATCGGGCAAGTCTGTTAGCGACACTCGATCAGGCGATGGAACAAGGCGAGCTATTTAAAGAGTTTGTTGATCAGCCGAATCTGTTTCCAGAACAATTAAAAACAGAGGAAAAGTATGTGGAAGTCAATGATTTTAGTCCTTTTAAGAAATTAGCTGATGAAAAGGAATTACTCGGTATATACGTATCTGAACATCCTTTTAAACGCTATCGGCACCAATTTTCCCAAGAAGGCTATATCGTTTTGCAACAGGCTTCTCAATACATGAATCAGCGTCATGTTAAAGGCATTGTTATTATTGAATCGATTAGGAAAATAAGAACGCGACGCGGAGACCCAATGGCTTTTATAACGATTTCCGATGAAACAGACGAAATGGAAGCAGTTGTCTTTCCGAATGTTTATCGCCAAATAAGTCGTTGGTTAAGGGAAGAAATCGTCATAGCCATCACTGGAAAAATTGATATGAGACATAATCAGTACCAATGGATTATTGATTCAGCCCAACCAGTCGATTTAGAAAACATCCGCTCATCGGCACGATTATTTATTAAATGGTCTAAAGGCATCGGAAATGAAGGTGCCCAAATGATTCGTGATATAGCAAAGAAGTACCCAGGTGATACAACAGTCATTATTTTCCATGAAGAAGAGGGAAAAACATATCAATTAAAACATGTCTCCCTCCATCCGACTGAATCATGTGTAAATGAGTTAAAGCTATTTTTTGGGTCTGAAGCAGTTGTTTTAACGTCCTAAGCGTATAAAAAGATGACGATTTGAACAGTATTAATGATTTGTCCGAAACACGGATTATGTTATGATTATCTTTACAGATATACTCCATCTGTTATAATTAGTTCATTAGGTAGGTGGTGGTCAGACCACCTATTTAATGGACACAGTCTCTAGGTTGACGATAAAGGAGCGATTATGAGTTGAGTTTAGAAAATGAAGCTTTACATATGCATAAAGTTCATCAAGGAAAATTGACGATTCAGTCCAAAGTTCCTGTTAGAAATGAAAGAGATTTAAGTTTAGCCTATTCACCAGGTGTCGCAGAACCGTGTAAAGTGATTCATGAGCAAACTGATAAGGTATATGATTATACAATGAAGGGCAATATGGTAGCAGTGGTAAGCGATGGTTCTGCGGTCCTAGGACTAGGTAATATAGGTCCGGAAGCAGCGCTCCCAGTTATGGAAGGGAAAGCCGTTTTATTTAAAAATTTCGCCGGTGTCGATTCCTTTCCGCTTTGTTTAAATACGAATGATGTTGATGAAATTGTTCAAACGGTAAAGCTATTAGAACCAACTTTTGGTGGTGTTAATTTAGAAGATATTGCAGCACCAAATTGTTTTGTTATCGAAGATCGCTTAAAAAAGGAAACGAATATTCCAATTTTCCATGATGATCAACATGGAACAGCGATTGTTACAGTAGCTGGTTTAATCAATGCGTTAAAAATTGTTAATAAATCATTTTCTGATATCAAAGTCGTTGCTAATGGTGCCGGAGCTGCAGGAATCGCAATAATTAAGCTGTTACATAGCTTCGGTGTACGCAATATCATTATGTGTGACTCAAATGGTGCGATTTATAAAGGGCGAAAAAAAGGAATGAATGTGATCAAAGACCGTATCGCCGAAATGACGAACTTAGATAAAAAGCAAGGTTACTTACAAGATGTGATTGTAGATGCCGATGTTTTCATAGGTGTATCTGTAGGTGGTGCCTTAACACCTGACATGATTCAAAGGATGAATCGTGATCCGATTATTTTTGCGATGGCTAATCCTGAACCAGAAATAATGCCAGAAGAAGCAAAAGCAGCAGGTGCAAAAGTCATCGGAACAGGGCGTTCAGATTTTCCGAATCAAGTTAATAATGTTCTCGCTTTTCCGGGTATTTTCCGCGGTGCATTGGATGTTCGTGCAACTCGAATTAATGAGAGAATGAAAGTAGCTGCTGCAGAAGCGATTGCCTCACTTATAACAGATGAAAAATTAAACCCTGATTATGTCATTCCTGGACCATTTGATGCACGCGTTGCTCCAACCGTTGCTTCAAGTGTAGCAAAAGCAGCCATGGAAACAGGTGTTGCTCGGGTGCATGTTGATCCTGAGCAAATAGCAGAAAAAACAAAACGCCTTACGATGCCTTTAAAGAAACAACAAGAAAATCTATCGAAGTAAGGAGAGTGCAAGGTCATTACTGGTCAAAAAGTATATCAAGAAGTACTTGAAGAAATACGTCATTATATTGAAAAACATCAACTGACATCAGGTGATAAACTTCCTTCTGAAAGGGAAATGGCAGAAAAATTGCAAGCCTCGCGCTCATCTGTAAGAGAAGCTTTCCGAGCGATGGAACTCCTCGGATTAATTGAAACAAGACGTGGGGAAGGGACTTTCTTAAGTACATATCGTTCATATCAATCTGTGGAATTATTAGCCTCATTTATTTTACGTGAAAGTGATAAGAAAAATGACTTGCTTTTTACAAAAACGATCTTGGAAAAAGAAATATCCAAACTCGCTTTCCACTTGATTACGAAGGAAGATATCAAGCATTTATCAATACTTGTAAAGACTTCATCTTATAGTAAGGAAGAGCGAGAAAATATATTTTTTCAGACATTATTTGATATCGTAGACAACACGCTCCTTATGAAAATTTGGCGGCTATTACAAGCCTATACTCGAACATTAGAAACCATTTATTATGACGTCACATTTTATGAAAAATTATTACAACTATATCTAAAAAAAGAGTATGAGGCCATTGAAAAAACGTTCGATAAATGGTTAAACTTAACATATAAGAAAGATTCAATCCATATACATGAATCATCTCACGTGATTCATCACCCACAATCGGTTTAGGAAAGAAAAAAAGGGGGAATTACCTTGCTTAAAGACTTTTTTGGCAAGAAAAAAAAGTACGCTACAATCCCTAGTGAACAGGCGAAACAAGATGTTCCAGAAGGGTTAATGAAAAAATGTCAATCCTGTAATAAAATCTATTATAGAAAAGAATTGAATAAGAATCTTGGAGTCTGTCCGAACTGTGATTTTCACCACCAATTAAATGCTTGGGAACGGATAGATAGTCTATTCGATGAAGATTCATTTGTTGAATGGGACAAGAATCTGATGTCAAATAATCCATTAGGTTTTCCAGGTTATGAAGAAAAACTCGAAAAAGACCGTAAAAAAACAGGATTAAACGAAGGGGTTGTAACGGGATCTGGATTAATTGAAGGTGAACGTGTGGCATTTAGTGTGATGGATGCTGGCTTTCGTATGGGAAGCATGGGTTCTGTTGTTGGAGAAAAAATTGCCCGTGCGATTGAAAGAGCGAGAAAGGAATCAATACCATATATAATTTTTACCGCATCAGGAGGGGCACGTATGCAAGAAGGGGTCCTTAGTTTAATGCAAATGTCTAAAACATCGATTGCATTAAAAAGACATTCTGAAGCGGGAAATCTCATTATCTCTGTCATGACCCATCCAACAACAGGTGGTGTAACGGCGAGCTTTGCATCTTTAGGTGATTATAACTTTGCAGAGCCTCGTGCTTTGATCGGCTTTGCTGGACGAAGAATTATTGAACAAACAACACGAGAAAAACTTCCAGATGACTTCCAAACGGCTGAGTTTTTATTGAAACATGGGCAACTTGATCAAGTAATCCATCGTCATGATATGAAGAAGAGACTCGGAACGTTATTGAAACTTCATCGGAAGGAGGCTAAGAAGTCATGAAACATGTCCTAGAATTTGAACGACCAATTGTTCACTTGAAAGATAAAATCGCAGAATTAAAAGAGATCACAAAAGACAGTGAGATTGATCTGCATGATGAAATTAAGACATTAGAGAGAAAACTTGCTAGTTTAGAAGATGACGTTTATGGTAACTTAAAACCGTGGGAACGCGTGCAAATGGCTAGACATCCCGAACGTCCGACGACATTAGATTATATTGATCACTTATTTACCGATTTTATGGAGTTTCATGGAGACCGTCGTTTCGGTGATGACGCAGCCATCGTAGCGGGGATTGCGTTTTATAAAGACGAGCCTGTTACAGTCATCGGTCATCAACGTGGTAAAAACACGAAAGAAAATATTCGTCGTAACTTCGGCATGCCTCATCCGGAAGGTTATCGTAAAGCACTTCGCCATATGAAACAAGCAGAAAAGTTTAACCGTCCAATTATTTGCTTTATTGATACAAAAGGTGCTGATCCAGGTAAAGAATCAGAAGAAAGAGGGCAAAGTGAAGCCATTGCTCGAAATTTAATGGAAATGGGCGGCTTAAAAGTACCGATACTTTGTATTGTGATTGGAGAAGGTGGGAGTGGAGGTGCTCTGGCATTAGGAGTTGGTGATAAGATCCATATGCTTGAGAACTCGACATATTCCGTTATTTCACCAGAAGGGGCTGCTGCATTATTATGGAAAGATGCCGCTTTAGCTCAACGCGCTGCTGAAACGATGAAAATAACGGCCTATGATTTAAAAGAACTACAAGTGATTGATAATATCATTCCCGAGCCTAAAGGTGGCGCACATCGTCATGTGGAAGAACAGGCAAAGGCAATGGATCAAGTCATTGAATCATCCTTAAAGAGCCTAAAACAATTATCTGTTGATGAATTACTAGAAAAACGTTGGGAAAAATATAAATCAATTGGCGATTATAATATAAAGGAAGATTAATGATAAAATGGTTGGCGATATCGCCAACCATTTTATATGTTATGCTAATATATTTTAACCAATTAATATGGCATGCTATTCGACGTGATTATAATAAGTAGTAAAACACATTTCTTCATTCAAACGAACATTCAATAAATTCTTTATGTATTCATTGCTATTTCGTGATTGAGGTATTATCTTTAAATAGGAGACAACTTTATCTAGGTAAATTTTTTTCATTGAGGTGGCAAATATGAAGAAGATAGCAGTGTTAACGAGTGGTGGAGATTCACCAGGTATGAACGCAGCGATTCGTGCTGTTGTAAGAAAATGCATTTATCATAATGTTGATGTTTATGGTGTTATATATGGTTATCAGGGCTTAATTGAAGGTCATATTGAAAAACTAGAAATAGGCTCTGTTGGTGATATTATCCATAGAGGTGGAACGAAATTACATTCAGCACGCTGTGAAGAATTTAAGACAGAAGAGGGCCAACAAAAGGGGATTAACGAGTTAAGGAAGCGTGGGATTGAGGGTTTAATTGTTATCGGTGGTGATGGTAGTTTTCGAGGAGCAGAGAAACTATCGGAAAAAGGCTTTCCATGTATTAGTGTGCCAGCGACAATTGATAATGATATTGCTGGAACAGATTATACGATTGGGTTCGATACGGCACTTAATACAATCATTGACGCGGTGGACAAAATTCGTGATACCGCAACATCCCACGAACGTACATATGTGATTGAAGTAATGGGCAGAGATGCTGGTGACTTAGCTCTATGGGCAGGACTTGCTGCGGGAGCTGAAAGTATTCTCATTCCTGAGAAGAAAGATGATTTTAAAGATGTTATTAGTCGTTTACATCGCGGTCGTGAACGGGGCAAAAAGCATAGTATCATAATACTCGCTGAAGGTGTAGCAAGTGGAATCGAATATGGTAAACGAATTGAAGAAGCAACGAATTTAGAAGTACGTGTTACCGTACTAGGCCATATCCAACGTGGTGGTTCACCGACAGCCTTTGACCGTGTATTAGCGAGTCGTCTAGGAGCAGAAGCGGTCGACTTATTATTAGCTGGAAAAACGGGTAAAATGGTAGGAATGAAAGAAAATCGCATCATCAATGATGATATAGCAAATGTTTTATCAAGAGAACATGATATTGATGAAAAAATGTTCGATTTATCGAAGGAACTTTCCATTTAATTAAAGGGAGAAACAAATATATAACAGGAGGTTCATTATGAGGAAAACAAAAATAGTATGTACGATTGGTCCAGCATCAGAGTCACCAGAAGTTTTAAGGCAGTTAATTGAAGCTGGAATGAATGTCGCTCGGTTGAATTTTTCCCATGGGAATTATGATGAACATACAGAGCGTATTAAAACCATTCGACAAGTAGCGAAAGAAACAGGTAAAACGGTGGCTATTCTTTTAGATACAAAGGGACCAGAGATTCGTACAGGAACGTTTAAAAATGGTCAAGCTCATATCAATCAAAATGATGTCGTCGCCATTACAATGGAAGATGTTGTTGGAACGAATGACCGTTTTTCTGTATCGTATAAAGGGCTAATTAATGATGTGGAAATAGGCGCGAAAATACTACTTGATGATGGCCTAATTGAGTTAGAAGTTATTGACATTGACTATAAGCAGAAAAGCATTCAAACAAAAGCACTTAATTCTGGTATCGTTAAAGACCATAAAGGAGTCAATATACCAAATATATCTGTCAATCTTCCTGGTATTACAGAAAAAGATGCCAATGATATTCGTTTTGGTATTGAACATGATATTGATTTTATAGCGGCATCATTTGTCCGTCGCCCATCAGACATATTAGAGATTCGTGAACTATTAGAGAAACATGATGCCAGCCATATCCAACTCATACCGAAGATCGAAAACCAAGAAGGTGTTGATCGGATTGAGAGTATTTTAGAAATCAGTGATGGTTTAATGGTTGCACGAGGGGATCTTGGTGTAGAAATTCCGGCAGAAGATGTTCCGCTAGTTCAAAAGCAACTTATTCAAAAATGTAATTTAAGTGGAAAACCAGTCATTATTGCGACACAAATGCTTGACTCGATGGAAAGAAACCCACGACCAACCCGTGCGGAAGCGTCTGATGTTGCGAATGCCATTTTTGATGGGACAGATGCGATTATGCTTTCAGGAGAAACAGCGGCAGGGAAATATCCTGTTGAAGCAGTACAAACAATGGCAAATATCGCATTAAAAGCAGAAACTGCTCTTAACTATCAACGTATTTTGAAGTCTCGCTCAGAATCGATTGATATGACCATTACTGAAGCGATAAGCCAGTCTGTTACACATACAGCTATGAATTTAGACGTCGGCGCGATCATCACACCAACAGAGAGTGGTTTTACAGCGCGCACGATTTCGAAATATCGCCCGAAGGCACCGATTATTGCTGTGACACCGTCAGAACGTGTTAACCGCCAATTATCACTTGTGTGGGGTGTCCATTCTATCGTTGGCCCGAATGCTACAACAACAGATGATATGTTAGAATTAGCCGTTGAATCAGCTTTAAGTACAAATTTATGTAAACCAGGTAGTCGTGTCATTATTACAGCTGGTGTTCCTGTAGGAGAAAGCGGTACGACGAATTTATTAAAAGTCCATATTATTGGTGACGTTATTGCAAAAGGTCAAGGGATTGGCAAACATAGTGCCTATGGATCGGCTACTGTTGTAAAAACGGCAGAAGAGGCCATTGAAAAAGTTCAGTCGGGAGATATATTAATCACGTATGGCACTGATAAAGAAATGATGCCAGCTATTCGTAGAGCAGCAGGTATAATAACTGAAACGGGTGGACTAACATCACATGCTGCCATTGTCGGTTTAGAAATGGGTGTTCCTGTCGTTGTCGGTGTTTCCAATGCGTGCCAGTTAATTAAAGATGGACAGGAAATAACGATTGATGGAACGAAAGGCGATATTTATTTAGGTCATGCAAGTGTATTATAAACACTTCAAGAACGAGGTGATAACGGATGCGATTCATTTGGCTTGTGCTTCTCATTATTTCAGCACTTGAGATCGGTATATTTATATGGGTAGGTGGTATGATTGGCCCGTGGTGGGTCGTCCTACTTATTATATTAACTGGGATTCTTGGCATTACAATGGCAAAAAAACAAGGGATTGATACGTTGAGGCGTGCTCAAGCATCAATCCATTACGGTCAAATGCCAAGTGAAGAAATCTTTGATGGTATCTGCATTATTATTGGTGCCGCGTTTCTTGTCACACCTGGTTTTGTTACGGATATTTCCGGATTCATTCTCGTCTTACCAGTGACACGTAATCTGTTTAAAAAACAATTAAAGAAAATTTTAAAGAAAATGATTGACAATAACACCATTTTTTTTCGCCGTTCGTAATTAGGCACCTTTAATAAAGCGCCAAATGATGAGAAATAGCCCACTTTCTTTACAAACGACAAAAATGATGAGAATAAGTGGTGTTAACAGCAAACCGTTCGCCCCCCAAAGCTGAAACATAAAAAACAATAAAAACAATGTAAACAAAGGATGGACACCGATTTTATCAGACATGATTTTAGGCTCTAATAATTGGCGTGATATGACTGTAATGGCGTAGATTATGGCAATCCCAATTGTTAAAGGAAAGTTTCCAATAAAAAACAAATAGAGTATCCACGGAATGAAAATAATCCCAGTTCCAACTAATGGGAGTAAGTCCGTCAAAACAGCCAAAAGTGTGATCGTTAATGCATGGTCTACCTGTAACAATATTAAACCGACTAAAATAATACTTGTAGATATGCTGAGAAGGAGTATTTGCGCTTTCACATATCCTAATAATACATCTTTAAAATGCTTCATAAATAATAAACGGAAATTGTTTAAACGGACTGGTACAAGTCGTGCCAGTCTGGTTTTTAATCGTTCCCAGTCCTTTATCATAAAGAAAGAGGATAATAAAATAAATATAAAAACGATTAATGATGTTGGAAAAAAAACTAATATTCTTGGGACTTTTCTTAAAAAGGCTTGAATAAATGTAGCGCCTGATTCAGCGGTATATTGGGCAATTTGTTGTATCTGTTCTTCTAACACGATCTGTGTCTGAGGTGGCATTGTTTGTAGTAAAAGAAATATTTTATGATAAAAGGGGATAAGATAATCCTGAAATAATTGTTCTGTTGTTAAAATGAATTGTCGAAAATAATGGGGGGCGATGTCGGCTAGGTAAATAAACCCACGCATTAATTCTGATAAAAATAGAAATCCCCCAGCAATAAACACCATGCCACTTGTTAGAAGAAAGATAAGTGTAGCTAATAAGCGCGACATATGCAAACGCCGCTCAAAGAATGTTAAAAAAGGCTGAGCAAAGGCCGAAATTAATAAAGCAATAAGGAATGGATACGTATAATAAAAGATCCATTTAATCATTATAAAACATAAAACAAACAAACTTATTACAATTACCCCGCGAATGAGTTGGAATAATAATTGCCTATTCATTTAATGACCCCATTTATATGGAAGAAGTATTTATTAACAAACTATGAATGTTAGAAATCAATTAGACTAGCTATCCAATTTTTTAGTCATTTCTAAAAAAAGGACATAAAATAAACGCTTTCAATTCACTTTGTCATCAATTTGTCCTATAATGTTAAATGGGGGCGACGATATCATTATATTGTCGAAAAATATACGTGGGTAATCGTAGTTTGTTTTTCAATAATTACGAGTAAACCATAAAAAGGAGAGGGATAGTATTATGACAGCAACAAAAGGTCTAGAAGGGGTTGTAGCAGCCCAGTCATCAATCAGTTCGATTATTGATGATCAACTCACATACGTTGGCTATACCATTGATGATTTGGCCGAAAATGCGAGCTTTGAAGAAGTTATTTATCTTTTATGGAATAAACAACTTCCAACAGAAGCTCAATTAGATGCCTTGAAGAAAGAACTAGATGAAAACATGGTACTTCCAGAGGGTGTTATTGAACACTTACGTTCATATGATCTATCATCTGTTCATCCAATGGCAGCATTAAGAAGTGCTGTATCAGTTCTTGGTCTTTACGATGCAGAAGCAGACGTTATGGATGATGAAGCAAATAAACGTAAAGCAGTACGAATCCAGGCAAGGATTGCTTCTGTAGTTGCAGCATTCGCTCGTATTCGTAAAGGACAAGACCCGGTACAACCGAAAAAAGGTTTAAGCTTTGCGGCAAACTTTTTATACATGTTGAATGGCAAAGACCCGGAACCTATTGAGGAAGAGGCGTTCAACAAAGCACTTGTATTACATGCAGATCATGAATTAAATGCATCCACTTTTACAGCAAGAGTATGTGTAGCAACATTATCTGATATGTACTCTGGCATAACTGCAGCAATCTCTGCGTTAAAAGGCCCACTTCACGGGGGAGCTAACGAACAAGTGATGAAAATGTTAACTGAGATTGGCGAAGAAGAAAACGCTATCCCATACGTGAAGAAAGCGCTTGATAATAAAGAAAAGATTATGGGAATGGGGCATCGTGTTTACAAAACAGGTGACCCACGTGCGAAACATCT
Organism: Cerasibacillus sp.; assembly: GCF_036516575.1. Taxonomy (NCBI): domain Bacteria; kingdom Bacillati; phylum Bacillota; class Bacilli; order Caryophanales; family Bacillaceae; genus Cerasibacillus; species Cerasibacillus sp. The sequence goes on from NZ_DATBTY010000040.1 coordinate 30,385, forward strand.
CCAAAAAATGTCTAAACAATTAACAGACTTAATTGGTGAACCAAAGTGGTACAATATGTCTGTTAAAATTGAAGAATATATTAAAAAGGAAAAAGGGTTACCTGCAAACGTGGACTTTTATTCAGCGTCTGTCTATCATTCTTTAGGCATCGATCACGACATATTCACACCAATCTTTGCCGTAAGTCGTGTGTCAGGTTGGATTGCCCATATTCTTGAGCAATACGAAAATAACCGACTCATCCGTCCACGTGCGGAATATGTTGGCCCACAAAAACAGACATACGTTCCAATTGAAAAGCGTGGCTAAGTAACTTGAATAGCCGGAAGTTCCGGCTATTCGTTACAGATACACAAAAATCGTTTGCACAAGCATGAAGAATGATAATATGCTAGAATATATATTGGTAAAATATGACTAGGAGGATACATAATGACACAAAAAGGCGAAAAAATTACTGTTCAAAATGGAAAGCTAAACGTGCCAGATCATCCTATTATTCCATTTATCGAAGGAGATGGAACTGGACCCGATATCTGGGCTGCAGCAAGTAAAGTACTAGAAGCTGCTGTAGAAAAAGCATATGATGGCAAAAAAGGCATCGTCTGGAAAGAAGTTTATGCTGGAGAGAAAGCATTTAACAAAACAGGAGAATGGCTTCCAAAAGAAACATTGGAGCAAATTGACGAATACTTAATTGCAATTAAAGGACCTTTAACAACACCAATTGGTGGCGGCTTCCGCTCTTTAAACGTTGCTTTACGCCAAGAACTTGATTTATATAATTGTTTGCGTCCTGTGCGTTATTATGACGGTGTTCCTTCACCAGTTAAGAATCCACAAGACGTAGATATGGTTATCTTCCGTGAAAATACAGAAGATATCTATGCGGGTATCGAGTGGAAAAAAGGAACAGATGACGTTAAAAAAGTGATTGATTTCTTACAAAAAGAAATGGGTGTTACAAATATTCGTTTTCCAGAAACATCTGGAATTGGTATTAAACCTGTTTCTGAAGAGGGAACAAAACGTCTCGTACGTGCTGCGATTCAGTATGCAATTGACGAAGGACGTAAAAACGTTACCCTTGTACACAAAGGTAATATTATGAAATTTACAGAAGGTGCATTCAAAGAGTGGGGCTATGAGGTTGCCGAAGAAGAGTTTGGCGATAAAGTCTTCACTTGGGCCGAGTATGATCGCATTGCTGAAAAAGACGGTAAGGACGCAGCTAATAAAGCACAAGACGAAGCAGAAGCAGCTGGAAAGATTATTGTCAAAGATGCGATTGCTGATATCTTCTTACAACAAATCTTAACTCGTCCGAAAGAATTTGATGTTGTTGCAACAATGAACTTAAACGGAGACTACATTTCCGATGCCCTTGCTGCACAAGTTGGTGGAATCGGGATTGCTCCAGGAGCAAATATCAACTATGATACAGGTCATGCAATTTTTGAAGCGACACACGGAACTGCACCAAAATATGCTGGTCTAGACAAGGTGAATCCATCATCTGTTATCCTTTCAGGTGTATTAATGCTTGAACATCTAGGCTGGAAAGAAGCAGCTGATTTAATTAATAAAGCAATGGATAAAACAATTGCTTCTAAAGTTGTCACATACGACTTCGCTCGCCTAATGGACGGCGCAAAAGAAGTGAAATGCTCTGAGTTTGGTGATGAATTAATTAAGAATATGGACTAATCCAATTATTAGGGGGATCACCGTGAGTATTAAACGTAATAAAGTTTCTGTCATTGGTTCAGGATTTACAGGTGCAACAACTGCACTCATGTTAGCCCAGAAAGAATTAGCAGACATTGTCCTCGTTGATATACCTAACATGGAAAAGCCTACAAAAGGAAAAGCGCTTGATATGTTAGAGGCAAGCCCTGTTCTAGGATTTGATGCAAATATCATCGGGACAGCAAATTACGAAGATACGAAAGACTCTGATTTAGTTATTATCACTGCAGGTATACCACGTAAACCAGGTATGACGCGTGATGATTTAGTGAATACAAATGCTAAAATCCTAAAGTCTGTTACACAGGAAGTTGTGAAATATTCACCAAACTGTTATATCATCGTTCTGACAAATCCAGTTGATGCGATGACATATACAGTATATAAAGAGTCTGGTTTTCCTAAAGAGCGTGTTATGGGGCAATCTGGTGTTCTTGACACGGCACGTTTCCGTACATTCATTGCACAAGAACTTAACCTTTCTGTAAAAGACATTACAGGATTCGTACTCGGTGGCCACGGTGATGACATGGTACCACTCATACGTTATTCTTACGCGGGTGGTATTCCGTTAGAAAAACTTATTTCTCAAGACCGTTTAGATGCTATTGTTGAACGTACACGTAAAGGTGGCGGGGAAATCGTTGAGCTTTTAGGAACTGGCAGTGCTTATTATGCTCCTGCTGCATCATTGGTAGAGATGGCTGAAGCAATTCTTAAAGACCAACGCCGTGTATTACCAGCGATTGCATATCTTGAAGGTGAGTACGGTTATTCCGATCTTTATTTAGGTGTTCCAACTGTACTAGGTGGGAACGGAATTGAAGAAATTATTGAACTTGACTTAACAGATGAGGAAAAAGCAGCACTTGATAAATCAGCCGATTCTGTGAAGAAAGTGATGGATATAATAAAATAAAAAGTTAAAAAAGCTTCTTACTGTCAGTGTGACAGTAAGAAGCTTTATTTTATGTGAAAAGACATGGTAATTGTAAATTAAATGTAAAAATTTATCAACAATTTCACACATCAGTTTATTTTGATAAGAAACATATGTTATATATGTATATGACATGATATGATATATATACTACAAGATATTGGGCATAATGTTCAATGTTAAGGAGCTTGTTAAAGTGGATAAAAAAATACTTATTGTAGATGATGAACAATCAATTGTTACGTTATTAACGTATAATTTAGAAAAGGCTGGTTTTAAAACAGATGCTGCTTTTGATGGCATTGAAGCTGTCCGTATGGTAGAAAATCATCATTATGATTTAATTATCCTTGATTTAATGTTACCGGGTATGGATGGGATGGAAGTATGTAAACATCTCAGACAGCAAAAAATAGAAACACCCATTTTAATGTTAACAGCAAAAGATGATGAAATTGATAAAATATTAGGGCTTGAATTAGGAGCCGATGATTATTTAACGAAACCTTTCAGTCCTAAAGAAGTTGTTGCACGTATCAAAGCCATTTTACGTCGTGCCAATCGTCAAACAAGTTCTGAGACATTTACAACCATTAAAATAGGGGATTTGGTCATTTATCCAGAACGCTATGAAGTTGAAAAGAACAATCATTTAATAAGCTTTACTCGAAAGGAATTTGAGCTATTGCATTATTTAGCAACAAATGTAGAAAAAGTATTATCCCGTGATCAATTATTAAGTGCTGTCTGGAACTATGATTTTGTAGGCGATACCCGAATCGTCGATGTTCATATTAGTCATTTACGAGACAAAATAGAAACTGATACAAAGAGACCCGAATACATTAAAACTGTGCGTGGAATTGGGTACAAGTTGGAGGCACCTTTAAAATGAATGAGTCTTTTTCTAAACTGAAATTTGCATATGCTTTTGCTATCTTGATTATAATGGCGATAGTAGGAGCTGTATTAAGCTTAATTGTCGAAGATTATATTATTCTTATTTCAGTTCTAGGTATATTATATATTTTGTTATTGATCATCTTATTAAACGCGTTTCATAAATATATTAAACCAATTCAAGTCGCCTCTAAGACGATGGGAGAATTATTAAAAGGAAATTATCGAGCACGTGTCCATCATCCGTTCAATGGCAGTATCGGTGACTTAAGTCGGCAAATTAATGAATTGGCTCGTAATTTAAGTGAACTTTCCATTAATGAACAGATGCAAGCAGATCAACTTAAAACAGTCATTGACAATACAGAAAGTGGTCTCGTGTTGCTTGATGAGAAAGGTTATATTCATCTCGTTAACCGTAAATTTTTATCTATGTTTGGTGGTCAACAGCGTGATTATGTCGGCTATCTGTACTATGATGTGATGCGGCAAACAGCGATTCATCGTACCGTCCAAGAAACTTTCCTATACGAAAAGAACGTTAAGAAATCAATCACCCTTGATAAGGATACACGCCATATGTATATTGAAGTAGTAGGTGCTCCAATTTTTACTGAGCGCAAACTTCTTAAGGGAGCTGTATTAGCCTTTTATGATATTACCGATTTTAAAAACGTTGAAGTCATGCGTAAAGATTTTGTCGCTAATGTTTCACATGAATTAAAAACGCCTATTACATCGATCACAGGTTTTGCTGAGACATTGCTTGATGAAGGTTTAAGTAATCCAGAAATTAATCGCCAATTTACAGAGATTATTTATAACGAAAGTAATCGACTTCAAGTTTTAATAAATGATTTGTTAACATTATCTAAATTAGAACAAGAGGGTTTCACCTTATCCTATTCAGATATCCATTTAATAACGATTGTTAATGAAGTCCTGCCTGCGTTTAAACAAAAAATCGCGGAAAAGGATATTTCAGTTGATACGTCTATTTCTGATTCGATTCATTTTATAGCAGATCAAGAAAAGTTAAAACAAATCTTGATAAATTTATTAGCTAATGCGATTAATTACACACCAGAACAAGGAAAAATCAAGATACAAGCAGTCGAAAGCGAAGATGATGTCCATATTATGATTAGTGACACTGGTATAGGCATTCCGCAAGATGTGACCCCGCGGATATTTGAACGTTTCTTCCGGGTAGATAAGGCGAGAAGTCGAGATACAGGAGGAACAGGGCTAGGGCTTGCGATTGTCAAACATATCTCTGAACTTCATGGTGGACATGTGACTGTAGAAAGTGAACTGAATAAAGGATCGACATTTACAGTTGTTTTACCGAAGAACTTAGATAAAGTGAAGTGATCTAGCAGTGTAGATCACTTCACTATTTTTGTATGTGTCATTTTCCCGTTCTCGTAAATCATGATAAACTAGATGAAGAAGTATTAACGAGGAGGAAAACAGATGAAGAATAAACTCGTTTTAGTTGATGGTAATAGCATTATTTATCGTGCGTTCTTTGCTTTACCATTATTGAATAATGATAAAGGTGTTTATACGAACGCGGTCTATGGTTTTACGACAATGTTATTACGTATATTAGAAGAAGAAAAGCCAACACATATGCTCGTTGCATTTGATGCTGGAAAGACAACCTTCCGTCATAAAACATATAAAGACTATAAAGGTGGCCGCCAGAAAACTCCACCCGAGCTTTCTGAGCAATTCCCCCTTGTTAGAGAACTGCTTGACGCCTTTCAAATTAAGCATTACGAACTTGAACAATATGAAGCAGACGATATTATTGGTACATTAGCTAAGAGGGTTGAAGAAAAGGACTGGGAAATTAAGATTTATTCTGGTGATAAAGACCTTCTTCAACTTGTCGATGGACATATAACAATGGCAATGACCCGTAAAGGGATCAGTGAGATTGAAACATTTACACCACAATATTTGAAGGAAAAATTAGAACTGTCACCTGACCAAATCATTGATTTAAAAGCGTTGATGGGGGATAACTCAGATAATATCCCTGGTGTACCAGGTGTTGGAGAAAAAACGGCGACTAAATTACTAAAACAATATGACACATTAGAAAATGTATACGCTCATCTAGATGAACTTCGTGGTAAAAAATTAAAAGAGAATCTCACAAATTATAAAGAAGATGCTTTTATGAGTAAGGAACTCGTTACAATAAATTGCTTGTCACCTGTCGAGGTGTCTACGAAAGACATCACATATTCTGGTCATGATACAACTGAAGTGATACGTATATTTAAAGATTTAGGCTTCCAATCTTTATTAAATCGCATGGATGGAGGCGCTTCTGTAGAAGACGAAACCGAGTTGAAGGATATCACTTTTACGATGTTGGATGAAGTGTCTTCAGATATATTTACTGGAAAAGACGCCCTTTTCCTAGAAATCTTAGAGGATAACTATCATCTAGAACCGATTATTGGGATTGGGATAGCGAATAATAAAGGTGTTTATATCCTATCGATTGAAACAGCCCTTAAATCTTCATTATTTAAAGAATGGATAGAAGATGAAACGAAGGAAAAGATTGTTTTCGACACGAAGAAATCGGTCGTTTTATTCTTACGAGAAGGTCTACAGCTGAGAGGTATTACATTTGATATGTTACTCGCTTCCTACTTACTTAACCCAGCTGAGAGCCATGACACAATCCCAGAAATCGCTCATGATATGAACCTGCGACATGTGAAATATGATACCGAAATATACGGTAAAGGAAAGAGTAAGAAGATACCTAAGACAGATGTACTACAGGATCATATTGCTCGCAAAACTCAGTTATTGTATGAGTTAAAAGATGAAATTGCTAACAAGCTACAGGAGAACGAACAATATCAGCTCTTATTTGATTTAGAGATGCCTCTTGCTCATATTTTAGCCGAAATGGAACATACGGGTGTTAAAGTTGATGTGTCCCGCTTAGAAAAAATGGGAACTGAACTAAAAGAACGATTGGACACGATTGAACGCGAAGTCATTGAGTTAGCAGGTGAATCATTTAATCTTAACTCGCCGAAACAACTCGGTGTCATTTTATTTGAGAAACTAGGTCTACCTGTCATTAAAAAAACGAAAACAGGCTATTCAACCGCAATCGATGTGTTAGAAAAGCTATATGACAAGCATGAGATTATTCCTAAAATTGTACTCTATCGTCAATTAGGCAAACTACAATCGACATATATTGAAGGTTTGTTAAAGGTTGTCCATCCGGATACTGAAAAAATCCATACCCGATTTAATCAAGCCTTAACACAAACAGGACGGTTAAGTTCGATTGATCCAAACTTACAGAACATCCCTATTCGCCTTGAGGAAGGTCGAAAAATTCGTCAAGCCTTCGTCACTTCTGAAGAAGATTGGGTGATTTTCTCTGCTGACTATTCACAAATCGAATTGCGGGTGCTTGCTCATATTGCAAATGACGAGAAGTTAATCGCAGCTTTTAAAGATAATATGGATATTCATACGCAAACAGCGATGGATGTGTTTCATGTAGATAAAGAAAATGTCACACCAGATATGCGTCGTCAAGCTAAAGCTGTCAATTTCGGTATTGTTTACGGGATTAGTGATTATGGCTTATCACAGAATTTAGGGATTACGCGAAAAGAAGCTAAACAATTTATTGATACGTATTTTAAGATTTATCCAGGCGTCAAACAATATATGGATGACATTGTTCAAGAAGCAAAACATAGAGGCTATGTGACGACAATTATGCATAGACGTCGCTATTTACCTGATATTACGAGCCGTAACTTCAATTTAAGAAGTTTTGCCGAACGAACAGCGATGAATACGCCAATCCAAGGAAGTGCGGCAGATATTATTAAAAAAGCGATGATCGACTTAAATGAACAATTAGAGAAAAACAAGATGAAAGCTCGACTTTTATTACAAGTGCATGATGAATTGATTTTAGAAGTACCAGAAGAAGAAATTGATCAGCTCATCGAAATTGTTACATCGTGTATGGAGAACGCTGTATCTCTAAAAGTTCCGTTAAAGGTTGATTATTCATACGGAAAAAGTTGGTTTGATGCTAAGTAAGGGGAATGATTTATGCCGGAATTACCAGAAGTTGAAACGATAAAAAATACACTGAAACGATTTGTTATTAATAAAACGATTGAAAAGGTCTCAGTTTATTGGCCAAACATCATTAAGTTACCAGATGATATCGAGCAATTCAAATTTCTATTACAAAAACAGATGATTAATGATGTTCATCGAAAAGGGAAATTCCTATTGTTTGAATTAGATGACTATATATTAGTTTCTCATTTAAGAATGGAAGGAAAATACCATGTCTTTCAAAAAACTGAACCGATAAAGAAACATACACATGTTGTTTTTTCTTTTACGAATGGACAAGAACTAAGATATAACGATGTACGCAAGTTTGGCACGATGCATTTAATTCCAAAAGGTCAGGAATTCAAGCGAAAGCCACTTAATCAGCTTGGACCAGATCCATTTGATGAGCAGTTTACATTCGCATATTTTTATGAAAAATTACAGAAGACGTCTCGCTTCATTAAAGCAGCTTTACTTGATCAAACAATCGTTGCAGGACTCGGAAACATATATGTAGACGAAACATTGTTTAAAGCACGTGTACATCCTATGAAGCGAGCACATCAGTTAACAGCAGATGAAATAAAACGTATTCAACAAGCTGCAATTGCTGTATTAAAAGAGGCCATTAAATTAGGAGGAACAACAGTCCGTTCCTATGTTAATAGCCAGGGTGATATGGGCATGTTTCAACAACGTTTATTTGTCTATGGTAAAGAAGGTCAGGCATGTCATACGTGTGGAACAGAGATAGAGAAGATGAAAGTAGCAGGTCGAGGCACACATATTTGTCCGATTTGTCAAAAACAAGACTAGAATAAGAAGAGGAAGGATACGATGACTTGTGTAATTGGGTTGACAGGAAGTATTGCCAGTGGAAAAAGCACCGTTTCTTTAATGTTCGATGATTTTAACATTCCTGTTATTGATGCAGATAAATTAGCTCGTGAAGTTGTGCTACCAGGTGAACCCGCTTATAACGAGATTATTGAAACATTCGGGGAAGACATGTTACGTAAAGACCGTTCGATTGATCGAAAGAAGTTAGGTGAAGTGGTTTTTGCCGATAAAGAAAAACTTGAGAAACTCAACAAAATCGTTCACCCAGCGATTCGGCAGCGCATGTTAGAAAAAAGAGATGCCTACATTGAAGCAAAGGAAAAATGTGTTGTACTCGATATACCGTTGTTATTTGAAAATAAGTTACAACATTTAGTCGACCGTACTGTTCTAGTTTATGTTGATGAATCCGTTCAATTAGAACGTTTAATGAAACGTGATAATTTTACAGAAATAGAAGCGAAACAGCGAATCAATTCACAGCTTCCTTTAAAAGAAAAAGCGAGATTAGCGGATGCAATCATTAATAATAACGGTTCAAAGCATGAATCATTTATTCAGCTTGAACAACTTCTAACGGAATGGGAAATTATTTAAATGTGGCTGGGACAAAACCCAGTTAAATAGAAAAGGAGTTCAGTTAATAATAAAACTGGACTCTTAATTTTTATTAAAAGCTCTTTTCTATATTTAGAGTGGTGTTTCCTTTCACCTCAAACAGTTGCTTTCCGCAGGCAGGATTTAAGCTCCTGTAGCTCCTCTGTCGAGTCGCTACAGGAATCTTCGGTCTCGTGCTGTTCCATCGTGGCTCGCAGACTGCCAGCGGAAAGCGGAGTGTAAGTCAATTACGATGGAATACGCTCAGTTTTTTTAACATAAAGGAAGCCTTTACAAAATTATCATATAAACAGTCACATTTTTAAATGTAATATGTTATACTATTAATGGTTTTTAACAAATAAAGTATGACATATACAGGAGGAATATAAATGAAAAAGATCCGTATTGCGATAAATGGCTTCGGTCGCATCGGGCGTATGGTTTTCCGACAAGCAATGAAAGATAATCAACTAGAAGTTGTTGCAGTGAATGCAAGCTATCCAGCAGAAACATTAGCACACTTAGTGAAGTATGATAGTGTCCATGGTGCTTTTGATGGTGATGTAAAAGCTACTGATGATGGTTTAGAAGTAGATGGTCAAGCTATTAAACTCGTTAGCTCTAGAAACCCAGAAGAATTACCATGGGAAGAATTTCAAATAGATGTCGTTGTTGAAGCGACAGGCGCATTTAGAACAAAAGAATCTGCGGGTCTACATTTAAAAGCAGGTGCGAAAAAAGTCGTTATTACAGCACCAGGAAAAGAAGTTGACCGAACAATTGTCATGGGTGTTAACCATGAAACATATGAAGAGACAGATACAGTTATCTCTAATGCATCATGTACAACAAACTGTTTAGCACCAGTTGTAAAAGTACTTGATGACCATTTCAAAATTAAAAATGGACTCATGACAACTGTCCATGCCTTTACAAACGATCAGAAAAATTTAGATAACCCACATAAAGATTTACGCCGTGCAAGAGGTTGTACACAATCAATTATTCCAACGTCAACAGGTGCTGCAAAAGCACTAGGCGAAGTATTACCACACTTAAATGGTAAACTTCATGGAATGGCATTACGTGTTCCAACTCCGAATGTTTCATTAGTTGACTTAGTCGTTGATGTAGAAAGGTCTGTAACGGTCGAAGAGATTAACAATGCCTTTAAACAAGCAGCAAAAGAACAATTAAAAGGTATAATTGAATATACAGAAGAACCACTTGTTTCCATTGACTTCACCACAACTGAATCATCGGCTATTGTTGATGGCCTCTCAACAATGGTGATGGACGAACATAAAGTAAAAGTATTAGCATGGTATGATAATGAGTGGGGCTACTCAAGCCGTGTTGTTGATTTAACAAAATATGTTGGTCAGTCATTAGTGAAATAATATATATAACCTTAAATACAAAAAGAGTTGTTCGATTATTGTCGGACAACTCTTTTTACACTTCATATCAATTATAAAACAAAATAGCTCCGGATTCTTTATTGAAACTGAAAAACATGTTAGAATGGGTAGAGTATCAGTAATTTTTTGATAGAAATTATGGTGAGTTTAAGATGTCTTTAAAAAAAATCTTTTCAAAGCATTCCGAAACACATGATCAACATAAGAATAAAGAACTTAAAACACGATACTATAAAACAACATCAAAAGAGGCTTTAAACATTCTAAAAAATATATGTCAACAAACATTGCAAGCGACCATTCATGCCATTTCAGAAGAACGTGGAGAGTTAAGTATATCCATTATAAACGAAGGAAAGAAGGCATTTGTGGTTGCTTCAGTTGTCATGGTCCAACCTTACCAAACGGCAATTGATTTTACTGTTACAACAGAGACTGCCTTTCCTTTTGACTTTGGATACAGTACAAAGGTAATAAAGTCACTTTATGATGCACTAGATCAAAGACTACCGTTATTAGAAACGAATTAGAACATAACGAAATTTTATGCAATTGGGAGCGAACAAAATGAGATGTCCAACATGCCAAAACAAAAATTCTAAAGTCCTGGATTCACGTCCAATTGAAGATGGACGTTCTATTCGTCGTAGAAGAGAATGCGATTCGTGTGGCTATCGTTTTACAACATTTGAACGAACGGAAAAAGTTCCCCTAATGGTTGTAAAAAAAGATGGCGCACGCCAGGAATTTAGCCGAGAAAAGCTTACCCGTGGAATCATGAAAGCTTGTGAAAAACGCCCAGTATCAGCTGAGACAATCGAGGACATGGTTCATCAAATAGAAAAAGAGCTCCGTAATAAAAATACGGCTGAAGTAGATAGTAAAGAAATTGGTGAAAAAGTGATGGAACAACTTGCGCAAGTCGATGAAGTAGCTTATGTTCGATTTGCGTCCGTTTATCGCCAATTTAAAGATATTACCGTGTTTATGAACGAGTTGAAAGAATTAATTGATGCTGATAAAAAGAAATAAATCAATATATATCATGTACATCAGGAAAGGGTTATGAAAATGAACTTCATTGGGAAGATTTTACCAAACGACGGATATAAGGTTACTGTCAGGGGTCATTTACCTGTGGATTACGCCATTTCATTAACCCATTTATATCAACCATTAATCGGGATTCACGCTGTGATGTTATATCAGACGCTTCTTCATGATGTCTCAATTTTTCCAAAGAAAGAATTTAAAACGCATCATCAGCTCATGAGTTGTATGGGGCTTCCATTAGATGAAATCTATCAAGCACGATTAAAATTAGAAGCAATCGGTTTAATGAACACTTACGAAATAGATGATGAATCATATACAGTTTTAAGCTATGACCTTATTGGACCATTTTCTCCAAAGCAATTTTTCCAAGATGCGATGCTCTCACAGCTCTTATATCATCAAATTGGAAAATATCGTTTTGATCAATTACAGGCACATTTTGTTAAGGAAGAAACAATGCATGGGAAGAAGATAACCGCTTCATTTGAAACCGTGTTTAAAACATTACGTGTCACTAATAGCCCGATTCAGCCCAAACAACCTGTTGCTAAAAAACAGCTCGGCCCAAATGTTCAAGAGATAGACTTTAATTGGCTTGCACATGTTTTGAAGAAACAGATGATACCAGCTGAACGTGTATTAACGAAAACGAATCAACGTATCATCAGCCAAATGAAAATATTGTACGACCTAGCGAATCATGAAATTGAAAAATGTGTTCTATGGGCAATAACGGAGGACCATACATTAAATGTTGAAGAATTTAAACAGGCCTGCCATGATGCATTTACAATGAATAAAAAGCATCAAACGGTTGAACTAGTCGCCCAAGATAAAGGTGGCGTGGACAGTCATCAGAAGCAGTCACAACTAAGGGAACCGAAAACGAAAGAAGAAAAACTCGTCCAAATCTTAGAAACGATTTCTCCACAACAATTATTAGCCGATTTATCTAGTGGCAATCAAGCTTCCGAACAAGATTTGACCTTAGTTCGTGACATTATGTTGTCACAGGGATTACCGTCTCCAGTTATGAACGTATTAATCCATTACGTTTTATTACAATCAGATATGCGACTGTCGAGAAAATATATGGAGACAATTGCTAGTCATTGGTCACGTGCCAATTTAAAAACGGCTAAAGAAGCGATGGCATTCGCTAAAAAACAACAAAACCAATTTGAAAAACGCCGTACGAACCAACCCACTCAATCGTATTATAAACAGCAAAAGTCGGCAGATGTCATACCTGACTGGTTTAAGAAAAGACAAAAAAACCAAGAAACAAAACAGCCGTCGACTGGACCTGTTATCGATGTTCAAAAGGAAAAAGAAAAAATGGCAGCCTTTATTAAACAGCATGCCATGAATCAACATAAATAAAACAAGCAAGGGGGGAGACCATGGAACCTGTCCAAGCAACTTTAAAAAAATGGCTGAAAACGAATAAAAATTTCAAAGAACTTTACTCAAAGCTTAAACAAGACGTGTTAAATGACTCAGACATTGAGGCATTTTTAATCAATCATCCTGAGTTGACATCTAACGATATCGAGAGAAATTTGATGAAATTATATGAATATCGTAGTCAGTCTAAGAACTGTCGAAACTGTCGTTCTCTCAATGGATGTCGTAACATGATACAAGGCTATTCGCCTGTATTAGAAGTAGTAGAACGTGACATTCATCTTTCTTATAAAAAATGTCAGTACCGAATAAATGATGAACGGGATCGCGAGAAGACAGAGCTCATTCAAAGTCTTTATATGCCAAAAGACATATTACAAGCTTCAATTCAAGACATTGACAATGATTCAGAACGTGGACAAGCTGTTTTAGAATTACATCGGTTTATTAGGCAGGTGAAAGATGGTGTTCCTGAGAAAGGAATCTATTTCCATGGACCATTTGGGGTGGGCAAAACGTATTTCCTTGGTGCTTTAGCCAATTCGTTAAAGGATTTTAATATCTCCTCCACGCTTATTTATATGCCAGAACTTGTACGTGAAATGCGTGCATCATTAAAAGATGACTCAGTAAATAAAAAAATAGACATTTTTAAAAAAGCGGATGTTCTTATGCTTGACGACATCGGAGCAGAAATGCAATCAGCCTGGTTTCGTGATGAAATACTCGGTTCAATCTTACAATTTCGCATGATGGAAAAACGACCCGTCTTCTTCACATCAAATTATAGTTTAGACCAATTAGAGAAAATGCTTGCGACAACAAGAAGTGGTGTAGAAACCGTCAAGGCAGGACGAATTATTGAGCGAATTAAACAAGTGAGTCATGAAGTCCCTGTATATGGAAGAAATCGTCGGGAATAGATAGCGTCTGAGAATTTCTCAGGCGTTTTTATTTTTTTAAAAAACATTTCTTTTCAAGAAGAAGTACATTTTTTCCTTTGCTTATCCATATAATGTAACAGTTTGGATAATGGTGAGGGTGATGGGTTTGTTAGAGATTTATTTTAGAACGAATAAAGAAGTAACTTGTTTTTGTGATGTGGTATATCAAATAACGAATGAAATTCATGTGCAATGGGAAACGCATAAAGATTGGGGGAATCGATTATATGTGCGTGTGTTAACAGCTGATATGAAAACGGCTATCGCAAAAGCGCTTGCTGATGTTTTTATGACGTATCATTTAACCGATTTTATTGAAAAAATTTTACGTGACAAGTATTATTACACAAACGGCGAAGAATTAAAACGTATTAGCCATCTTTCAGAGACGATGTTATTAGAAGATCAAATATTATTGAAAGATAAGTGTTTAAACGATTGGTTACAGGCCATTTTTTTTGAGCGGATTCTTGAAGATACAGCCATTCATTTTCAATCCATTATACAATTTCGCTTAACTGATTTAAAAAATGCACTCACACAGATTGTAGGTCTTGCAATAGATGATTATAAACGTGAGGAAGAGCATCAAGCTTTTATACATATGTTACGTGAATATATGAATCGAAAAAAATCAGACCATGATTGTATTCACGTCGTACAGGGGGATAATTTCTCATTTTTTGATCCGGATGGAGAACGTTTAACGTCAAAGAAGTTAATGCAAATTATGAAGCAGGAACCTTTATATATTGTTGGCCTGGACGGAAAAGAAATGAATTTAGCACCTTTGATTGCGATTGCGCCAAATAAAATATACATCTATGGTGAAGACCCCTCTGAACCTAAAACAATGACTGTGATTAATGTGTTTCAAGAAAAGGTGATGTTTTTACCATTATCGGAATTTCCTTTCTCAATATAGTTGCAATTTTAATGATAACCCGCTATAATATTAAATAATTATATTCTATCGGTAAGGATAAGGACATGATTATTTGCTTAATAACAGCTCAGAGATAGAAGTCATCGGCTGAGAACTTCTACTGTTAGGCAATTGATTACCACCTTTGAACCCTGTATATGAAATAACAGTAATATACAGCGCTTGATCCACGTTAAGGAAAATGGAGTCGTTGTGAGCGTCATGTTCATGACGAGAACTAGGGTGGAACCACGATTTGCACACTCGTCCCTTTTATTTAGTAGGGATGGGTGTTTTTTATTTGTTTTTAAATATGAAAAGGAGTGTTTAAAGATGGCAGAAATTGAAATTGTGTTTCCAGATGGAAATAAAAAGGTGTTTCCTAAAGGAACGACAGGTGAAGATATCGCTGGAAGCATTTCACCAGGACTTAAGAAGCAAGCATTAGCTGTTAGAGTTGATGATCAATTGTTCGATTTAAGACGGGAACTTCCGCATGGTGGTCCGATTCAAATCATCACGTATAGAGATCAGGAAGGAATCGAGATTATGCGCCATTCAACAGCGCATTTAATGGCACATGCGATTAAACGACTGTATAAAGATGTCAACTTTGGTGTTGGTCCTGTTATTGAAGAAGGATTCTACTATGATATGGACCTTGATGTGTCGATTACACCAGAAGATTTACCTAAAATAGAAAAAGAAATGCAACGCATAATTGATCAAAATATTGAAATTAAACGGATTGAAGTATCTCGTGAAGAGGCGATTCAAAAGTTTAAAGACTTAAATGATCCACTGAAAGTTGAATTGATTCAAGATATTCCAGAAGGTGAAACGATCACCCTTTATGAACAAGATGATTTTGTTGATTTATGTCGTGGTGTGCATGTCCCGTCAACTGGAAAAATTAAAGTTTTTAAATTATTAACGATTTCTGGTGCGTATTGGCGTGGCGATAGCAACAATAAACAATTACAACGTATCTATGGAACGGCTTTTGAAAAGAAAAGTCAACTAACAGAGCATTTACGTATTTTAGAAGAACGTAAAGAACGTGATCACCGTAAGCTCGGTAAAGAGTTAGGTATCTTTACTGTTTCTCAAAAAGTTGGGCAAGGTTTACCCCTTTGGTTACCGAAAGGCGCAACTGTACGCCGGATTATTGAGCGTTATATTGTTGACTTAGAAGAAAGACTTGGTTATAACCATGTCTATACACCTGTACTTGGTAGTGTGGAGTTGTATAAAACAAGCGGTCATTTAGATCACTACCAGGACGATATGTTCCCATCGATGAAAATGGATAATGAAGAACTAATCTTACGTCCGATGAACTGTCCACATCATATGATGGTTTATAAAAATCAGTTGTATAGTTATCGTAACTTACCAGTTCGTATTGCAGAATTAGGAACGATGCACCGTTATGAAATGTCGGGTGCTTTAGCTGGCTTACAACGTGTTCGCGGAATGACATTAAATGATGCACATATCTTCGCTCGTCCTGATCAAGTGAAAGAAGAATTTAAACGAGTTGTTACACTCATTAAACATGTATATCAAGATTTTGGTATCGATGATTATTATTTCCGACTTTCATATCGTGATCCAGAAGATAAAGAGAAATATATCGATAATGATGAGATGTGGGAATACGCACAAGCAGCCCTTAAAGAAACAATGGAAGAGATGGATCTAGATTATGTAGAAGCTGAAGGAGAAGCGGCTTTCTATGGTCCGAAATTAGACGTACAAGTAAAAACAGCACTCGGTAAGGATGAAACATTGTCTACCGTTCAACTCGATTATCAAGCTGCAGAGAAATTTGATTTAACTTATATCGGAGAAGATGGTAAAGAACATCGTCCAGTTGTCATTCACCGTGGTGTTGTCTCAACGATGGAACGTTTTGTTGCTTTCTTACTTGAAGAATATAAAGGTGCTTTTCCAGTATGGCTTGCACCTGTACAAGTAAAAGTTATTCCAGTTTCTTTATCTGCTCATTTAGATTATGCGAAAGATGTGAGTGAACGTTTACGCTTCCAAGGTATTCGTGTTGAAGTTGATGAACGCGATGAAAAAATTGGCTATAAGATTCGCGAAGCCCAAACAGAGAAAGTTCCATTCGCACTTGTTGTAGGAGATAAAGAGATTGAAGAACAAGCAGTTAACGTTCGCCGTTACGGAGAGAAGAAAACTGAAACGCTCAGTTACGACCAATTTGAACAATTAATTAAAGAAGAAATCGAACAGAAAGTATCACGTCAATAACATAAAAAACAGGTGTCTTAAATTGCGTATTTTAAGGCACCTGTATTTTTTTTGTTATAAAAATCACACTATTTTAAAATAATTGAATACGTTTTCACTCTGTGGTATGCTTATTCCAAATTAAGACGAAATAGGGGATGTTCTATGCGTTTTGCCAAACCTATTCTTATTGTTTTATCGGTCATTGTGATTATTAGTTATATTTTATACGAACTCGACGTCTTTCCTGTGACGAAAGATGATGTTGTTGAAGAGCATCAACAAAAAGTAGAACAAACAAAAGAAGTGATTAAAAAGGACAAGGAAAAACAGAAAACAGGTGAGATGACGAAAGAAAAGCTGATAGAAAAAATGCTCGATTCAACACTTTATTTTGATAATGTACAGGGAAAATATATTTATACCGAATCTGACGGTGCTCGACAGATGCATCAAGAAGTATCCTATGTCCTTGATCGTAAAAATTTAAGAAGTAAACATCATTTTATAATAGATCAAGGTGAATTTGTTCTTTATAGTGATGCGGATAATAAAATATACGTAAATGAGATGGAAAAAGTATATCAATCTTTCAGGCATTCTGAGCATGTAGAAGGTAATCCAAATGATCATACGATCGTTGACCGGATACATATGGGGCTTCATAAAGACCCTGAAGGAATGAATCTGGTGCATAGCAGTGTTGTTGGTTCAGATTTCTTACCAACTTTACAATACTTTTCTGATTGGGAGTTTGACGAGACAATGTTTCTAGGTTTTTCAAGTTATCTTATAGAGGGGGACGAAGGCAATTTTTCAGAAGGAGACACGTTCACGATGATAGTAGAGAAAAATACAGGCATCATTTTGGACTACCGTGTTTATGATAAAAAAGGCGATGAAATCGTTTCACTTATGACAGAAGATATTGTTATCGATACTAAAACAATTGATCCAACAATTTTTGAACCGGATTTAACGGGATACAAGGAAGAAGCTATACCTGATTATGTCCCAGATGAATATATGCCTGAGTATTTAAAGAAAAAAGAAAAGAAGTGATAATAGGAGGGTGTGAAGACGTGGCAGCATTTTTTATGAAGCGTGCTTTATATAATAGAGCTTTTTATTTGATGCTTGTTTTTGGTATCGTGATTGCTTTTTTACATATTTATCAAGATGCTACTTACTTTTTAGATATGGTAGGTGAAGACCGTGTTCTCTTTACACCGTATCAAAGCTGGATTGAGTTTGGTTTAAGCTCGAATTATCGGTATATATTACTTTTATTATTACCGATTATTTCAGCGATTAGCTTTTCAGACACATATGCAAAAGACTTACAGACAGGCTATTTAAAAGCGATTTTATCAAAAGGAAAAATGAAGGCCTATTTTACTGGGCTGTACGTGACAAATTTTATTGTTGCTGGGGTAACGATTGCGATCCCATTATTGATTAATTTGTACTTAGCTTTTATGACGTTACCTAATATTAAACCCGACCCGATACTTGATTACAATCCATTACAATATGAATCAACATTATTTCCTAATCTCTATTATCAGTTTCCTTTACTGCATACACTCTTTTACATTCTATTAGCATTTATATTTGCTGGTATGTATGCGACGATTTGTTTGAGTGTCTCTTTATATGTGAAAAATCGATTTTTCATCGTTGTTGCTGCTTTCATAATCGACATGTTTCTTGCCATCATCCTTAACATGACACAATTATATAGTTGGGTTCCGGCGAGCTTTTTAACACAGCTTGCTGCACAACCGCCTGTTTCCCTTCTTGCTATCGTAACAATTTTTTTACTAGGTTTAGGTGGAAGCACTTATTTCTATATATTAGGGGTGAAGCGACGTGTCATTGTTTAGCATACCAAAAGTCATGCTAAAAGATATGAGGCTATCAATCAAGCAAAATAGTCTTTATATTGCATTATTATTTATTAGTCTTATATATAGTGGAGAACTTATTTCTCATCGTCTCGACTTATCGATACCGGACTTATATAGTGTCATGTTTCAGGGACTCTTATTTATAATAATCGTTATACCAATCTTTCTGTTATTTCTGTCAACGATTCTACCGCCTTCGTTTGATTCGTTACGTGTAACGCGTTATCGGAGCCGTGAAAAGCTTGCGATACGTATGATGATGACTATTTTCCTGGCTGTTTGTATCTATTTATCCATCTATATGTTAGCTGGGGTCTTGTACGGTTACTATATATCAGGTACATTTGAGAACCGTTGGATAACAGAAAGTGGTTTCCCAAACTTATTCTTTGATGGAGAGATTAATTTAGCATTGTTTCAGACCAATCAAATCATATTAAAGTATGTGCTGACAGAGACATTAGCCTTTATGATTATTGGTCTTTTGACAGCTTGTATTTTCATATTAACTGGTCGTTTTATTGTGACTTTTTTTCTTATTGAAGGCTTTCTCCTGTTTGAATACTTTCTTCATAACTTTTTAAATGTATCATTATTTATCGGTCGTGCACAGATTTATTTAGATGCATGGGTCGAGATGTCATTAGGATCAGTTGCGCTGTATTTTATCGGTATCATCATTGTTCTAACAGTTGTTTTATATATCATCATCGATAAGAAAGATTTCATAGAACGGAGTGAAGATCCGCATGGCGTTCATTAAAGAACTCGGATTATTAATTAGGCGTGACCATATTTTAGGTTTCTATTATATTCGGCAACGCATTGGACTGGCTTTCCTATTCATTTTAATGATGCTGATTTTAAGTCTCTATCATTTTAAACAAATCGCACTTGTCTCAGATCTATCATTATCACAATATACGTTGACAGATGTCGTAATTTATTTATTTCGGGGTGTTGATTTTAATGTCATGTATGATTCTGGTGCAAGGTTTCCTATTCATTGGCTGATTCTACTTATGATGTGCCCATTTATAATTGGTGATTTTTCTCGTGAGGATATCCATCAACAATCGTCCATGCTCTTTGTTCGTGTTCGTAGTCGGTTTTCCATCTGGTTAAGTAAATTGGTTTACAGCATCACAACCGTATTAATGTTTTATGCCCTTTATTTAATCATGATTGCGTTTATGACTCTTGTCTTTTTTAGTTTTTCATTGGAATGGGGTGAGTATAGTTTAACTTCTATTAAACCATTAATAGAAGCAGATGTCAGTGCTTTTTCCTTTACTGTTCAGACGATTTGTTTGCCAATTATTACGTCAATCGTTCTAAGTATCGTCCATAACCTTTTGAGTATCTTTATTAAACCTGTTTATATCATGCTTGTTATGTTAGCTATGTTGATTGCCTCTGTTTTTTCAACATCGCTTCTATTACCTGGGAGTTATAGTATGATGGAGCGTTTTTATTTATTAGATTCATTAAATGGTTTTACATGGTTTCAAGTAGCTCTATACGGTTTGTTAAGTGTTAGTTTTGTCATTATTCTCGGTTATGTTTTTTTAAGACGAATGGATATTATTGGATTGAGAGGAGAGTAAATGATGAAAAGTTATATCCATGTCAGTGATGCAACCAAAGTGATTCAAGGCCATACAGTATTAAGTCATATAAACTTAGAATTGAATAAAGGACAAATATACGGATTTCGTGGAAGTAATGGCTCGGGGAAGACGATGCTATTTCGAGCAATTTCCGGCTTAATTAGCTTAACGGAAGGAGAAATAATTGTTAATGATAAACAAATTGGTAAGGATATTTCATTTCCGGAAAATATGGGGCTCCTAATTGAACACCCTGGATTTATTCCGGAGTATACAGGTTTTAAGAACTTAGAACTTCTATCATTGATTCAAGGGAAGATTAGTAAGGAACAAATAAAGGATGCCTTGTCTAAAGTGGGACTCGATCCGAATGATAAACGTAAATATAAAAAATATTCACTTGGAATGAGACAGCGATTAGGTATTGCACAGGCGATTATGGAAGAACCAGAACTCATTATTTTAGATGAACCGACAAACGGATTAGATGAAGACGGTGTCAAACTCATTAATGACCTATTATTGAATTTAAAGGCTAGAGGGAAAACACTTCTCATTGCAAGCCATGATCGTGAATCATTAGACAACATATCAGATGAGATTTATCAAATAGCGAATGGAAAGATTGTTGGGCATGAGGTGATACAAGATGAACTGGTCCAAAAGAGTTAGATGGATCATGTTAACTGTTGTCGTTGTTCTATTTATCGGTTTTTCAATCTATCGCTATCAAGTTGTTAATAAGCCTTACAAAGACTATACGGTTATTGAAAAGACGATAAAACAAGATGAACCGATGGAAATCAACGGTGTTGAAATGACATTTGGGATGCCTCAATTAATCGAATATGATGAACAATATGCATATGAGATTCCACTCACCGTAGTAAATAATCAGTCCGAATTTATTAAGTTAGAGTATGATGACTTTAAAATCATCTTTAATGATTTTTCGTTAAATGGCCTTGCATACGAAGAGATCAATAACCACCCCGAAAATCATAAGGAATATTTCGCATTTAATGGTGTAGCACCTCAAGAAGAAGGTCATTCGCAATTAGTATTTAATTTGATGAAAGACTGGGAGGTCAATGAAAAAACGGATGTCGATTTGTATTATGTAACATTTTCTGATAACATAGTAACGAAATATAAATACCCTTTAAATAAACCTTGATTAAAATTCATTTGACATAAAAGGGATCTTTATGCTATACTTAATGAGTTGAAATAATTAAATATGATCTGAGACAAGTAGAAGCACCCGCTTCTCACCTGTTCAACGCAAGTTGCAGTTGACTGGTTACGCTCATTTATGAATGATAATAATAGGCGAAGTGTGGGTGTTTTGTGCCCACGCTTTTTTGATGTTAGAATAACTAACAATCTAAAATGAAGATCATCTCGGACTTTCACTTGTCGAACAGATCAGCATTTTTTTAAAAAAATATGGAGGTGTCTGGCTATTAGCAAAGAAATGAATGTCAATGAGAAAATTCGGGCCAGGGAGGTTCGGCTCATTGATTCAAATGGTGATCAGCTTGGGGTAAAGTCTCGTAAAGAGGCATTAGATATCGCTAAAACAAGAAATCAAGATTTAGTTTTGGTGGCACCAAATGCTAAGCCCCCTGTTTGTCGCATTATGGACTTCGGTAAATATCGCTATGAGCAACAAAAGAAGGAAAAAGAAGCACGTAAAAAGCAAAGAGTCATTAATGTAAAGGAAGTCCGTTTTACACCAGCAATTGGTGATCATGACTTTAATACCAAACTAAGAAATGCACGTAAATTCCTTGAAAAAGGTGACAAAGTGAAAGCGACCGTTCGTTTTCGTGGACGTGCCATTACCCATAAAGACTTGGGAAGAGAAGTTTTGGAACGCTTAGCGGACGAATTAAAAGAAGTCGCTGTAGTTGAATCCAAAGCTAGAATGGAAGGACGCAATATGTTCATGATGCTTGCGCCTTCTAATGAAAAGTAAACATAACTAGAATGAATACGGCTTTTAAATAAAAGTTGGATTGTACAAGGAGGAAGATGAATGGCTAAGATGAAAACCCATAAAGGTTCTCAAAAACGCTTTAAAAGAACAGGTACAGGGAAGTTAAAACGTTCACACGCTTACACAAGTCACTTATTTGCGAATAAATCTCAAAAGAGAAAACGCAAACTACGTAAAAGTGCACTTGTCTCTTCCGGAGATTTTAAGCGTATCAAAAACATGCTTCCATAATAAAAAAACTATAATTTGAATAGAAAGATTTGTCATAGGAGGGAACAACAATGCCAAGAGTAAAAGGTGGTACAGTGACACGTCAACGTCGTAAACGTGTCCTTAAACTGGCAAAAGGATATTACGGTTCAAAAAGAACTTTATTTAAAACAGCAAAACAACAAGTGATGAAATCAGGTCAATACGCATATCGTGACCGTAAACAGAAAAAACGTGAGTTTCGTAAACTTTGGATCGCTCGTATTAACGCTGCTGCGCGTATGAACGATCTATCATACAATAAATTCATGCACGGTCTAAAATTAGCAGGAATCGAAATTAACCGTAAAATGCTATCAGACCTTGCAGTTAATGATGAACAAGCATTTGCTCAATTAGCTGAACAAGCAAAAGCAGCTTTAAAATAAGAAACAAAGAAACCGGTTGAGAAGAATTCAACCGGTTTTTGTTTGCAAAATATAGAGTGATAAACATGTGCGCGCTATGTGATTGCGTTAAAGCTAAGAATTGCATAATAGTCTACATCGTCTATTAGACGCACTCCCTTTTAAGATGTTTCGAATAATTGATTAATCGGGTGTTTCCATTCAACTTTTGCGTGAGGATAACGGATAAGGATTTCTTTTTCCAGAAAATATAAATCATCACGAGATAAACCTTTTAGTTCGAGTGGGTTTCGAACAGATAGGTGAATAGTGACGACCTCAAACGATTCCTCTGTCGTACCTAAATATTTTTCACCTTCAAATGAACATCCTTTATAGACAATTTGAAAATTCTTCTTACTATTATTAGGGTCGTCTAAAAAGAAAAAATCGCCTTCTTCTTTAGCAATTGACAAATATCGCTCTGGATTACGAAAATATTTAATAAGCGTATAAATAATCGTAACAAGCGCAATTAAAATGAGTATGCGAAAAAGATAGACAACAACCATAAGTAGCATCTCCTTGGAACTTATTAATACTCTATACGAATGACGATATCAAGAGGTTTCACAAATTAATATAATTTAATGTTACAATGGAATTAAATAAATCGGATTGAAATTAATACCACAAATAAACCTTCATTACAAATGTATAATATATATCAAAAAGCACTGATATATCAACCTTTATGAACTGACAAAGTGTTTTTTGATACATAGTGAAGCGGAAATACAATTTATTAAAACAGGTGATATGAATGGCGTATGAATTGAAAATTAATCTAATTGATGATGAAGCAAAATTACCTTATCGTGCGAATGAAGGTGATGCCGGTCTTGATTTATTTTCTGTAGAGGAAAAAATCATCAAGGCTGGAGAATCTGAGTTAATAAGAACAGGTATCCAAATTGAACTACCTAAAGGTACAGAAGCGCAGATTAGACCAAGAAGTGGTTTAGCCTTAAAACATTCAATTACAGTTCTTAATAGCCCCGGAACAATAGATGAAGGTTATCGAGGCGAACTTAAGATAATCTTGATAAACCATGGGAAAGAAGATTTTAAAATAGAAAAACATATGCGAATCGCTCAGATGATTATCGCTCCAGTTTTACAAGTTAACCTTGTGCAAGCAGAAGATTTATCTAGCTCAAATCGAGGAGAAGGCGGCTTCGGGTCGTCAGGAAAGTAATAACGAATTAATTAGTAATAAATAAAAAACTCAACTTTTTCACAAAATATCCGTTATAATGGATATATACATAATTATTATTAGAAACAAATGGAGGAATGACCATGTCAAAAATGGATGAAACATTGACGATGTTAAAAGACTTAACAGATGCAAAAGCAATCTCTGGAGATGAAAAAGAAGCAAGGGACGTTATGAGGAAATATATTACCCCATATGCAGATGAAGTTTATACGGATCATCTCGGTAGTTTAATTGCCAAAAAAACTGGTGATGAAAATGGTCCGAAAGTAATGGTTGCAGGCCATTTAGATGAAATTGGTTTTATGGTAACGCGTATTGATGATAAAGGATTTGTTTATTTTCAGACAATCGGTGGTTGGTGGAGTCAAGTAATGCTTGCTCAACGTGTAACCATAATGACAAGTAAAGGTGATGTGACTGGTGTGATTGGTTCAAAACCACCACATATTCTTCCACCTGAAGCACGTAAAAAACCTGTTGCCATTAAAGATATGTTTATCGATATTGGTGCGACAAGTAAAGAAGAAGCTCTTGAATTCGGTGTTAAACCGGGTGACTCAATCGTTCCTTATTTTGAATTTACACAACTTAATAACGAAAAAATGCTCATGGCTAAAGCATGGGATAACAGAATCGGTTGTGCGATTGCAATCGACGTCCTAAAAGAATTAGAAAACAGCAACCACCCTAATATTGTGTATGGTGTTGGAACGGTTCAAGAAGAAGTAGGTTTACGTGGTGCTAAAACATCAGCACATATGATTAATCCTGATATTGCCTTTGCGGTTGATGTAGGAATCGCTGGCGATACACCAGGAATTAGTGACCATGATGCAGATAGTAAACTTGGTGAAGGACCACAAATTATTTTATATGATGCATCGATGGTATCTCATAAAGGGTTACGTGATTTAGTTGTGCAAACAGCAGATGAAAAGGAAATCCCATATCAATATGCATCCATTGCAGGTGGAGGAACAGATAGTGGTTCTATCCATTTAACGGCAGATGGTGTACCAGCCCTATCCATTACAATCGCAACACGTTATATTCACTCACACGCAGCCATCTTGCATCGTGATGACTTCGAAAACGCAGTAAAATTAATTGTTGAAGTGATTAAGAAATTAGATCAAGATACAGTTAAAGAAATCACGTTTAATTAATCAGTGCTCAGGCTGATTGGTCTGAATACAAAATATCTATAATGAGTGGACTGCCTCAATAGTCCCGAAATAAAAGGAACAGCCTAGCGTCATCGATAGGCTGTTCCTTTTTGTGTATCTAGCGGATACTAGTTAGTGCAAAAGTTACTTAAATTACCCTTAGGATACTTCCAGCGGGTATTGGATTGTTTCAAAATCAGCTTCAGTACCCTTAGGATAGTTCTTGTGGGTATTCGTTTTGTAAAAAACACAATTAAATACCCTTGGAAATGCTCGATCAGTCACAAGTGAAATGCTTTTAAAAAAGAGCTCTCACATCATCATTGTAAAAGCTCTATTATCCGAGATATGTGTGCATCACTTTTCTAACATAATTGTTTGTTTCTTTAAATGGTGGGATGCCTTGATATTTATCAACGTTTCCTGGTCCAGCATTGTATGCTGCTAATGCGAGTTCTAAATGCCCATTATATTTATCAAGCATTTGTCGCAAATATTTTGTTCCACCTTCAATGTTTTGAACCGGATCATACGGATTTGTGACACCAAGATAACGCGCAGTACCTGGCATCAATTGCATTAGTCCAACAGCACCGGCATGACTACGTGCTTGTGGATTATAGTTTGATTCATGTTTAATAATCGCATGAATCAGTTTCTCATCAACATCATATTTTTGCGCTATTTGGTTAATCGATGCTGAATAGTCGCTATTGGTTGGTAAAGATGTATGTATAGCCCGCGGACTAACTGAGCGCATCGTATAGTTATAGTTCGTATGATTCAACTGATGATTTAGTTGTGGTGATAATTGTTGCGCTTCAACTATCTTTGCTTGTAATAATTGTCTAAAATCCAATGTTGGCATTGTAGGTGTGATTGGATTAAAACGATTTGTTTCTGATGATAATATTGGAGTACTAAAAGCTTGGACATATTGTCCCATCAAGCGCGGATCGATTGGCATATTATCACTCCTCTATCATTATTTTAGCTATAAATGTTACAAGATGCAATCAAATAAATAAACTCGCCCGATTATAGCGAGTTCATTGTGGAAAATTATTGACTAGCTTCTTTAACACCTTGTTCTAGAGCAGATACCATTTCTTGGCGATCAGTTGCATCAGATTTTTTCCAAATAAGTTCAAATAACACCCCAAGGCCTGGGAGCATTTTTTCTTCACCATTTTCTATCGCATCGACAATTGTTGCTTCAAGCTGTTCTTGATTATTATCAGCAATATTAGCTACAATCGCTTTTCTTAAATTCAAGTTCACAGAATCACCCCTTTAATACCAGTCACTACAGATAGTTTGACCGGCGTATGATAAATTATGTATGATGTACAAAGAAAATAATTGGGTAGGAAGGATATTATAGATGGATATGATTACTTCGGTTCAAAATGAAAAAGTTAAAGCATGGCGTAAACTACATAAACGAAAAGAAAGATTAAAATCAAAATTATTTATAGTGGAAGGCTATCATCTTGTTGAAGAAGCATGGAAAAGTAACTGGGAGATTAAAGAACTGATTGTCATGGATCAAACAGATATTCCATCATGGTATAAAGAAAGCAATATCACTGTTGTTAGTAAACAGGTCTTTCAATCAATTTCAAAAACGGAAACACCTCAAGGGATATTAGCTATTGTGAAGATGAAACAGACTTTTATTCAAAATGGTAAACATCTCCTCTTAATTGATGCAGTTCAAGATCCGGGAAATTTAGGTACAATTATTCGAACAGCAGATGCCGCAGGGTTAGGAGGGATTATTCTCGGTGAAGGTACTGTCGATGTCTTTAATGATAAAGTGATACGTGCAACACAGGGATCATTATTCCATATTCCAATTAAAGAATCTCTGCTAGTGGAAGAGATAAACACGCTAAAAAATAATGGCTATCATATTTGGGCTTCGGCCCTTGAAGAAGCTCAAGATTATCAAGAAGTAAACGTACCAGAAAAAGTGGCCCTTCTATTAGGAAATGAAGGAGCTGGTATAAACCAAAAATACATCGAACAAGCCGATTTATCTGTTAAAATACCGATTTACGGCAAGGCGGAATCGTTAAATGTAGGTGTAGCGGCAAGTATTTTGATGTATTATATTGTTCAAAACACTCATATAAACAAATAGCATTTGCAAAATAATCCATCTATCATTATAATATGTAGTAAATCAAAATATTAAGCGAAGAAAGAGCCGATTAACAATTAACATAGGGTAAAGGAAGGAAATGCCGTGGACTGAGAGCGTTTCTATTCTATATTGTTAAGATTTCACTCTGGAGCTGACACTTAGACCTTATCTTCATGGATAAGTAAAGGTGTTCCGGATTTGATTCCGTTATCATGAAAGAGTTGGGTATTTTTATGCCAACAAGGGTGGTATCGCGATTTAACCTCGTCCCTTTTTAGGGAGGAGGTTTTTTTAATGATTTAATTAGGAGGTATTTGACATGAAGGAAAAACTCGAGGCCATTCGCAAAGAAGCCCTCGCTAAGATTAAAGATATTGAAGAAATGAAATCCTTACAAGATTTAAGAGTGGCCTATTTAGGAAAAAAGGGATCGATTACGAGTGTTTTAAGAGGTATGGGGAAATTAGCTAAAGAAGAACGACCAATCATTGGTGAAATGGCTAACAAAGTGCGTGAAGCAATCACATCATCCATTGAGGAAAAACAAGCGAAACTAGAAAAAGATGCAATGGATAAACAATTACAAGAAGAAGCAATTGATGTGACCTTACCAGGCCGTCCAGTACAAGTTGGTGGTCCGCATTTATTTACACATATCGTTCAGGAAATTGAAGACTTATTTATTGGGATGGGTTTTGAAGTTAGAGAAGGACCACAAGTAGAGACGGATTATTATAATTTTGAAGCATTGAACTTACCACAAAACCATCCGGCAAGAGATATGCAAGATTCATTCTATATTACGAACGAATTATTATTAAGAACACATACATCACCTGTTCAGGCACGTACGATGAAAGCCTATAAAGGTGAAAAACCAGTAAAAATGATCTGTCCAGGTGTTGTATATCGTCGTGATCATGACGATGCGACTCATTCTCATCAATTTAATCAAATAGAGGGTCTATATGTTGATAAAGATGTTCGAATGAGTGATCTGAAAGGGATATTGAATTTATTTGCTAAAAAAATGTTTGGTGAAGAGCGTGAAATCCGTCTTCGGCCGAGCTTTTTCCCGTTTACCGAACCATCTGTTGAAATGGATATTTCATGTAAAGTCTGTTCGCAAAAAGGCTGTTCCGTATGTAAGCAAACAGGATGGATTGAAGTATTAGGTGGGGGAATGGTACACCCACGTGTACTTGAAATGGCAGGTTATGATCCAAATGTATATACTGGTTTTGCATTCGGTATGGGGACAGATCGAATCGCTATGCTTAAGTACGGTGTAAATGATATCCGACAATTTTATATGAATGATAAACGTTTTGTCACGCAATATCATCAAGCTTAGGAGGTCTTATGATGCTTGTATCATTAAATTGGTTAAATAAATATGTTGATATTTCTAATATGAGTCCTGAAGAATTAGCTGAACGGATTACGAAGTCAGGGATTGAAGTTGATCGTATAGAATACATCGGTGAAGCAAACCCGGATGTTGTCGTCGGTTATGTTGAAACATGTGAAAAACATCCTGATGCAGATAAATTAAATGTGTGTCAGGTTGATGTTGGTCAAGACGAAGCATTACAAATTGTTTGTGGTGCACCGAATGTTGCAAAAGGACAAAAGGTTATAGTCGCAAAGCCAGGTGCAACTTTACCAGGCGACATGAAGATTAAGAAAGTTAAATTACGTGGTGTTGAATCAAACGGGATGATTTGTTCTTTACAAGAATTAGGAATCGATGAGAAATATATCCCAAGTGAGTATGCTGATGGCATTTATGTTTTCCCAGATGATGTTACTGTTGGTGAACGGATTGAACCGTTATTAAATATGGATGATGTTGTTCTGGAATTCGATTTAACACCAAACCGCGCTGACAGCTTAAGTATGTTAGGGGTTGCCTATGAAGTAGCAGCTATTTTAGATCAGCCACTTCACTTGCCTGAAGTAAGTATAAATGAAATTGATGAAGAGGCAGACCAACAAGTAAAAGTCAATGTAGAAGCAACAGATTTATGTCCATATTATGGTGCATTTATTGTGAAAAATGTCGAAATCAAACCATCCCCATTGTGGATGCAACATTATTTAATAGCTGCAGGCATCCGTCCAATTAATAATGTTGTCGATATTACAAACTATGTTTTACTAGAGTACGGACAGCCGCTTCATGCTTTTGATTATGATCGATTGAACAGTAAAGAAATTCTCGTTCGTCGAGCAAACGATGCTGAAAAAATCGTAACTTTAGATGATGTTGAACGTCAGTTAACAAATGATGATTTAGTGATTACAAATGGTGAAAAACCAATCGCTTTAGCAGGTGTTATGGGTGGTGCCAATACAGAAGTTCATGATGGCACGACAAATATTTTACTTGAAGCGGCCTTTTTTGATCCGGGTTCAGTTAGAAAAACAGTGAAAAAGACTGGACTACGTAGTGAAGCAAGTACCCGTTTTGAAAAAGGTGTTGACCCTAATCGTGTACGTGAAGCTGGACAAAGAGCATGTCAATTACTTGAAAAATATGCGAATGGAAAAGTGTTCAGAGGCGTTGTTGAGTATGACAGATTAGATCGTTCAGAGAAGACTGTTATGATTCATACAGATGAAATTAATAAGCGACTTGGCTCAGAGATGACATCTGAAGAAATTGCTGACATTTTACGGAAGCTACGTTTTGAATATAAGCAAGAAGAAAAGCAGTTTACAGTCCAAGTTCCAACTCGACGTGGTGATATTTCTATATTTGAAGATATGTTAGAAGAAGTTGCCCGAATTTATGGTTATGACAATTTACCATTTACATTACCAAAACATTTCTCACAAGTTGGTACGCTAACAAAACGTCAGCAACTCATGCGTAAAATGAAAACATATTTACAAAGTGCCGGATTAATGGAAGCGAGAACCTATTCATTAACAAAAGAAGTTTATGCATCACGCTTTATTAGTCCTGAAATTCAAGCAAGAAATCCGTATCCTATTTCAGTTCAAAAACCGATGACTGAAGACCATCAATATTTACGTTTAAGTCTGGTTCCAGAATTGTTAAAATCAATGGCTTATAATAAAGCCCGAAATGAATATAATCTAGCATTTTATGAAATGGGAAATATATTTATTTCAGATGAAGAAAAAATTACCAAACAACCAAATGAAGAAATGCGTATTTCTGGCGCATTAACAGGTGAGTGGGTCGACCACAAATGGCAAGGCGCTAATCAATCAGTTGATTTCTTTGTCGTTAAAGGGATACTTGAAGGACTATTTCATTATTTACAGCTACCTGTTGAGTATAAAGCATCCGAACTTCCGCAAATGCATCCAGGACGTTGTGCAACAATCTACATGAATAATGAGCCGATTGGATTTTTAGGTCAAGTCCATCCACTTGTTCAAATAGAAATGGACCTTAAAGAGACCTATGTGTTTGATTTGAATGGAGAGGCTATTTTGGACGCCCATACACATCATGCGACTTATGACCCTATTCCTAAATATCCATCGATAGAGAGAGATATAGCCTTTATCTTAGACCAAGACGTGTTGGCTGGCGATGTTAAGTCGTTAATAGAAAAATTAGGATCGCCACTCGTTAAAGAAGTACAAATTTTTGATGTGTATAGCGGTGAACATCTACCTGAAGGGAAAAAATCAGTCGCCTATCATCTCGTTTATCAAGATCCGAATAAAACATTAAAAGATGATGAAGTCGAAGAATCGTTTAAACAAATCATTGATCAAGTAAACAAAACATTTAATGCTTATGTTCGTTCATAAGAGTAAGGAGTCTAGGACTAAATGAACAGAACTGTTCCTGTCAAGTAGACAGAGGAAATAATAAAATTTGACTTAAACGGTCTTAGCTCTGTATTCAAAAGAGCTAAGACCGTTTAGTCGTTCTATACCTTTCATCATGTTAGAAGTAAATGTATTTATCAATTACTTTTGGGAAATCCTCGGCAATGTGCTGAGGATTTTACGTTTATATCGTTTAAAAATATATAAGTCAATGATTTTAGTAAGAGTTATATCGCATCGAAGTGTTCAATGTTAAGTAAGTCAGCGATGTTAGTTAAAGTTAGCTCACATTTGGTCGTTCAATGGTATATAAGTCAATGATCCTAGTAAGAGTTATTTCACATTGGACCATTCAAAAATATACAAGTCCGTGCTTTACGGCGTAATTATAACACCTATGATATTATCAAAAAAGAGATTCATCCCTCAGACCCTCAGAAAAAAAGTAGTGGATTATTATTTATCTTTTAATAACAAACCATACCAAATATTTCCCAAGTAAGGTCTTTTGTTTTAGTCAACAACACTTAAGAACTAATCCTATTATTCATAATTTGAGGATTGTTATATCTTAGCCATTTTTTTTAATGTTTAGCTTCCATAACGATAATTCTTCACGCTGTAATTAGTCATCATAGGAATCTCATTTGTGAACCATACCGGTAAATCAAACTTTCGAAAAAATGCTTAAAATAAATTCAGAAGCAGGAAAACAAATGAAAGTTCATAAAACATATTTGTCTGATATAGCTTAAAACTAGTGTTTCCCAAATGCTTTACTTCATGTTAAGATAAAATAAGGAAATCTGTTTTTAAAAAATTGTGTTTCAACATGGTGTAGGAATGTATGGAGGAATGTAAGATGGAGCATGAAGAGAAAAATCGTACGACTGTTATGATTCACAATCGTTCATATACAATTGTTGGTCAGGAGCCAGCCTCACATGTCCAACTTGTGGCCAGCCTTGTCAACCAAAAGATGCAAGAGATTCAAAAAATGAATCATAGTCTCGACACGACGAGTTTAGCGGTTTTAACAGCTGTTAATACAATGAACAATTACTTGAAGCTTAAAGAAGATTATGCGACATTACTCGGCTCCATGAAAAAAGGTAGAGGAAGAGGAAAGTAGACTTATGATTAGTTTAATAATAATTTTTTTATTCATATTCGGTATTTTAATGGGCATGAAACGCGGGCTAGTTTTACAAGTTTTTCATCTTATCGGGTTCATAGTTGCGTTTATTGTAGCTGCATTAAATTATAAGAAACTAGCTGAACATATTACAATGTGGATCCCATTTCCTGGCTTTAATGGTGATCATATATGGGCAGAGATATTAAATTCATCATTAGCACAAGATGCATTTTACAATATGATTTCATTTGTGATTATTTTTTTCGCTACTAAAATAGCTCTTCAGATATTGGCTTCAATGCTAGATTTTGTAGCGTCATTACCGATATTAAATGCAGTTAATAAAGTGAGTGGGGGAATTTTAGGATTTATTGAAGTTTATTTATTAGTCTTTTTCATTTTATTTATTTCATCGTTAACGCCTGTAGATTCGGTTCAAGCCATGATAAATGATTCGTCGTTGGCACAGACAATTATTAAAAGCACACCCTTTTTATCAGAGAAATTAAAGGATCTGTGGTTTGTTAGCTTACAGCATATAATCAATTTTTAAATCGATAATTTATATAGAAAAAGACTGATTCATCAGGTTTATTTTGTTAAGTGTCCTGTTATGGAATGAGTCTTTTTCGTTTAATTAATAAGAGGAAATTAGAAAAAGGTGATTGCTTTGGCAAAGAATAAGAAAGATGTTATTCAACTGCTTGAGAAAATTGCTCTCTATCTTGAACTAAAAGGTGAAAATCCGTTTAAAATTGCGGCATATAGACGTGCGGCAGCCGGATTAGAAGCAGATGAACGGTCTTTAAGTGAAATTGAAGATTTTACATCAATCAAAGGCATCGGAAAAGGAACAAATGCTGTTATTGTTGAGTATATAACAGAAGGGTATTCGGAAACGTTAGCTGAATTAGAACGAAAGATTCCAGAGGGTTTACTATCCTTACTGAATGTTCCGGGATTAGGCGGAAAAACATTAGCGAAATTTTATCAGGAGCTTGGGGTAACGGATGAAGATTCATTAAAAAGCGCTATTCTTAATAAAAAAGTAGAAAAGCTTCCAGGGTTCGGTAAGAAATCAGCGCAAAACATCTTACATGCACTCGAACAAGCGAATAAACGACCAGAGCGTCTACCGATTGCGACCATGTTACCTGTAGCAAATCGTATAAATGCATATTTAGAAGAAGGACCACATATTGAAACATTTTCCATCGCTGGTAGTCTAAGACGATTAGAAGAAACGATTGGAGATATCGATTTTATAATTGCGACAGATGAGCCTAAGAAGGTTCGTGAATATCTTTTGGACATGGATGGAATTCAAGACGTCATCGCATCTGGTGATACAAAGGTATCGGTTATATTAGAGGACTCCCTCGGTATTCAAGTTGACTTTCGACTTGTAAAAGAGCAAGAGTTTGCAACAACACTCCATCATTTTACAGGATCAAAA
This sequence comes from Cerasibacillus sp., assembly GCF_036516575.1. NCBI lineage: Bacteria > Bacillati > Bacillota > Bacilli > Caryophanales > Bacillaceae > Cerasibacillus > Cerasibacillus sp. Next base: position 64,686 of record NZ_DATBTY010000040.1, read on the forward strand.
GAACATAATGTTGCGATGCGCCAGTTAGCAAAATCTCGTGGTGAAAAAATCAATGAATATGGTGTGGAAATTGACGATACGAAAGAAGTGCTAACATTTCAATCTGAAAAAGCATTTTTTGACTATTTTGGCCTGTATGAAATTCCGCCAGAAATCCGGCAGAATAAAGGAGAAATTGAAGCTTTTACTAAAGAAGTATCTGTCCTTAACGTGTCTGACATAAGAGGGGACTTGCATATGCACACCACATGGAGTGACGGTGCCCACTCTTTAGAGGAAATGGTATTAAGTGCTAGAAAACGTGGATACGAATATATCGCTATTACAGATCACTCAAAATCGCTTTTTATTGCAAATGGATTAGATGAAATGCGCCTTCGTATGCAACGTGAAGAAATTGCAAAATTAAATGAAACATATCCAGATATCCATATTTTTGCTGGTGTTGAGATGGATATTTTACCAGACGGACGATTAGATTTTTCAGATGAATTTTTAAAAGAAATGGATTTTGTTATTGGAGCGATTCATTCGAGCTTTCAGCAAAGTGAAGATAAAATCATGTACCGACTCTTTCAAGCATTAGAAAATCCATATGTTTCGCTCATTGCTCATCCAACTGGTAGACTGATTGGTAGAAGAAATGGCTATCGTGTAGATTTGGAACGATTGATTGAGGGTGCAGCTGAAACGGGTACGGCACTAGAGATAAATTCGAACCCAAATCGCCTCGACTTATCAGCGGAATGGGCACAAATCGCACAAGAGCATGGGGTCCAAATTGCAATTAATACAGATGCTCATAATTATAAGACATTAGATTATATGAAATATGGTGTCGGTGTTGCACGAAAAGGCTGGTTACAAAAAGAGAATATCCTTAATACATGGTCAAAAGAAAAATTAATTCAGTATATTAACCAAAAAAGATAAAGTGGCGAATTAGGATATAAAGGAGTATGACGTATGAATGAACGCATTCACCACGTTTTAGAATTTGACAAGATAGTCAAACAATTATGTACTCATGCAGAAACAACATTGGGTAAAGAACGATCACAACATATTATACCGTACACAGAGATTGATCTTGTGAATGAGAAACAGGCTGAAACAGATGAAGTCGTACACATTTTACGGTTAAATAAAAGCATTCCCTTAGGGGGCATTTTTGATATACAGGGTAGTTTAAAGCGAAGTTCTATCGGAGGCACTTTAAATGCCGCAGAATGTATGGAAGTGGCTAGTACTATTTATGGTGGAAGACGAACCAAAAATATGATTGAATCATTAGAGATAAACATTCCATTATTAAAAGGACTAGCGGAAAAGATTGAATCACTTCGTCCATTAGAGCAACAAATTACCCGCTGTATTGACGAGCAAGGTGACATTAAGGATGAGGCTTCAGCTAAATTAAGAAGTATTCGTTCTTCTATACGTGCCTATGAAGGAAAGATTCGTGATAAATTAAATGAACTAACGCGTTCACGCAGTAAAATGTTATCAGATGCCATCGTTACAATCCGTAATGATCGCTATGTTATTCCGGTTAAACAGGAATATCGTGCAGCGATTGGTGGAATCGTTCATGACCAATCAGCTTCAGGGCAAACGTTATTTATGGAACCACGTGCAGTTGTTGAATTGAATAATAAAATGCGTGAAGGAAAACTTCAAGAAAACAGGGAAATTGACCGGATTTTAGCAGAATTAAGTCAACTTATCGCTGAACATCGTCATGAATTAGAACAAAACATTGATACCCTTGCTGAAATCGATTTTATCCATGCACGCGGTAAGCTCGCTCAGCAGATGAAAGCCGCACGGCCAACTATGAACGATAACGGTTTTATTAAGATGAAACAAGCACGTCACCCACTCATAGATTTGAGCGAGGTAGTCGCTAATGATATTGAGATCGGAAAAGAATACACGTCTATTGTTATAACTGGTCCTAACACTGGTGGGAAAACTGTTACATTAAAGATGGTTGGGCTTTGCACATTAATGGCACAGGCTGGATTACAAGTCCCAGCATTAGATGGTTGTGAGTTAGCTGTTTTCAATCAAGTGTATGCTGATATTGGTGACGAGCAATCGATCGAACAGAATTTAAGTACGTTCTCATCTCATATGAAAAATATTGTTCAGATTATGGCTGACATGGATGACCAATCGCTCGTGTTATTTGATGAATTAGGTGCTGGTACAGACCCACAAGAAGGTGCAGCTTTAGCGATCTCCATACTTGATGAAGCTGTTTCAAGAGGAGCACGTGTCATTGCGACCACGCATTATCCCGAATTAAAGGCTTACGGTTATAATCGTGAACAAGTCATTAATGCGTCAATGGAATTTAATGTAGAAACATTACAGCCAACTTATCGGTTACTCATTGGTGTACCTGGGCGAAGTAATGCATTTGAGATATCCCAACGCCTAGGTCTTCCTAACCATATTATAAATCGTGCGAAATCGCATGTTGGAACTGACTCCAAAAGTGTTGAACAAATGATTTCGTCGTTAGAACGGTCAAATATCCAGGCGGAAAAAGATTATGAACAGGCCCATGATATTTTAATGGAAAGTGAACAACTTTTAAATGATTTAAAACAAGCATTCACACGATTTGAACAAAAACGTGAGACGTTATATGAAAAAGCGGAAGAAAAAGCTCAAAAAGCGATAGAGACAGCACGGATAGAAGCTGAAGTGATTGTTGATAAATTACGAAACATGAAAGCAAATGCTATGATTAAAGAACATGAATGGATTGAAGCAAAGAAGGCATTAGATGAAGCTGAACCAACTCTTGTGCAAAAGAAAAGCACTTCTTCTTTAATAACTAAACAAGAACATAGTGAATTAGCTATTGGTGATGAAGTGAAACTCATTTCATTAAACCAACAAGGAACGATTGCCGAACAACTTGATAAAAATGAATATCTTGTTCAAGTTGGTATTATGAAGTTGAAAGTAAAACGCAAAGATTTACAATTTGTTGGGAAACAAGAACAAGCCTATGCTAATCCAGTAGCAACGATAAAAGGAAAGCAATATCACGTTAAAAATGAACTAGATTTACGTGGCGAACGTTTTGAGGATGCACTATTAGAATTAGAAAAGTATATTGATGATGCACTTTTAGCAGGATATGATCATGTGCATATTATTCATGGAAAAGGAACAGGTGCCCTTAGAAAAGGTGTGCAAGAATTTGCCAAATCACATTCAGCAATTGAGTCGTTCCGTTCAGGTAAAATGAATGAAGGCGGTAGTGGTGTCACTGTCATATCACTTAAGTAAAAGAGTTCTAATGGGAGATGATTGTCATGGATGGCTTTTGGGAAAATATTGTAGTCGAAACGGTTGCAAGATATAGTGTCGTTATTCTCTGTTCTTTCGTGTTTTTAGCGATATTTGAAATCGTTACATCGTATAAAAACTGGGAAGAAATAAAAAAAGGAAATGTCGCTGTCGCTTTGGCAACGGGTGGGAAGATAATAGGGATTGCAATTATTTTTCGCTATTCGATTGAACATAATGATACGATATTACAAAGTATTGGCTGGGGAACAGTCGGCTTTCTCTTATTGCTATCCGGCTATTTTATATTTGAGTTTCTAACGCCAACAATGAAAATTGATGATGAGATAGGTAAAGGGAATATTGCAGTTGGTTTGATGTCATTAATCATCTCTCTCGGATTATCATTTGTGATCGGAGCAAGTATTAGTGTTGGTTAAGGGGAGAAGCAAATGGAAACATTAGCGAAAGTATTAATTGTCGTGGCTATTTTATTCGTCTTAGTCGGTGTTATATATATGATTCAATTTTAGAATTATAAGAATAAATATTTTTAAAAAAGCATGGAAGTCGGTATAATGGATATATATATACAAAGGAGGAGATGAAAATGACTCTTAAAAAGAGATGGCTTTCTCATTATCCAGAAGAAATACCGACTTCAATTGATTATGATGAAAAGCCGTTACAAGATTTTCTAAAGGATGCAGCTTCTATTTATAAAGAAAAGAAGGCGCTTCACTTTATGGGGAAAGAAATGTCATTTCAGGAAGTATATGATCAGTCAATCCGATTTGCATCTTATTTACAACAATTAGGGGTTCAAAAAGGTGATCGTGTAGCTGTCATGCTTCCAAATAGCCCACAAGCCGTCATTAGTTATTACGGGTCATTGTTAGTGGGGGCAATTGTTGTGCAAACGAATCCACTTTACAAGGAAAGAGAATTAGCTTATCAATTAAATGATTCAGGGGCAAAGGTCATTGTATGTTTAGATATTCTGTTTCCGATGGTTTCTAAAGTTAAACGTGAGACAGATTTAGAGCATATTATTGTAACCGGAATTAAAGATTATTTACCGTTTCCGAAAAATATGATTTATCCATTTATACAAAGGAAACAATACGGTGTGGTCGTAAGACCTGAACAATCATCCGATACCCATCTTTGGCCGACAATAATGAAAGCGGATACAAAGGGATATAAAGAAGTAAAAGTTGATCCAAAAGAAGATTTGGCATTACTACAATACACAGGTGGGACAACTGGTTATCCAAAAGGTGTTATGTTAACTCACTATAATTTAGTTTCCAATACACAGATGTGTCAAGCGTGGATTTATAAAGCAAAGCAAGGTGAAGAAATCGTATTAGGTGTGTTACCATTCTTTCATGTTTACGGTATGACAGCGGTGATGAATTTATCGATAATGTTTGGTTCTAAAATGGTTTTATTACCGAAATTTGACCCAGAGGAAGTATTAAAAACAATTGAAAAACAAAAAGCAACACTTTTTCCTGGGGCACCAACAATTTATGTTGGAATATTAAATCATCCGAAATTAGAAAAATATGATTTATCTTCTATTGAAGCTTGTATTAGTGGTTCTGCTCCATTACCGGTAGATGTTCAGCAAAAATTCGAAGCCATAACAGGTGGTCGCTTAGTAGAAGGTTATGGATTAACTGAAACTTCCCCTGTCACTCATGCTAATTTCGTTTGGGGACGGCGTGTCTCAGGAAGTGTTGGTGTTCCTTGGCCAGATACAGATGCTACTATTTTAACTATGGAAACACATGAAGAAGCTGAAGTTGGTGAAATTGGTGAAATTGCTGTTAAAGGCCCACAAGTGATGAAAGGTTATTGGAACAACCCAGAAGAAACGGAAAACACCTTTAAGAATGGTTGGTTATTAACTGGTGATTTAGGCTATATGGATGAAGAAGGCTACTTCCATATTGTTGATCGTAGCAAAGATATGATAATAGCTGGTGGATATAATATTTATCCACGTGAAATTGAAGAAGTATTGTATGAACATGAAGGCATTATGGAAGCTGTTGTTGCTGGTATACCTGATCCTTACCGTGGTGAAACAGTTAAAGCATATATCGTTCCTAAAAAAGGTTACACTCTAACAGAAAAAGAACTGAATCAGTATTGCCGAAAACATTTAGCGGCATATAAAGTGCCAAGAATTTATGAGTTTCGCGATGAATTACCTAAAACAGCTGTTGGGAAGATTTTAAGAAGGCAACTCATTGAAGAAGATACACAAAAAGTAAAATAAATAAGTTGACTGCTAGTTACTAATCAATATAATTAAAGACAAGCTTTTTATTTGACTTAAAGATAAAATATTTATAAACTAAATATGAATGATTATTCATTCACTTTGTGAGCGAGTAAGGAGATTTTTATGATGAGAAAAAATAGACCAAAATACAAAGCAATTATTGATGGTGCCGTACAAGTAATAGCGGAAAATGGCTATCATGCATCACAAGTTTCAAAGATTGCCAAAAAAGCCGGTGTCGCTGACGGTACGATTTACCTCTATTTTAAAAACAAAGAGGATATCCTCATCTCTGTATTTAAAGAAAAAATGGGGCAATTCATTCAAAAAATAGCTGAAGCAACTCATAGAGAGCAAGATGTAAAAAAGAAACTGCTCACATTAATTCAGTTGCATTTTGAACAACTAGCAGTCGATCACCATCTAGCTATTGTCACCCAATTGGAACTGCGACAATCAGATCCCAATATACGGATGCAAATCAATAATGTATTAAAAGATTACCTAGATGTGATTGATATGATTCTCGAAGAAGGCATTGAGCAAAAAGTTGTTCGTAGTGATTTAAATATTCCGCTCATGCGCCAAATGATTTTCGGAACGATAGACGAGACCGTTACCAATTGGGTAATGAAAAATCAAAAATTTGATTTAGTAAGCCTCGCTCCAGACGTTCATAATCTATTAATGAATGGTTTACGAACAAATGAATAGTGTCATTTTCACTTATTTTGTTTCTTTTATAGTAAAAAAGGTGAGGATATTGTAATTTTTTGATAGAATGTCACTAAGGGGGGATAAAATGAGTATGCTTCAGTATGAGTTAGAAGATCAAATTGGTATCATCACAATTAAAAGTCCACCAGCAAACGCATTGTCTACGACTCTTTTAAATGAGCTCGGTCAATTGCTAGATCAGATTGAGAAAGAACAAGCGGCAAAAGTTATTGTGATTAAAGGCGATGGGAGATTTTTCTCTGCTGGTGCAGATGTGAAGCAGTTTACAACCTTACAGGAAGCATCTGATTTTAAAGCATTAGCACAGGGCGGTCAAAAGGTATTTGAGCGCATAGAAAATTTCTCAATCCCATTTATCGCAGCCATCCATGGTGCTGCTCTAGGTGGAGGATTAGAGCTTGCATTATCGTGTCATATTCGTGTTGTAACCGAAAAAGCTAAGCTAGGTTTACCAGAGTTATCACTAGGCATTATTCCAGGATTTGCTGGAACACAGCGTTTACCTCGTTACGTAGGTGAGGCTAAAGCATATGAAATGATTTTAACAGGTGTTCCAATTACCGGACGTGAAGCGTATACTTTGGGGCTTGCTAACCAAGTTACTTCAGAGGATGAATTGCTAAATGAAGCGATGAATCTCGCAAAGCAGATTGCAGCGAAAAGCAAACCATCTATTGAACGCATCATGAAGTTAATTCCATATGCAAAAACGAGCCAGTTTGCTGAAGGTGTTGAGCAAGAAGCGATTCTATTTAGCGAGGTTTTTGGGTCAGAAGATGCAACAGAAGGGATCCAAGCATTTTTAGAAAAGCGTCAACCACAATTTAAAGACAAATAATAAGGCATACAGATTAGGAGGAACTGGAATGAATATTTATGTACTATTAAAAAAGACATTTGATACTGAAGAAAAAATTGTTGTTTCAGATGGCCGTATTGAAGATGATAGTGCAGAATACATCATCAATCCGTATGATGAATATGCAGTTGAAGAGGCAATTAATCAGCGTGATGAGCACGGCGGGGAAGTCACAGTTGTAACAGTAGGTGATGAAGACTCTGAGAAACAGCTCCGAACTGCTTTGGCGATGGGGGCCGACAAAGCGGTCTTAATTAATACTGAAGAAGATTTAGAAGAAGGCGACCAGTATACTACAACCGAAATTCTTGCCGCCTACTTTGAAGATAAAGATGTTGACCTCATTTTAGCAGGTAATGTTGCTATTGATGAGGCAAGTGGTCAAGTTGGACCAAGACTAGCTGAGAAATTAGACATACCGTTTGTAACAACAATAGTCGATTTGTCTATTGAAAATGAAACCGTTCACATCGATAAGGATGTTGAAGGAGATGTGGAAAAGGTGGAAACAAGCTTGCCACTTCTCGTCACATGTCAACAAGGCTTAAATGAGCCACGTTATCCATCCTTACCTGGTATCATGAAAGCAAAGAGAAAACCACTAGAAGAATTAGAGCTTGATGATTTAGACTTAGATGAAGATGATTTAGAACCAAAAACAGAAACACTCGATGTCTTCCTACCACCCGAGAAAGAAGCAGGGCGTATCTTAGAAGGCGAAATTGAAGATCAGGTTAAAGAACTTGTATCACTACTAAAAAATGAAGCGAAAGTACTATAAATATAGAGACATGGAAAGGAGAAACTCACATGAGTAAGGTATTAGTAATTGGGGAATCACGTGATGGTACATTAAGAAATGTAACGTTCGAAGCGATTGCAGCTGCAAAGAAAATTAAATCCGACGGTGAAATCGTGGGCGTTCTCTGTGGGGATAGTAATCTAGATGAACTTGCACAAGAATTAATCTATTTTGGAGCAAACCGGGTTGTAACAGTAGCAGATGAAAAGTTAAGTCATTATACTTCTGACGGTTATGGACAAGCTGTTTTGGCTGTCATAGAAGATGAATCACCAGATGCTATCGTTATGGGACATACTGCAATTGGTAAAGACTTAACACCTAAAATTGCTAGTAAATTAGATACAGGACTTATTTCAGATGTGACAGAAATAAATGAAGAAGATGGACAAACAGTGTTCACGCGTCCAATCTATTCAGGTAAAGCGTTTGAAAAGAAAGTAATCAATGAAGGTCTTGTTTTCGTTACTATTCGTCCAAACAACATACCTGCTCTTGAGCGTGATGAATCACTTTCAGGTGACGTTGAAGCGAAAGATGTTGAAATAAAAGATTTACGGACAATTATTAAAGAAGTCATCCGTAAAAAATCTGAGGGTGTTGACTTATCTGAAGCAAGTATCGTTATTGCTGGAGGAAGAGCAGTTAAAAGTAAAGAAGGATTTGATTCTTTATATGAATTAGCTGACTTGTTAGGCGCAGCAGTCGGTGCTTCACGTGGAGCTTGTGATGCCGGATACTGTGACTATTCATTACAAATTGGACAAACAGGAAAAGTAGTCACACCTGACTTATATATCGCTTTTGGTATCTCAGGTGCGATTCAACATTTAGCTGGAATGTCTAACTCAAAGATAATTGTAGCGATTAACAAAGACCCAGAAGCAAACATATTTAATATTGCTGACTATGGTATTGTTGGCGATATGTTCGAAGTTCTACCATTACTTATTGAAGAGGTTAAGAAGATTAAAGCTGGCAATTAATACACTGCAAAAAAGATCTAGCTCGAATAGTGCTAGATCTTTTCATTAGGGTGCATGATTTTATTCCCTTTAAGCAAACTGTTAGGTAAGGAATGACATTTAATGTTATACTCATTTTGCACTAGTCAATTAGACAGTAATGATTAAGGAGGATATGTAAATGGCAATTCTTGATGTAACTGATCAAAACTTCGCAAAAGAAACAGCTGAAGGTTTAGTATTAGCTGACTTTTGGGCACCTTGGTGTGGACCATGTAAAATGATTGCACCAGTATTAGAGGATTTAGATAAAGAGTTAGGTGAAAAAGTACAAATCGTTAAACTTAATGTTGACGAAAACCAAGAAACAGCAGCAAAATTCGGTGTCATGAGTATTCCAACTTTACTTCTATTTAAAGACGGAAATGTAGTCGATCAAGTTGTCGGTTTCCGCCCAAAAGAAGCACTTGTTGATTTAGTTAACAAACATGCGTAATCTTAAAAAGCAAATCCCTTGATACATGTTGTATCAAGGGATTTGCTTTTTAGTTGTTATTCATAGTATGTTTAAAGTATAAGGGCGTTTTTTGGAACTGTTTTAAAGGAGATTGACAGTTATGAACGATATCATAAAGGAAAAGCTGCAACTTATCCCGGAAAAACCGGGTTGCTATTTAATGAAAGATAAGCATGGGACAGTTATTTATGTCGGGAAATCAAAAAAACTTAAAGACCGTGTTCGTTCCTACTTCACTGGAGCCCATGATAAAAAAACAACCCGACTTGTCCAAGAGATTACTGATTTTGAATATATTATTACCTCATCTGAAATGGAAGCTCTTATACTGGAAATGAACTTAATTAAAAAGCATGATCCCAAATATAATGTGATGTTGAAAGACGATAAATCGTATCCCTATTTAAAAATTACTTCTGAACGCCATCCACGTCTTTTGATTACACGTCAGGTGAAACATGATGGTGGTAAATATTTCGGTCCATACCCAAATGTGATTGCAGCAAGGGAAACAAAGCGTTTGCTTGATCGACTTTACCCTTTAAGAAAGTGTAATAATCCTCGTGGGAGATATTGTTTATATTATCATATGGGACAATGTTTAGCGTGCAGTCATCAACCACCTACAAAAGAAGAATATGATGTGATCACCCGAGATATTACTTCCTTCTTACAAGGAGGATATAAAGGGATTAAAAAAACACTGGAAGAAAAAATGTTTAAAGCAAGTGATCAGTTAAACTTTGAACGGGCTAAAGAATATCGTGATCAAATTCAACATATTCAGGCTGTGATGGAACAACAAAAAATTATTTTAAATGAAAAAATTGATTTAGATATTTTCGGGTATCATTATGATAAAGGATGGATGTGTGTCCAGGTCTTTTTTGTCCGTCAAGGAAAGTTGATTGAAAGAGAGGTATCTGTCTTTCCTTATTTAGATGAAGCCGAAGGTGTATTCATTTCTTTTATTGCGCGTTTCTATATGCATAAACATCACCCAAAACCGAGACGCATTCTATTGCCAATTGGAACGGAAACAGAATTATTAAAGAAGCTTTTGGGGGTGGATGTGCATACACCGTTTCGTGGAAAAAAACGCGAACTTGTTGAAATGGCGATGAAAAATGCTAAAGTGTCTCTTGCAGAAAGGTTTTCTCTGATTGAACGGGATGAAGAACGAACGATTGTTGCAGTAGAGAAACTAGGTGATGCACTTCAGATTGAAACCCCACGCCGGATTGAGGCGTTTGATAACTCAAATATCCAAGGTGTTGATCCAGTTTCCGCAATGGTTGTTTTTATTGATGGAAAACCAGCCAAGAAAGAGTATCGTAAGTATAAGATTAAACATGTCAAAGGTCCAGATGACTATGATACAATGCGCGAAGTTATCCGTCGGCGTTATACACGCGTTTTAAAGGAAAATCTTCCACTGCCGGATTTAATCATTGTTGATGGTGGTAAAGGACAGATGAGTGCGGCGCGTGATGTATTAGAAAATGAGCTTAGCCTGGATATCCCACTTAGCGGTTTAGTTAAAGATGAGTACCATCGAACGAGTGAGCTATTGTATGGGAACCCACCAGATGTCATCCCACTATCGCGAAAGTCACAAGAGTTTTATCTCGTTCAGAGAATCCAAGATGAAGTACACCGGTTTGCTATTACGTTTCATCGTAAGCGTCGTGAAAAAGGGATGTTTCAATCTGAGCTCGATCATATTCCAGGTGTCGGAGAAAAACGAAAAAGGACATTAATGCGTCATTTTAAATCGCTAGACCGTATAAGGGGTGCACAAATAGAAGATCTGACCAAGTTAGGCATCCCGCATAACGTTGCCAATGAAGTGATTGAACATCTGAATAAAGAGAAAGAAGAGCAACATAATCATTAAATAATGATCTTTATGAAGGGTAAAATCGTTCTAGTTGCTATGGAATACGGCTCCAACCTTTAAAGTTATTTTATTTAGGCGCCTTCCGTGATGAACGATGTGATTTTGTTTTTAAAAATAATGCCCTGTAAGAGCTAGAAATTATTGTTCGCTCAATTACCAAAATGAAAAGGGGCTTGTATGGGCCCCTTTTGAAGTTATTCGGTATAAAATACAGTGAATTCAACTTTTCCGATTCGGTCATGCGTCTTAACCGTACATTCACATTCGATTTCTTTTAATTGCTGCATTGCTTCAGCTAGAAAACCCGCTTCCATTAAAAAGTCTGTCTTGATTTTTGTATGTAATCGTTGAGCAACTGAATCAGCTAATAGAGAGAATAAAACACGATTTCGTTTTTCTTTCATTAATTCCAATTTCCCCCAACCCATTTGGTCAAAGAAATAAATAACATCTCCTAATGTTGTGATTGCAAATTTCCTCGCCATGTTCTTGCCCATGAAATAAATAATCGTATCTTTTTCAGTTCCAAGTAAATCTGCTAAACCAATATACCGAAGAACGTCATAACCTGCTCCTGATGTTTGCACATTTTCTAGAACAGACACAGATAGTTTTTCTTCTTTCATGAATGACATCCTTTCTCTAATCATCGACCATAAATATATTTACAGTGCATAAGTCCTATTCTTATTATCCAATCTATTTATGAATTGTGCAATACTGTTTTCCATGTTAATAATAAAAAAACATGACAATTATTCAAAAAAGGAATTAAATATTCCGTTTCCTTGACGCTTTTTGTTGTTAGAAGTACAATAAGTATGGTACAAATTGTACATCATAGTAGTAAAATGAGCCTCAATTAAATGAGGCGCTCATTTTACCAATTCGTACAACATGCCAAACTTTTAATTAACAATTGTAAAAATAATTACTTTGAGGGGGGTAGCACATGGCAGAGCGTAGAGAATTTTTTTATAGGAGATTACATTCATTATTAGGAGTTATTCCTATCGGGCTGTTTTTAGTACAGCATTTATTTATTAACCATTTTGCTGTATATGGTGCAGAAAGTTTTAATAAGGCAGCACAATTTATGTTTGATTTACCTTTTCGACCGGTTTTAGAAATTTTTGTTATCTTTCTGCCGATATTGTTTCATGCTATTTTGGGGGTTTACATTGTCTTTACAGCGCGAAACAACACTAGGAAATATAGTTTTTCCCGCAATATCCTATTTTTCTTACAACGATTTACAGGAATTGTAACGTTGATTTTCATTGCTTGGCATGTTTGGGAAACACGTGTACAAGTTGCACTAGGTAATGCGGAAGTTTCTTTCAGCTTTATGGAAAGTGTTTTAGCAAGTCCAGTTATTTTCTGGTTCTATGTTATTGGGGTAATTTCTACTGTTTTTCACTTTGCTAACGGTTTATGGGGCTTTATGGTAACTTGGGGCTTTACACAAACACCAAGATCACAACAAATCGTTACATATTTAACAATACTTGTGTTCTTAGCAGTTAGCTATTTAGGACTACGAGCTTTATTTGCATTTGTTTAATTGGGATATGATGTTTTGAATTAGAGATGAAGGAGTGAGTGATTAATGAAAAATCGTAGAGTTGCTGTTGTTGGCGGTGGTCTTGCTGGACTAATGGCGACAATTAAAGCAGCAGAAGCTGGTGTAAGCGTTGATTTATTTTCAATCGTACCTGTAAAACGCTCTCACTCTGTCTGTGCTCAAGGTGGCATTAACGGTGCGGTGAATACGAAGGGTGAGGGAGATTCACCTTGGATTCACTTTGATGATACAGTATACGGTGGTGACTTCTTAGCTAACCAACCGCCAGTAAAGGCGATGTGTGAAGCTGCACCTGGAATTATTAATTTATTAGATCGTATGGGAGTCATGTTTAACCGTACACCAGAAGGTTTACTCGACTTTAGACGTTTCGGTGGAACACAACATCACCGCACGGCATTTGCGGGAGCTACAACAGGTCAACAACTTTTATATGCCCTTGATGAACAAGTGAGGCGCTGGGAAGTAGAAGGGCTTGTAACAAAGTATGAAGGTTGGGAGTTCATCGAAGCCATTATTGATAATGGTGTTGGTAAAGGAATTGTTGCACAAAATATTAAAACGCATGAAATCAAAGCATTCCGTGCAGATGCAACAATCTTTGCAACAGGTGGTCCAGGAATTATTTTTGGAAAATCAACAAACTCCATCATTAATACTGGATCAGCAGCAAGTAAACTTTATCAGCAAGGTGTCCGCTATGCAAATGGAGAATTTATTCAAATTCACCCAACGGCAATCCCTGGTGATGACAAACTACGTCTCATGAGTGAATCAGCACGTGGAGAAGGTGGGCGCGTTTGGACATATAAAGATGGTGAGCCATGGTATTTCCTAGAAGAAAAGTACCCAGCATATGGAAACTTAGTACCACGTGATATTGCGACACGCGAAATATTCGATGTATGTGTTAATCAGAAACTAGGAATAAATGGCGAAAACATGGTCTATCTTGATTTATCACATAAGGATCCGAAAGAACTCGATGTTAAATTAGGTGGAATCATTGAGATTTATGAGAAATTCGTCGGGGATGACCCGCGAAAAGTACCAATGAAAATATTCCCTGCTGTTCACTATTCAATGGGTGGACTATGGGTAGATTATAATCAAATGACAAATATTCCTGGTATTTTCGCTGCAGGTGAGTGTGATTATTCAATGCACGGTGGTAACCGTTTAGGAGCTAACTCCTTACTATCGGCTATTTATGGTGGAATGGTTGCTGGACCGAAAGCAATTGAATATATTGATGGTCTGGAAACACATGTAGAAGATTTACCATCAAGTCTTTACGAAGAGTCTGCTAAGAAAGAACAAGAGAATTTTGAAGCATTATTAAATATGGATGGTAATGAAAACGCATATAAACTTCACCATGAACTCGGTGAATGGATGACTAAAAACGTCACGGTTGTACGTCATAACAAGAATTTACTCGAAACAGACGAGAAAATACAAGAGTTACTAGAACGTTGGGACAATATCAATATTAATGATACGTCACGATGGAGTAATTCAGGTGTTATGTTTACACGTCAATTGAAAAACATGCTACACCTGGCTCGTGTTATTACGCTCGGTGCTTATAACCGTGATGAGAGCCGTGGGGCACATTATAAACCAGAATTCCCTGATCGTAATGATGAAGACTGGTTAAAGACAACCATCGCGATGTTTGACGAAAAGAAAAATGCTCCTGAATTTAGTTATGAGGATGTTGATGTGTCACTAATCAAGCCTCGTAAGCGTGACTATACAAAGAGCAAATAAAAAGTGGAGGGAGTTTAAAGACATGGCTGAACAAAAATCGGTTACTTTTATTATTACACGCCAAGACAGTCCAGACTCTAACCCTTATAAAGAAACTTTCAAAATACCATATCGTAAAAATATGAACATCATTGCTGGTTTAATGGAAATTCAAAAGAATCCAGTCAATGCTAAAGGGGAAAAGGTAAGTCCTGTCCAATGGGATAGTAACTGCTTAGAGGAAGTCTGTGGAGCTTGTTCGATGGTTATTAATGGTCAAGCACGTCAAGCATGTGCCGCACTTGTTGATCATTTAGAACATCCAATTACAATTGAACCAATGAACACATTCCCGGTTGTACGTGATTTAATTATCGACCGTTCAAGAATGTTTGATGCATTGAAACGCATTAAAGCTTGGATCCCAATTGATGGAACACATGATTTAGGTCCTGGACCACGTATGCCTGAGAAAAAACGCCAATGGGCATATGAATTATCAAAATGTATGACTTGTGGAGTTTGTCTCGAGGCTTGTCCAAATGTTAATGATAAATCTAATTTTATCGGACCTGCATTGCTTTCTTTACCACGCTTATATAACGCCCACCCAACTGGTGCAATGAATAAGAGTGAACGTTTGGAAGCCTTAATGGATGATGGTGGAATTTCAGGTTGTGGAAACTCACAAAACTGTGTTCAAGTTTGTCCGAAAGGTATACCTTTAACAACATCAATTGCCGCGATGAACCGTGCAACAAATATCCAAGCCTTTAAGAATTTCTTTGGCAGTGATAATGCACATTAAAGATTATGACCTTTACCACATCTGGTAGAGGTCATTTTTTGCAGTAAGATGTAAGCGTTTAAAAAAAGGTGGATATGTTTTTATGAAAAAAATTAGTTATATAAAAGAAATAAATCATTGGAGAGAAGATTTTCGTTTTTATATTCCTATTAATATTCGATTTTCTGAAACGGATATGTTCGGTCATGTTAACAATGTTTCAGCGTTTATTTATTTTGAAGAAGCTCGCATTGAGTATTTAAAATCTATAAACCTATTTAAAAACCTCAGCAGTCCAAAGGCAGTTCCCGTTGTATCAGATTTACAATGTGATTATCATCACCCCATTTACTTTCAGAATGAACTAAAACTTTACGTTAAAACAGCAGAAGTCGGTCAAACATCCTTTGATTTACATTACTTAGGTGTTAATGAAAAAGGTGAGATTTGTTTAACGGGGCGTGGCAGAATGGTTTATGTCGATACGGTGACAGGAAAGGCTGTTAAATTAAGTGATGAAATGAAAGATAAGCTCCAGTCATTATAAAAACAACAACCGGCCGCCATTTATGGACCGGTTGTTTTGAGTGAGGTATTAATGATTTAAAACCGGCCTTTTATTGTTTTTGGCCGGTTTTAAGGGAATTGATAATACGTTAGACATGTGTTTTAATTAGAGAAAGGGGTTCATAAGACCCTGGTATTATAATTCGAGTTCTCCCATTCGAAGTAATTCGACAACTGCTTGCGAACGCCCTTTGACCCCGAGCTTCTGCATTGTGTTGGAGATATGATTCCTAACAGTTTTTTCAGATATAAATAATTCCTGGGCTATTTCTCTCGTTGTTTTATCTTGTACTAAAAGTTCGAACACTTCCCTTTCTCTCTTAGTTAATATTTGCTTGGACTTGTACTCGTTATCTTTCAAAAGTTACCCCTCCTTGCTGTCATAGAGCTGCATGATGAAGGGAAATTATTAGTCAATTATATCTTATGAATGACATTGAAAACGGTGAGCACATTTCGCTGATGTGTGTGAAAATTCCTTGTATACACCTTTTTCATTATATAACTAATGTATAACGTATCAGATTAAGCATTGTTTTTGTTATAATAATAAATAAGACTATTTTTTAGAAATCATTAAACCATATATACGACTAAGACTGGAGGCCACTATGATTCAAGAGCTTTCTCAATCCAATAATATAATTTTACTCTTTTCCTTGTTATTAATCACGAGTGTACTCGTCACAAAATTCTCATCACGTTTAGGGGTGCCAACCCTTGTCTTATTTATTTTAATCGGTATGCTTGCTGGAAGTGACGGTTTAGATATTATTTATTTTGATAATGCTTTATTAGCCCAACTTATTGGGGTCTTTTCTCTCGTCATCATTTTGTTTGAAGGCGGATTACAAACAAAATGGAAAAATGTTAAACCGATTGCTGGGACTGCTGCTATATTAGCCACAGTTGGGGTTCTTTTCACAACGGCTGTCGTCGCTGTTGCTGCTAAATATATTCTCGGTTTTACATGGTTAGAAGGATTCCTAGTCGGATCCATTATCGGCTCGACCGACGCGGCAGCTGTTTTTTCTGTTTTAAAAGAAAAAAATATTAAGATGAAAATAAAGTCAACGTTAGAGGCAGAATCAGGTTCAAATGATCCAATGGCGATGTTTTTAACCATCTCAATGATTCAACTTATAACTGGTGAACAAGATGGGATTGTCTCATTAATAGGGTATTTCTTCTGGCAGATGGGAATTGGCTTGATTTTGGGTCTTGTAATTGGAAGAATAGGTGCCAAAGCAATTAATCATATTAATTTAGATACAAGTGGTTTGTATCCGCTATTTACCGTCGCATTTGCTTTTCTAACGTATGGTATTACCTCATTATTTGATGCAAGTGGCTTACTGGCAGTCTATATTGCTGGAATAGTTATCGGTAATTCTGAGGAATTGACATATAGATATTCTATTTTAAGCTTTAATGAAGGATTTGCCTGGATGGCTCAAATCGTCATGTTTGTTATTCTTGGTCTATTTGTTTTTCCGAGTCACTTATTTTTATGGGACAACATCATCAAGGGGGTATTAATATCTATCATACTTATGTTTGTTGCCCGTCCAATAGCGGTGTTTACGAATTTAATTAAATCAGATTATACATTAAAGGAAAAAATATTTTTATCATGGGCAGGTTTACGAGGTGCTGTTCCGGTTGTCTTAGCGATTTTTCCTCTCCTTGCTGGATTAGAGAATAGCCAAGAGATGTTTAATATTGTTTTCTTCGTCGTTTTAACATCAACGCTTATTCAAGGATCGACGATTACATATATGGCTGAGAAACTTGGTGTTGATGATCCACGCGTATCAAAACCAGTTCACTCACTTGAATTAATATCGATTGGAAAGCCTAATGTAGAAATGGTTGAATACCATGTAACAGAAAGGAATAAAATTATCGGTAAATCACTTGCACATATTCCATTACCCGATAAGTCGCTAGTTAATGCTATTATTCGGAATGACGATATTATTACTCCTAGCGGACAAACGGTCATTAAAGATAATGATATTCTCTATATATTGGTATCAAAGAAAAAGAAAAATAATTTAATTGATGTTCTGGGAAAGAACATGGAAATAGACTCGGCAGTTCATGAACAAGAAGAAATGAATAAGCAATCAGATACACCTACATAATTCTTGAAAGAGTATAAACTTATCCCTTTATTATGATAGGATAAGTTAATAAGGAATGGGGAAAGGAATGTTTTACGTTGAAGAAAGATTTACCAGAAGATACAGTATTTGAGTTAGAAAAACGTTTACGTCAAATATCGGTAGCGATTAAAAAAAGAGGGCGAAAAATTTTAACCAATTATCCTATTACCCCATCGCAGTTTATTGCCTTGCAATGGATTATCGATGATCAAGATTTAACGATAGGTGAATTGGCAAAAAAGATAGGACTTGCGTTCAGTACAACAACTGATTTAATTAATCGAATGGAAGCCAATGGACTTGTTCAAAGAAATAAGGATGAAAAAGATCGCCGCATTGTTCGAATAAGGGCACTCGCTAAGGGTGAACGAATCATTAAAGAAGTGATTGATGAAAGACGGGAATATTTAGGTAGGATTTTACAATCGTTTAACTTAGAGCAAACAGAACAATTAACTCAATTATTATCTCTCTTATATGATACAATGCATAGGGAGAATGAAAGAGATGACTAGAAGAAAAAGAGGCGAACATTGTGGAACGACCCATTGGAGTAATTGATTCAGGAGTGGGGGGGTTAACGGTTGCACAAGAATTGATGCGCCAACTCCCTAATGAACAACTCATCTATTTAGGAGATACATTGCGTTGTCCGTATGGATCTAGGACAAAAGACGAAATCATCCAATTTACATGGGAAATGGTTCATTTTTTATTAAAAAAAGATATTAAAATGCTCGTGATTGCTTGTAATACAGCAACGGCTTATACACTGAATAGCCTACAACAACAATTATCTATTCCTGTTATAGGTGTGATAAAGCCTGGTGCACGAGCAGCTATCAAAACGACGAAAAATAATGATATTGGTGTGATTGGTACTGAGGCAACAGTCAGCAGTAAAGCATATGAGACGGCCTTGAAACAAATAAAACCCGAAATAAATGTTCAATCACTGGCTTGTCCCTTATTTGTTCCGATGGTTGAAAAAGGTGTCTTAGAAGGTGAAGAAGCGAAAAAAACTGTCGAACAATCACTCAAATCAATTATTAAAGAGCGTAACATGGACACGCTTGTCCTCGGCTGTACGCATTATCCATTACTTAAGGGAACAATCCAGTCAGTTATTGGAAATGATGTTACGATTATATCTTCAAGTGATGAAACAGCAAGAGAGGCAAGTGCTATTTTAGAAGTTCATCATCTGCTTTCTACAAGGCCACGTCAAGTACAACATATTTTCTATACGACAGGTGAACTAGATATATTTAAACAAATTACTAAAGTTATTTTTAAAAAGACACCAAAACATATTAGAAAGATTAGGTTATAAGACTAGGATGACATAACATCCTAGTCTTTCTTTTGTTTTTAGGTCTAATTAGTGTTTGAGGCTCGTATACATATAGTACAAACGGACGTAGGAGGGAATGGCATGCATAAACGAATATATTTATCTTGGATCATCCTAATCATTTTAATTATTTTGACGGGATGTTTTAAAGGGGAACAAACAATGGGGGAGATTGATCCGCCGAATGAAGCGGAAACGGTTGAGAAAAACGATAATTTATCTGAAGAAACAAAGCCTGAAGATAAGGAGTCACATTCAACTACCGTTGCAAGAGAATTATACTTGATAGATGCTAATGGGATGGTAGCACCACAAACAGTTGAGTTGCCGTTTCCAGAATCAAAAGAAGTAGCTAAACAGGTATTAGAATATTTAGTTAGGGGAGGACCAATTACACCATTATTACCGAATGGTTTCCAAGCTGTATTGCCTGAGGGAACTGAAGTTTTGGGTTTAACATTACAAGATGACGGAACAATGGTTGTTGACTTATCCGAGGAGTTTAAAAATTATGAAGCAAAAGATGAACAAAAAATTCTCCAAGCGATGACTTACACATTGACTCAGTTTGATCAAATCAAAAAGATAAAAATTTGGCTAAATGGTCATCCTTTAGATGAGATGCCAGTTGATGGGACACCAATTTCTGAAGGTTATTCACGTGCAAATGGGATTAACATTATCCATTCAGAAGTTGCCGACTTATTAATGAGTGAAGCTGTAACCCTTCATTTTCCTGCAGAATATAATAATACAAGATATTATGTTCCCGTGACTAAATATGTAGGTAAATCAG
Organism: Cerasibacillus sp.; assembly: GCF_036516575.1. Lineage (NCBI taxonomy): Bacteria > Bacillati > Bacillota > Bacilli > Caryophanales > Bacillaceae > Cerasibacillus > Cerasibacillus sp. The sequence goes on from NZ_DATBTY010000040.1 coordinate 85,081, forward strand.
ATACGAACCTTTATGAGTCTGTTGTAAACTCACTATTAAATGGTCCGGGACATTATGCAAATCTGATTCATGTATTTAACTTGGAGACGAGTCTAGTTGATTCTCCAGTGTTAGAAGATGGTATACTAAAGCTAGTATTTAGTGAAGACATATTAAAAAATAAAGACCAAGCCATGATCTCTGATGAAGTAATGGAAACCTTAGTGCGTAGCTTAACCGAATTAGATGAGGTAGAAGGGGTAGATATCAAAGTTGAAAATATGGAGAAACTCGTTAATGAAAATGGTGAATCATTGAATACACCTGTTATGAAAGGGAAAGAAGCAAAACAAAAGGTATCATAATTCACGAGGCAAATGCGCCTCTTTTCTTTTGCGTATAAGTGGCGTTTAGAAGGGATTAATTTCGGAAATATGCTTAAAATATGGTAAGCTAGATAATGTTAATGCAAGGAGGAAAATAGAATGGACAATATGAATAGACAAAGCGATAAATTACGTCCGGTTACAATAATACCGAACTTTGTGATGCACCCGGAAGGTTCAGTACTTATTCAAGTGGGCGATACGAAAGTTATATGTAATGCAAGTATTGAGGACCGTGTGCCTCCTTTTTTACGTGGACAAGGAAAAGGGTGGATCACTGCTGAATATGCAATGTTACCCCGTGCAACAGCTGAAAGAAATATTCGCGAATCATCACGAGGGAAAGTTAGCGGTCGGACGATGGAAATACAGCGCCTGATTGGGAGAGCATTACGTTCTGTTGTTGATTTAGACAAAATTGGCGAAAGAACAGTATGGGTTGATTGTGATGTGATTCAGGCAGATGGTGGTACACGAACAGCTTCGATCACAGGTGCATTTGTTGCGGTTGTTCTAGCGTTTCAGCAATTAATAGAAAATGGTAAAATTAAAGAAATGCCTGTTACTGACTTTTTAGCTGCTACTTCTGTAGGGATTATGTCTAATAACCAAGCTGTACTTGATCTAAACTATAAAGAAGATTCAGAAGCAAATGTGGATATGAATATTGTGATGACGGGTTCTAACGAATTTGTTGAAATCCAAGGAACGGGTGAAGAGGCCACATTTAATCATCAGCAATTATTACATATGTTGGATTTAGCTAAAACAGGAATTCAGCAATTATTTGTCAAGCAAAAAGAAGTACTAGGAGAACAGATTGTGAATCAAATTGAAAACCAGAGGGATGATGCATCGAATGAAGAAAATCATCATAGCAACGAAAAATAAAGGAAAAGCAGAAGAATTTAAGACGTTTTTCGCAAAGTATGATATTGAAGCCATTTCTTTATTAGATTTGCCAGATGATATGCCAGATATCGAGGAAACTGGTGTGACATTTCAAGAAAATGCGATTTTAAAAGCAGAGACGATGGCGAATTATCTCGGTGAAATGGTATTAGCAGACGATTCAGGTTTAGAAATTGATGGCTTAGATGGAAAACCAGGTGTCTATTCTGCACGATATGCGGGTGAACCAACAGATGATGAGAAAAACATCGAAAAAGTTTTACAAGACTTGGCGACAGTGCCAGAGAATCAAAGAACAGCGCGATTTGTTTGTGTCCTGGCTGTCGCTGCGCCTGATAAAGAAACAATTACACGTACAGGATATTGCAATGGTAAGATTACAGAGAATAAAAGAGGTTCAAATGGATTTGGTTATGATCCAATTTTTATTCCTGAAAATCAACATCTAACAATGGCACAATTATCAAATGAAGAGAAAAATTCCATTAGTCACCGGCGGAAAGCGATGAACCAATTAGAAGATTGGTTAAAGCAAATTTCATAACCTTTAAATGGGAGATGACAAGATGCGATTGTTAATAACGAGTGATAGCCATGGTCTTACGAAAGAGCTAAGTGACATGAAACAACGCCACCATGTAGATTGGATGATCCATTGCGGGGATTCGGAGTTGTCAATGGATGCAAAAGAAATGGACGGCTTTGTAAAGGTTAGAGGTAACTGTGATTATGATAATCGTCTAAAACATGATATCACAGTAACGAAAAATGATTTCACGTTTTTTATTACACATGGCCATTTGTATCATGTGAAACGAGATTTAATGACACTTTCATATCGCGCTGAGGAAGAAAATGCACAAATCATCTGTTTTGGACATACACATATTGCAGGTGCAGAGAAAATCAATAATCAAATTTTTATTAACCCTGGAAGTATTCGTCTCCCACGTCGTCGGATTGAGCCGACATATGCTTTATTACGTATTGTTAATAATAAAAGGGTAAAAGTTACGTTTTATTCTTTAAACGGAGAAGAAGTGTCAGGCTTAAGTGACGAATTTATTTTATAGATTGCTCTTATTAATAAACGGAAGGTAACAAACGACTATGGATCTAATATTTTAGAGATATGGTCGTTTTTTTGTGGTTGAATACAGTACCTATTGGTATGGTGATAAACAAAAATATTTATTCGTTATATCACTTTTTGAAAAAATTCTATGATTAAGGAAGTAAGAGTTGTTTTCTAATAGGAGTTTTTGGGTATGTTAACTTTCTAGTGATAAGGTGATTAGCGCCGATAGACTGTTAATATAACTGTTTTGTGCAGAAAGTTATTTTTCAATCCGCTCCCAACTCGACCCCAATTTCCATTATTGAGACCAAACTATAAAATGATAATGAAAAAACGCTGTATCCCTTTAATCACGAGGTCTACAGCGTTTCATTAATTAGCGTCCCAGGGAGGATTCGAACCCCCGACCCACAGCTTAGAAGGCTGTTGCTCTATCCAACTGAGCTACTGGGACAAATGGAGCGGGTGAAGGGAGTCGAACCCTCGACATCAGCTTGGAAGGCTGAGGTTTTGCCACTAAACTACACCCGCAAATTATTATTCCGTTTTGGTCACAAATTTTATTATAGGCACTATAACTTTTTTTGTCAATACCAAAAATAACTTTTATTGGTTTATTTTTTAAGGAATGCATAAAAACTTAGCGATTATTGTAGAAAAATAATATCTTACACAAGGTCGGTCGTCAGTTTCGCATAATTATGACCGTCATTTCCTTCTTAATTTCTCCTGAAATCAAAGATAAGCATCTCTAAAAGTTACTTGAATCTTCCAATCAATAAATGTTAAACTTTACACACCAAACAGTTTAAGAGATCACTCTCGAATTGTTGGCTAAAAGGAGGTGGCTGAACGGTTGGATTCAGAAGAAAACAAAATCGTACTTTTTCCAAAATGGAAAGAAAAATTAGAAGAGAGTAGCTTACGAGCATTGGAGGAAAAGAACTTTATAGAAGCTTTAAATCAATTTAACGAACTGATTAAATATGATGAAGGATCACATGAAATCATCATTGGTAAATTGATCTGTTTAATCGAATTAGGCCAATATGAGGAAGCGGATGCTTTATGTAAAAGAGCAATGCAAGATAAGAATCAAGTAGCCTATTATCATTATGTACATATATATTTGACACTGTTATTACAAACAAATCAATATGAAGAGTTAATGGAACGTGTTCTTGAGGAATTAAAAGATCCTTACATACCAGAAGTCGTTAAAGTTCAGTTTCAACAATTGTATGAATGGAGCAAAGAGATTAATGTCGGTCTCATAGCAGAAAAAACACATCAATATCGGAAAGCTTTACGTCTAGCCATTCGTGAAAACAATGTCTTAAACCAATGGCAACTCATCATAAATTTAAAGCAACTTCATGCCCAACCACTTGAAGAAGTATATCAATGGACTAAGGACCAATCAATCCATCCTGTCATTAAAACTGCATTATTTCAATGGTTACAGGATGAACAAATTAGCCGATCTGTGACGGTTTCGAAATTTGGTGACACGAAACGTTTTATACCTACAAAAACGCCTTCACTCCAAGAAACCCCACAACACAAAGAGATATTACGCCATATAAGTGACATAGAACAAAATAATCCCACATTATATGATATGATAAAACGGCTTTTAGAACGATATCTTTTTGTTAATTATCCTTTACTTCCGAATGCTGATGAGTTACCTCTAATAGCCGAAGCAGTTCGTTTTCTAGGGCATACATATATGACTGACCAATCAAATGAAGTGTATGATGAACAACTTTTATTCTATATAAATGAAGTCGAAACATGTGAAAAGCTTTATTTGAGTATTCTAGATGAATAAACAACAAGGACAATCCTTGAAAGCTATAATAATTATGATATAATAAAGTGGTTGTAAACTAGGAAGCTGATACCTTTTATAAGGAATTGGTACGGATTCAATGTAAAGTCATATGATGCTTTACGTGATAAACAATGGAACAATCATACAATCAATATGTATGGATAATAGATTTTGGAGGGAAAAAAATGACGGCCAAATGGGAAAAAAAAGAAGGTAATGATGGTGTACTAACATTTGAGGTGAGTGCAGATCAATTTGAAAAAGCACTTGACCAAGCATTTAACAAAGTAGTGAAGGACATAGAACTTCCTGGATTTCGTAAAGGGAAAATTCCACGTGTCATTTTCGAAAAACGTTTTGGAGTAGAAGCTCTTTACCAGGATGCGCTAGATATTGTCTTACCTAATGCGTATGTTGAAGCGATAGAAGAAACTGAAATCGAACCAGTAGATCAACCATCCATTGATATTGAGGAAATTGAAAGAGGTAAAAACCTTGTCTTCACAGCTGAAGTAACTGTCAAACCAGAAGTAAAGCTAGGTGACTATAAAGGCTTAGAAGTTGAAGCGCAAGACGTAACAGTTACTGATGAAGATGTTGATGAGGAAATTAAGCGTGAGCAAGAGCGTTTTGCTGAATTAATCGTAAAAGAAGAAGGCGCTGTTGAAGAAGGCGATACAGTCGTTATTGATTTTGAAGGGTTCGTCGACGATGTAGCATTTGAAGGTGGTAAAGGTGAAAACCATACATTAGAAATTGGCTCTGGTCAATTTATTCCTGGCTTTGAAGATCAACTTGTTGGTAAAGAAGCAGGAGAAGAGACTGATGTTAATGTCACTTTCCCTGAAGAATATCATGCTGAAGATTTAGCTGGTAAAGAAGCTACTTTTAAAGTTAAGATCCATGAAATTAAAGTAAAAGAGCTTCCCGAATTAGATGATGAATTTGCAAAAGATGTCGATGATGAAGTTGAAACATTAGAAGAATTAAAAACTAAAAGGAAAGAGCAACTGGAAGCACAGAAGAAACAAGATGCTGAGAACAATACGAAAAACACGTTAATTCAAAAAGCGGTTGAAAATTCTGAAGCAGATATTCCAGAAGCAATGATTAATACAGAAATCGATCGCATGGTTAATGAATTACAACAAAACCTGCAAATGCAAGGTATGACCATTGATATGTACTATCAGTTCTCTGGTCAAGATGAAGCCACATTAAGAGAACAAATGAAAGAAGACGCCGAGAAACGCGTCATGACAAGCCTAACATTAGAAGCTATTGCCCAAACAGAAGAGATTGAAGCAACAGATGAAGACATTGATGCTGAAATGGAAAAAATGGCTGGTATGTATGGTGTTGAAAAAGATCAGATTAAACAAATGCTAGGCGGCAATACATCCATGTTAAAAGATGAGTTGAAAATTCAAAAAGCCATTGATTTCTTAGTTGATGAAAGTAAAACAATTGAACAATAATCAATGAACATATGATAAACAAGGTGCAAGCTAAAAGCTGATGCACCTTGTTTTCCTATCTGTGTATTGAATGTATTGAAAAAAAGCCATTCCTCTTGCATATGTAAGGACTCCAGATCGTTTCAATAATAACGTCTTACCATACATAAACATCGTTAAAAAAGATGCCTAGCTTACAAGTTATAAGTTTTCAAAAAACATAAAATGAAGTATAATCAAATAAATTGAGTATATAGTAATGGAAAGGTATATTGTTTTGTTTTTACTAATGCTTTTGCTATGATGAAACTAGCAAAGTATCGGCAAGATAGTCGATTTATCTTTTAGGGGTGAAAAAAATGTTTAAATTCAATGATGAAAAAGGGCAATTGAAATGTTCTTTCTGTGGTAAAAGCCAAGAACAAGTCCGTAAATTAGTTGCCGGTCCTGGCGTTTATATATGTGATGAATGTATTGAATTATGCTCCGAAATTGTTGAAGAAGAATTAGGTGCAGAAGAAGAAGTTGAATTTAAAGATATTCCAAAGCCAAAAGAAATATGTGATATTCTTGATGACTATGTTATTGGACAGGAAAAGGCAAAGAAAAGCTTATCCGTAGCAGTTTATAACCATTATAAGCGGATTAATTCTGCAAAAAGTAATGATGATGTAGAAATTGCTAAAAGTAATATCGCAATGATTGGTCCGACTGGAAGCGGAAAAACATTATTAGCACAGACACTAGCAAGAATTTTAAATGTACCGTTCGCTATGGCGGATGCGACATCCTTAACAGAAGCAGGTTATGTTGGTGAAGATGTCGAAAATATCTTATTAAAATTAATCCAGGCTGCTGATTATGATGTGGAAAAAGCAGAAAAAGGAATTATCTATATTGATGAGATCGATAAAGTAGCACGTAAGTCTGAAAATCCATCCATTACAAGAGATGTTTCAGGTGAAGGGGTCCAACAAGCTTTACTCAAAATCCTTGAAGGTACTGTTGCAAGTGTTCCACCACAAGGAGGAAGAAAGCACCCACATCAAGAATTTATTCAAATTGATACAACGAATATTCTCTTTATCGTTGGTGGAGCATTTGATGGCATCGATCAAACAATAAAACGCCGACTAGGAAATAAGGTTATTGGCTTCGGTGCTGATGTTGATGGTCAAGAAATGGATAAAGGTGAATTGTTATCAAAGATTTTACCGGAAGACTTACTAAGATACGGGCTTATTCCTGAGTTTATCGGGAGATTACCTGTTATCACAAGTCTTGAACCATTAGATGAAGATGCAATGGTACAAATTTTAACAAAACCGAAAAATGCCTTAGTTAAGCAGTATAATAAGCTATTCCAAATGGATCAAGTTGAATTAGAATTCGAAGATGATGCACTCGTTGAAATCGCTAAAAAGGCGATTGAACGGAAAACCGGTGCACGCGGACTGCGTTCAATCATTGAAGGTATTATGCTTGATGTGATGTTTGAACTACCATCACGCCAAGATATTAAAACATGTATTATTACAAAAGAGACCGTCACAGAAGAAGATGGCAGTCCAAAATTAGTATTTCATGATGGTACAGTCATGGATAGCAACGAAAAGTTACCGAAAGAAAGTGCATGAAACAAATAATAATCATGATGAGACTGACTTGGCGTGTCAACTCTTTTTGATAAAAGATAAAAGAAGAGTAGAGTATCTGCCTTGGATCAGTCTCATTATTTTCGTTTAAATGCTTTCATAAGATATTTTGGGATATACTATTGGATAGAAATACATAAAACATCGAGTAAAAATCATAGGAGGTTCAAACATGACAAAAGAAAACACCCTTTTGCCCCTCCTACCGCTACGTGGGGTTATGGTGTTTCCAACAGTGGTCCTTCATCTTGACGTGGGACGCGATAAATCAATAGCGGCTTTAGAGAAAGCCATGCTAGGTGATCAACATATTTTTTTAGTGTCCCAGAAGAAAATGAGTATTGAAGACCCAAAAGTGAGCGATATTTATCGTGTTGGAACGGTAGCAAAAGTAAATCAAATGTTAAAATTACCTAATGGAACATTTCGTGTACTGGTAGAAGGATTATATCGTGCTGAAATCGTTCGTTACGAAGATGATGCCGATTTATATATGGTGGAAACGGTTCGGATGGATGAAGTTGAAGGAGAGACAAATGTTACTGAAGCATTGATGCGTAATCTCCTAGAACAATTCGAACAATATTTGCGTTTGTCTCAAAAAGTTAAACGCGAGATTTATACAACGGTATCAGACATAGAAGAACCAGGCAGATTGGCGGATATGATCGCCTCCCATTTACCACTACGCATTCGCGATAAACAAAGGCTTCTCGAAACAATCCATATTCCAGTACGCTTACAACGTCTTATTAAATATGTTTCAAATGAAAAAGAAGTCCTTGATCTTGAAAAGAAAATCGGACAGCGTGTTAAAACATCAATGGAAGAAACACAGAAAGAATACTATTTACGAGAGCAATTAAAAGCGATACAGAAGGAACTTGGTGAGCGGGATGGAAAACACGGGGAAGTAGAAGATTTACGTGATAAAATCGAAGAATCCGATATGCCCGAGCGAATTGAGGAAGTTGCTCTAAAAGAATTAGCCCGCTATGAACGCGTTCCTCAAAACTCGGCTGAAAGCTCCGTTATTCGAAATTATTTAGATTGGTTATTAACATTGCCATGGACCGCAAAAACAAAAGATAAAATTGAAATTAATGAAGCTAAAAGAATTTTAAATCGCGATCATTACGGTTTAGAAAAAGTAAAAGAACGTATTTTAGAGTATTTAGCTGTGCAGAAATTAACACAATCGATTAAGGGGCCGATTATTTGTCTCGTTGGACCGCCAGGGGTAGGTAAAACATCATTGGCTAGGTCAATTGCTGAGGCGATTAATCGCAAGTTTGTCCGTATTTCCTTAGGTGGTGTACGTGACGAGGCTGAAATTAGAGGGCATAGACGTACGTATATTGGTGCGATGCCTGGTCGTATCATCCAAGGAATGAAGAAAGCAGAAACGATTAATCCAGTATTTTTATTAGATGAAATCGATAAAATGGCAAGTGATTTCCGGGGTGACCCAGCGTCAGCCATGCTCGAAGTGTTAGACCCAGAACAAAATCATAATTTCAGTGATCATTTTATCGAAGAGGCATATGATTTATCACAAGTTATGTTTATTGCGACGGCAAACTATGTCAACAATATTCCAGCTCCACTACTTGATCGAATGGAACTGATTTCCCTTTCTGGCTATACAGAAATGGAGAAATTCCATATAGCATCGGAACATTTATTGCCGAAGCAACTGAAGGAAAATGGTTTAACAAAAGCAGACTTACAAATTAGGAAACCAGCACTTATGAAATTAATTCGTCGCTATACACGCGAAGCCGGTGTTCGTAATTTAGAACGACAATTAGCAACAATCTGTCGTAAAACGGCCAAAATCATTATTTCCGGTGAACAAAAAAGAGTTATTGTCACGGAGAAACGGTTAGAGAACTTATTAGGAAAGCCTATTTATCGGTATGGTCAAATGGAAGAGAAGGATCAAGTAGGAGCTGCGACAGGCTTAGCTTATACAGCTGCCGGGGGCGACACATTATCAATTGAAGTCGCACATTATCCTGGAAAAGGAAAGCTCACTTTAACCGGTAAACTAGGTGATGTAATGCGTGAGTCAGCCCAAGCAGCATTCAGTTATATTCGTTCACGTGCTGATCAATTAGATATTCCTGAAGATTTCCATGAAAAGAATGATATTCATATTCATGTACCTGAAGGGGCAACACCGAAAGATGGCCCATCAGCGGGGATTACTATCGCAACGGCACTTGTCTCTTCTCTAACAGGGCGTCCGATAAAAAAAGAAGTCGGGATGACGGGAGAAATTACGTTACGTGGGAGAGTACTTCCGATTGGTGGCTTAAAAGAAAAATCATTAAGTGCCCATCGAGCTGGAATTACGACCATTATTATGCCAAAAGATAACGAAAAAGATTTAGAAGACATTCCAGAAAGTGTTCGCGATGATTTGACGTTTATTCTTGTAGACCATTTAGATCAAGTATTAGAACATGCGTTAGTGGGGGAAGATGATGAAAGTAACTCACGCTGAATTTATTATCAGTGCCGCAACAGAAAAACAATACCCAACTGACCGTCTCCCAGAGATTGCGCTTGCGGGACGGTCTAACGTAGGAAAATCTTCATTTATTAATACGCTAATCTCTCGGAGGAATTTAGCCCGAACATCGAGTAAGCCAGGAAAAACACAGACTCTGAATTATTATCGGATTAATGAACAGTTTTATTTTGTTGATGTACCAGGATATGGTTATGCTAAAGTATCTAAAAAAGAACGAGAGAAATGGGCCCTAATGATGGAAACCTATTTTCAAAAGCGTAAGCACTTAAAAGCCGTTCTTTTAGTCATAGATCTTCGCCATGAGCCAACGAAAGATGATGTCCAAATGTATGATTACTTAATATATTATGATTGGCCTGTGATTGTCGTTGCGACTAAGTTGGATAAAGTTCCAAAAGGAAAACGCGCTTCTTTTATCAAGCGAGCGAAAGATACGTTGGATTTAAAGGACACTGACCATATTGTTCCATTCTCTGCTTATACAGGTGAAGGCAAACGTGAATCATGGCAATTGTTAAAAGCCTTCATTTCAAGATAAAAAAACAACAGCATTGTAACCCGCTGTTGTTTTATTTATGACGTAACAATAATAGTAACCCAGTAATAATAAGAGCAACCGGCCAATATGTTTCTAATAGATGAAATGCATCATTCATCCATGGGAATTGAAGGGGTATCGCATTTGAATAAATCATAAAAAGGGCAAATCCGGACAGAATAACACTTTGAAGTAGGCCTTCCTTGGTCTTTAAAAAGCGAACAAAAAAAGCGATTCCAAGGATTAATACATACATAGCCCAGTGATCAATCCAAAAATCATAGTGTTTGACACCATGAAAATGAATTCCTAATCCTAATAAGAATGTACCTGTAAAAAGCTGCCCATATTCTTTTGCTTTAAAACTATAAATTAAAAAAGCAAAGCCTATAATAATTAGGAAAGTAGGCCAAGAATAAAAATCAGTAAAAATAGGCACCTTTAATTGCCTTAATAGGAAGAAGACACCAATCCCTATGAGTAGATAGCTTGTAAATAAGTGTTGCTTTTTCATTCTCATTTTCACCTCGTTTGAATCGAACAGTTCATTATATATACGTTTATCGTACCATATAGTTTCGAATTCTGTTCACAAATATGAAAACATGTCTTATGAAAATATGTTAAAATGTAATGAGGCAATCATTATATCAATTTAATGAACCTTTTCAACCTAATGGAGGAGATAAGGTGTATATACTAAAAGTCGGTGTTAACCATGTAACCGCTCCAGTAGAAATCCGGGAAAAATTATCCTTTTCGGAAAATGAATTAGCTGAAGCGATGTTAACGTTGAAGGAACAAAAAAGTATTTTAGAAAATGTCATCCTATCTACATGCAATCGGACTGAAATTTTTGCAGTCGTAGATCAATTGCATACAGGGCGCTATTATATAAAACAATTTTTAGAAGAATGGTTTGAAATCAACAAGGAAGAGTTTTCTCCTTATTTAGCGATGGTTGATAGTGATGAAGCGATTGACCATTTGTTTAAGTTGACAGCGGGATTAGACTCAATGGTTCTAGGTGAAACGCAAATCCTAGGCCAAGTTCGAGATGCCTTTTTTGTCGGGCAACAAGCCGGCACGACAGGTACGATTTTTAATGAATTATTTAAACAAGCTGTTACATTTGCTAAACGGGCACACCATGAAACTGCGATTGGAGAAAATGCTGTCTCTGTAAGCTATGCTGCAGTAGAATTAGCAAAAAATATCTTCGCTGATATAACTGACAAGCACGTTATCGTCTTAGGTGCAGGTAAGATGGGAGAATTAGCAGCTAAAAATTTACAAGGATCCGGTGTGGAAAGAATGACCGTCGTTAATCGGACGCTGGAAAATGCTGAAAAGCTAGCTGAGAAATTCCAAGGAAAAGCGGCTCCATTAACAGATTTATACCATGTTCTTGAATCAGCAGATATACTCATTAGTTCAACAGGTTCACAAGAAATTGTGCTAACTAAGGAAGATTTAACACCTGTATTAAAGAAGAGAAAAGGTCGTCCATTATTCTTAGTAGATATTGCTGTTCCACGTGATTTAGACCCAGCTATCGATGACTTAGATGATGTCTTTTTATACGATATTGATAACTTACAACATATCGTTGATGAAAATTTAGAGACGCGGCAAAAGGCGGCAACACACATTAAGTCAATGATTGGTAAAGAAATTGTAGCGTTTAACCAATGGATCAGAACATTAGGCGTTGTTCCTGTCATCATTGGACTTCGAGAAAAAGCTTTATCAATACAAGAGACAACGATGCAAAGTATTGAAAATAAACTTCCTGATTTAACTGAAAGAGAAAAGAAAATCTTGAATAAACATACAAAGAGCATTGTAAACCAATTATTAAAAGAACCAATTAGCCAAGCTAAAGAATTATCAGGAGCAAAAGATGCTGATAAAGCATTAGAGTTATTTGTACAAATCTTTGGAATCGAAGATCAAGTTAAAGAACATCTGGCGCGCCAAGCTAAAAAAGACCCTGCAACAAAGGAAAAAATGAAATCCATTTTCCCTTTTTTAGAAAAACTTGTTTCAGTGAAGTAGAAAGGTTGAATTATGTTTACAACAATAAACCTTTTTGAAAGTATTTTAATCATATATGGATTAAGTGTCGTTAGTTATTTCATTGATTTTATACAACATAGCCGGAAGGCAAATCGAATTGCCTTCTGGTTACTTTGTATGGTTTTGCTCATGCAAACCCTTTTTTTATTATATCAAATTATTTGGAATAAAAGCTTCCCACTAGGGACACTTGTTGATAGTCTGTTTTTCTATAGTTGGATTCTCGTTTTATTCTCAATTATTATGAATGTTTTACATGAAAATCAATTTATTATGTTATTAACAAACATTTTTGGTTTCCTTATTTTATTACTTCATACATCAAATATGGCATGGAATGATATGAAATTAAATGGAATCCAATTTGCGAACGATATTTTAATTACGCATGTCACATTAACAATCGTATCTTATGGCTTTTTTACGTTATCATTTATTTTTTCAATTGCATATTTAATTCATTATCGTTTGTTAAAGCGTAAAAAACAGTTAAAATGGACTAAGAAGGTTGGGAATTTATCTAAGCTTGATGTTTTTTCATTTGGGGCTGTCACAATTGGTACCCCACTGTTGCTGATTGGGCTCATGCTTGGCTTTGTCTGGGCATTTGTTTCAAATGATGAGTTTTATTGGTTCGATATGAAAACAATTGGCTCGTTATTTGTTTTTGTTTTTTATATTATTTATTTAGTTTTGCGAATGATGAAAGGGTATCAAGGAAAAACGATAGCCATATTTAACACAGCAGCTTTTCTGTTGTTACTCGTCAATTTCTTTTTATTTAGCTTATTATCTAATTTTCATTTTTGAAGTGATGCAAGGAGGATAATGCATGCGAAAAATTGTTGTTGGATCTAGAAAAAGTAATTTAGCATTAACGCAAACGAAATGGGTTATTGAGCAGTTAAAAAAAGCAGGCATAAAAAATGAATTTGAAGTAAAGAAAATTGTTACGAAAGGCGATCGTATTTTAGATACGACGTTATCAAAAGTCGGTGGTAAAGGTTTATTTGTGAAAGAAATTGAACAGGCCATGTATGATAAGACAATTGACTTTGCTGTACATAGTATGAAAGACATGCCTGCAATTTTACCTGATGGCCTCGTTATTTCAAGTATCCCAGTTCGTGAAGATCATCGTGATGTTTTAGTTTCAAAAAATGATTTGAAATTAGCGGATTTACCTGAAGCTGCTATTATCGGAACGAGTAGCTTACGCCGTGGGGCTCAAATTTTAAATGAACGTCCTGATTTAAAGATTAAATGGATTCGTGGAAACATTGAAACACGTCTTAGAAAATTACATGAAGAAGATTATGATGCGATTATTTTAGCTGCTTCGGGAATGAAACGTGTTGGTATGGATGACAAACTAATCACGGAATATCTTGATCCAGCGATTTGTATTCCAGCTGTTGGACAAGGAGCACTTGCAATTGAATGCCGAGAGGATGATCATGAACTTCATGATATTTTAGGTCACATTCATGATGAAAAAACGGCGACATGTGTTCAAGCAGAGCGCACCTTCTTAGGCTTACTTGAAGGTGGCTGTCAAATCCCAATTGGAGGTTATGCTTCAATTGATGCGGACGGCTTAATAACATTATCGACATTAGTTGGAACACCTGATGGGGAGACGATATTAAAAGAAATCGTAAGTGGAAATGATCCAATTAAAGTTGGAACAGAAGCAGCTAATCGAATGAAAGACAAAGGTGCTGCACAAATTATTGCCTCTGTTAAAGAGGAGCTTGACGAGTAATGAAACGATGCTTACAGCAAAAACATATCCTTATTACGCGCGAAAAAAGACAAGGAAAAGAATTCGCGGAAAAAATTAGACAGTTTGAAGGTATTCCTATTGAAGTTCCTTTATTAAAAATCAATTGTAAAGATTATTCCGTGAATGAACAGATTTTTAACCAAATCGATTCCTATCAATGGATTTTTTTTACAAGTGCTAATGGGGTAGATTGTTTTTTTCACCTATTAAAACAATATGGCCATTCAAAAGACGTTTTAGATAATAAACAGATTGCAGTTGTTGGACATAAAACAGAAAAACATTTAAAAGTTTACGGCTACTCAGCACATTTTATCCCAACGATTTATAATGCTGAAACGATGGCCCGTGAATTTTTAGAAAGATTTTCTACAGAAGGGACATTTTTACTCGTTCGAGGGAATCGTTCGTTGAATGTTCTCCCACAAACATTTAATAAATTAAACATGGCTTACCAGTCGATGGAAGTATATGAAACGGTTATTAATATGACAAATAAGGAACAGTTGCAACAAACGTTACAAACAAAAGCAATTGATTATGTAACATTTACGAGTCCCTCCACAATCGATGCCTTCGTAGCAATGAATGGCCTTGACTTGATTAAAAAATTAAATCCACGTTGCGTCGTGATTGGTACAACGACTGAAAAGCGTGCAGCTGAAGTAGGATTTAAACATATTCTAGTGCCCACTGAGTTTACAATTGAGGGTATGATTGATGTGATGTTAGAACAAGAATTCATAGAAAGGGCTGATACATATGATGAACTTAGATTTTAAACGCCACCGTCGCTTACGTTCTTCAGAAGCGATGCGCTCTATCGTAAGAGAAAACCATTTACGTATTGAAGATTTAATCTATCCACTGTTTATCATTGAGGGAAAGAATATTAGACAGGAAGTTCCTTCAATGCCGGGTGTTTATCAACTGTCACTTGATTTATTACATGATGAAATAAAAGAGATCGAACAAATGGGGATTAAAGCGATCATTTTGTTCGGTGTACCACATGACAAAGATGAGACCGGTACAGGTGCGTATGCTGATGAGGGAATTGTTCAACAGGCAACACGCCTTATTAAAAAAGACTTCCCTAATCTTTTAGTTATTGCTGACACATGTCTTTGTGAGTATACATCTCATGGACATTGCGGGGTCATCCATCATCACGACGTTGATAATGACGCATCGCTGAAGTTATTAGCTGAAACAGCTGTATCACAAGCAAAGGCAGGTGCCGATATTATCGCACCATCTAATATGATGGATGGTTTTGTAGCAATCATTCGTCAAGCTTTGGATGAGGCGGGTTTCCAACATATTCCAATCATGTCTTACGCTGTCAAATATGCATCATCTTTTTATGGGCCGTTTAGAGATGCTGCTGATAGTACACCGGAATTTGGTGACCGTAAAACATATCAAATGGATCCTGCTAATCGTAGGGAAGCATTTCGTGAAGCTCAGTCCGATATCGAGGAGGGCGCTGACTTCTTAATCATTAAACCAGCGTTATCTTATCTAGATATTGTTCGTGATATACGAAATCAATATGATGTTCCAATCGTTGCGTATAATGTTAGTGGCGAATATTCGATGGTTAAAGCAGCAGCATTAAATGGATGGATAGATGAGAAGACCCTTGTAATGGAAAAGCTCACATCAATGAAACGTGCAGGTGCTGATTTAATTATGACGTATCATGCAAAAGATGTTGCTAAGTGGCTATTAGGGAAATAAGTATTTTAAATATTATTTGAGGTGATCTAAGATGAGAGATTTTACTCAATCAATTGATGCTTATAAAGAAGCGGTAAATTTAATGCCAGGGGGCGTTAACTCTCCAGTTCGTGCGTTTAAATCGGTCGGTATGGATCCGATTTTTATGGAGCGTGGCAAGGGGTCAAAGATTTATGATATTGACGGCAATAAATATATTGACTATGTCCTTAGCTGGGGGCCACTTATTTTAGGACATGCAGATGACCGTGTTGTTAACAAAATTAAAGAAACAGCGGAAAAAGGTTCTAGCTTTGGTGCACCAACTGTTTTAGAAAATAAACTTGCTCAACTAGTCATTGATCGTGTCCCATCTGTTGAAATGGTTCGTATGGTTAATTCAGGAACAGAAGCGACAATGAGTGCGTTACGCTTAGCTCGTGGTTATACAGGCCGTGATAAGATTGTGAAATTTGCAGGAAGTTACCATGGTCACGGCGATTCTTTATTAATAAAAGCTGGATCAGGTGTTGCAACCCTTGGTTTACCTGATAGTCCAGGTGTTCCAGAAAATATTGCCAAACAAACCATCACAGTTCCGTATAATGACCTAGATGGTGTGAAGCAAGTATTCGCTAAATATGGTGACGATATTGCGGCCGTCATTACTGAACCTGTTTGCGGGAATATGGGGGTTGTTCCGCCACAAGAAGGTTTCCTAGAAGGTTTAAGAGAAATTACAAGAGAAAACGGTTCATTATTAATCTTTGATGAAGTGATGACCGGTTTCCGTGTCGGGTATCATTGTGCACAAGGCCACTATGATATTGATCCTGATTTAACTTGTTTAGGTAAGGTTATCGGTGGTGGTTTACCAGTCGGTGCGTTTGGAGGTAAACGCAAAATTATGGAACAAATCGCTCCAGCAGGTCCTATTTATCAAGCAGGGACATTGTCAGGGAATCCACTTGCAATGGCTGCTGGTTATGAAACATTAAGTGCGTTAAATGAGACGGACTATGATGTCATTAGTAAGAAAATCGATCGACTTGAAGAAGGATTTAGAGCAGCATCTGAAAAATATGATATCCCAATTCAAGTTAATCGGGTCGGATCAATGTTTGGAATCTTCTTTTCAGAAGAACCAGTCATTAACTATGAAACAGCCCAAAAATCTAATCTCGATTACTTCTCACAATATTATCGGGCGATGGCTGAGGAAGGCATCTTTTTACCACCATCTCAATTTGAAGGACTGTTTTTATCAACAGCACATACAGATGAAGATATTGAAAAGACTGTTCAAGCAATTGATCGTGCATTCGCTCAAATTAATAAATAAATTAAGTGAACTGAACTGTCTCCTTTAGATAGAGGGAATAATATAAATTGACTTAAACGGCTTTAGCTCTGTATTCAAGTGAGCTAAAGCCGTTTAGTCGTTCTCTAATTAATTGATTTTGGGAAAATCTCAGCAATGTGCTGAGGATTTGTACGTTTATATCGTGTCTTTTTACTATCAGATCGCATGGGAGTGCTCAATGGCCTGTAAGTCAGTGATGTTAGTTGAAGTTAGCTCGCATGGGAGTGCACAATGTTATGTAAGTCAGTGATATTAGTTGAAGTTAGCTCGCATTGGAGTGCACAGTGACATGTAAGTCAGTGATATTATTTCAAATTAGCTCACATTGGAGCACAAGTCAGTGGAATTAGTAGAAATAATATTGCATTGGATGGATTCAAAGTTACAAATCTGTGCTTTGAAGTGTAATTATAACATTTATAAAAAGAAATCTCCCCTAAGAAAAAGGAGTGGATTATTATTTTTTAGTGATTGCTAGGATTATTTATTTTTTAATAACAAACCACAAAAAATCTTTCCAAGTACTATCTCTCTTTCCAGTTAACAAAATATGATGCACCAATCCTCTCATTCATTATTTGATGCTAGTTATGTCCCCACCTTTTTTATCATTTTTTCTTATATTCATACATATAGATAATGATGATATAAATGTGCGGATGACGCATGTAAATAAAAAGGGGTGAAACATTTGAATAATGATTCCTTTGTTTATAGCTTTGACTTAAAAGAATCACTATTTATGGAAGACAGTCTTGGTATTTCTGAAATAAGACATATTTCACTTGAACCGGATATTTCAATCCAAGCATTTAATGATTATTATTCAATTCGTGGTGTCATCATCTTATCGGGTGAATATATTCAGGAACCATTGAATCAATTGACTGACTCTCTCTCTGCGGTTAATGATTTTGATTTTAAACGTTATATCGAAAACACAATTGATTTAGGTGAAGGTATTGCCGAATTTACACATCGTTTTCCAGTGGAAATCTCTGTTCCAAGTTACCGAGTGAAGGACATGAATGAAGTTGCGGTTCATATTGCTTCTTTTGATTATGAATTACCAAGTGCTGATAAGTTAATCATTGATGCGACGGTTCAAATACAGGGCATTCAAGGAGAGGCGACAATAAGTGAGGCCACAACAAGTGAGCGAATAAACGGGGATAACAATGAAGTTGACGGATTTAACGAGATGAATGCTGAAGATGTTTTTTCATTTGAAGTCATAAATAACGATGATGATAAACGCAAGACACAAAAAAATGATGTCGCATTAAATCAATCTCGTGATCAGTCTAAACAAACAGCAAAGGTTGAAGAACTAGAAGATGACCAAGACGTCGTAATGAATCACTTCCCAACTTTACCTGCATTACGTGAAGAGGAAGGGAGTGAAATAATCGAAGAAACGACTGAGGAAAAACTAGATGATGAGAAGGTGGACGAAGATGATCGACTGTTGTTTAAGAAGAAAACCCAATCTTTAGAGGAATTTTTTGCTAAAGATAAGATAGCTGAAAAAAGCTCTACAGAAGAATCAGCGATAACAGCAGAAGCAGAGACTGTGATGACTGAGTCACAAGGTGAAGGGGCAGAAGTAATGGATGAATCAGAAGCCACGGACCGTGAAGAGCTATCTGAATCTGAAGAAAAGCCGCAGCTCCATTTTCTATCCGACATGATTCAAAATGAAGAAGAATCCTTTACACAAATGCGTCTTTGTATCGTACAAAAAGAAGATACATTAGAATCGATAGCCGAACGATATAAAACAACATCACTTCATATTTTAAAGAAAAACCATCTTGACGATGATGCGGTTTCTGAAGGACAATTACTTTATATACCGATAAGGAAAAATAAATAAACACTCACCCCTTGTCATCATGCCAAGGGGTATTTTCTTAAATCCATTCTTGATAAAAAGCGACAAATAATAAAACAAAGATGGCTAAAATAATCACGTCTAATGTTGTTGGGAAAAGTAATGTGCGGATTAATTGAAAGATTAATAAAGGTAATGTACATCGTTCAATAATGATGATCCATTTACGCGCCCAAGGTGGAAGTCGATAGCGATAATAACGTGACATTCTATATGACACCTCAATTCTTGAAAGAACATTATCGGGATTGTGTAATATTATATGATTACCAGGCTTTATCTTGTGAAATAGAATATGCATTAACATGTAATAAATAACATTCTAATGTTGCATTTTGATTAAAGATTGGTTAAACTAACTATAATAATATGAAATGCGATGAAGAGGAAGAGTACAAACACATAAACCTAACAGAGAGGGAAATAAGGGCTGAAAGTTTCCTAGGTAATATGATTTGGAAGTCGCCTCAGATGCAGCTTCTTTGAAAAAAGTAGAAGAAGCCGGTTTATGACCGTTAATTCGATTAAGTGTATGGGGATCATATGCCCATAAACAAAGGTGGTACCGCGAAAATAGGCTTTTCGTCCTTTATGGATGAAAAAGCTTTTTTTATATTTTAAGGAGGTTTTAAACATGTCAGAACAACCACTGCCTACGAAATATAATCCACAAGAGGTTGAAAAAAACCGCTATCAATTCTGGGTAGATGGGAAATATTTCGAAGCGAAATCAGATCCTGAAAAAGAACCTTTCTCAATCGTTATTCCCCCACCAAACGTGACGGGAAAATTACATCTTGGGCATGCCTGGGATACAACGATGCAAGATACCGTTGCTCGCATGAAACGCATGCAAGGCTATGATGTCCTGTGGCTTCCAGGAATGGACCATGCTGGTATTGCAACACAGGCAAAAGTAGAAGAGAAATTACGTGAAGAAGGCGTATCACGTTATGATCTAGGACGTGAGAAATTTTTAGAGAAAGTATGGGATTGGAAAGAAGAGTACGCATCTTTTATTCGAAAACAATGGGCTAAATTGGGACTTGGTTTAGATTATTCGCGAGAACGTTTTACAATGGATGAAGGATTGTCAGATGCCGTTCAAGAAGTATTCGTTCGCTTGTATGAAAAAGGGTTCATTTACCGCGGAGAATATATTATTAACTGGGACCCTCAGACAAAAACAGCATTATCTGATATTGAAGTGATTTACGAAGAAGTTCAAGGTCATTTCTATCATATGCGCTATCCAATAAAAGATAGTGACGAAACGATTGAAATAGCTACAACACGCCCGGAAACGATGTTAGGTGATACAGCAGTCGCTGTACATCCGGATGATGAACGTTATCAACATTTAATTGGTAAGACAGTTATTTTACCGCTTGTCGGTCGTGAGATTAAAATTGTAGCCGATGATTATGTCGATATGGAATTTGGTTCAGGTGCAGTTAAAATTACACCGGCACATGATCCAAATGACTTTGAGATTGGAAATCGTCATCAGTTAGAACGTGTTCTCGTTATGAATGAAGACGGGACAATGAATAAAAACGCAGGCAAATATGAAGGAATGGACCGTTTCGAATGTCGTAAACAAATTGTGAAAGACTTACAAGATATAGGTGTTCTCTTTGAAATTGAAGAACATACCCATCAAGTCGGTCATTCAGAGCGTAGTGGGGCAGTTGTAGAACCGTATTTGTCAACACAATGGTTTGTTAAAATGCAACCATTAGCGGAAACGGCAATCAACATGCAAGAAGGGGAAGAAAAAGTTAATTTCGTTCCTGATCGTTTCGAACGGACATATATGCACTGGATGGAAAATATCCGTGACTGGTGTATCTCTCGCCAATTATGGTGGGGACACCGTATTCCAGCTTGGTATCATAAGGAAACAGGGGAAGTTTATGTTGGTAAAGAGGCTCCTGAAGATATTGAAAACTGGAAACAGGATGAAGATGTACTAGATACATGGTTCTCTTCAGCGTTATGGCCATTTTCTACAATGGGTTGGCCAGATGAATCAGCTGAAGATTATAAACGTTATTTCCCAACCGATGTCCTTGTAACCGGATATGATATTATTTTCTTCTGGGTTGCGCGGATGATTTTCCAGTCAAAAGAATTTACCGGGAAACGTCCGTTTAAAGATGTGCTCATTCACGGATTAATTCGTGATTCAGAAGGAAGAAAGATGAGTAAATCATTAGGTAATGGTGTTGACCCAATGGATGTCATCGATCAATATGGTGCCGATTCATTACGTTATTTCTTATTAACTGGTTCTACACCTGGGCAGGATTTACGTTTCTATTGGGAAAAGGTTGAATCAACATGGAACTTCGCTAATAAAGTTTGGAATGCTTCTCGATTTGCCTTAATGAATATGGAAGGCTTTACGTATGACGATATTGATTTAACTGGCGATTTATCTCTTGCAGATAAATGGATTTTAACACGACTGAATGAAACGATCGAACAAGTGACAAAGAATACGAATAAATATGAGTTCGGTGAAGCAGGTCGTTATTTATACAACTTTATCTGGGATGAGCTATGTGATTGGTATATTGAAATGGCAAAGCTTCCTTTATATGGTGATGATGAAACTCAGAAACAAACGACTCGATCTGTCTTAGCTTATGTGTTTGATATGACGATGCGTATGCTTCATCCGTTTATGCCATTTATAACTGAAGAAATATGGCAAAAACTTCCACACAAAGGTGAGTCAATTACGGTCGCAAGTTGGCCAGAAGTAAACGAACAGTTCCATGACGAACAGGCTGCTAAGGAAATGAAGCGACTTGTTGCCATCATTAAAGCTGTTCGTAATATTAGAGCCGAAGTTGACACACCAATGTCTAAAGAAATTCATCTTATGATTCAAGCAGAAACAGAAGCTGTTCAAGCAGAACTTGAAAATGAGCGTCTCTATTTAGAACGTTTCTGTAATCCAAGTCAACTAGATATTGGAACAGATTTAGATATCCCGGAACAAGCGATGTCAGCAGTTGTGACAGGTGCTCAAGTCTATTTACCATTAGAGGGCTTGATTGATTTCGATAAAGAAATTGCCCGTTTAGAGAAAGAATTGGAGAAATGGACGAAAGAGGTTGAACGCGTTCAGAAGAAACTAAGCAATAAAGGCTTCGTTGAAAAAGCACCAGAAGCGGTTGTAGAAAAAGAAAGACAAAAAGAGATTGACTACCTAGATAAACAACGTAAAGTACAGGAGCGTCTAGCAGAATTAAAAGGATAAAAAAATGAGGCCCAAGAAGTTACGATATCTTCTTGGGTCTTTTTTATTGACGTTCTAACTCTATCTTCTCTTTAATAAAAGATAAATACTTGCCAACTGTATTTATTGATGATACAGCACTTAATGTACGTGATCCGACAACGTCTTCTATTTCATTAAATATCAAGTCACCCGAATGATTGAATAAAAAGTCAATCCCAACCATTCCAAAATCAAAATGATTAATGATTTGTTGAATCAATGCACTTTCACTATGAGATAAATTATACCATGTCGCTTTTCCACCAAGTTTAAAATTGGCGCGAAAATCTGTATCACTTTCTCTAAGAACAGCACCAATGATTTTCTTTCCAATAACAAAGACACGGAGATCTTTACCTTGTTGAACATCAGTTGTTTGTATAAGCACATGCTCAAATGTTGTTTGTTGTGAAAAATGTACCCAATCATGATCATTTTTAATGAGAAATACTTCTCGGCCACCTCTTCCAGTCGGATTTTTAATGATTAACGGATAAGGTAGTGGAGGAGTATTTGTTAAATCTTTTCGATTATAAAAGAGCATATTAACCATAGGGATATTCAGTTTATTAACTTCTAAATGAGTTAACATTTTATCGTTACAAATGCGCGATACATATGAAGAATTAAATGTTTTAATACCTAACTGTTCCAGATGTAATTGCAACAATGGCTCGACCGTTCTTACAATGGCAAAATGAGGTCGATCAATCGGTTTGTTTTGATTCAATATAGTCGGTCTTTGATTCATAATCCCGATTTGCAAATCTTCTCTTAACATAAACGTTAAATCAATCTGTTGTTTTTTTGCTTCATCTAAAAACCATTGTATAAAGCTCGCGTTTTCTTTTGCATCTTGTTTAGAATAAATTAGCCATCCACGAATCGTCATACTTGCTCTCCTTTAGCTGAAAGTTGATTCCGGATGTACGAAATCATCGCATCTGCTGGATTAATATTTGTACACTCATATATATTGCGAATATGGGCATTAGAATTTATTTCACATATAATCGGTTCATCATTTTCTCCGAATAATAAATCAACACCAGCAAAATCTGCACCAATTGCCTTTGTTGCTTTAACAGCTAAAGATGCTTCATAGTTGCTTGGTTTATATGCTTCCATTGTGCCCCCGGCTGTAATATTGGCGCGAAAATCGTCTTTAGCTGTTCGTTTCATTGCTGTAACGACCTGATCACCAACAACTTGTAATCGTAAGTCTTTACCGTAGCTTGTTTTAATGAATTCTTGAAACATAAAAGGACGACCATGGATGGCCTGTGTTTTTTCTATTAGCTCGTCCTTTGTATGAACAAGATAGACTTGCTCACCGAATGAACCGAATGCTTCTTTAACAATCATCGGTAATCCTAATGCTTCAATGATGTGGTCGATTTGATAAAAGTCTGTATGTATTTCATTCGTAAACGACTTTGGCGCAACAATTGTCTTAGGTATTGGTAATTGAAGTTGAGCTAAGCATTGATAAGTAGCAATTTTGTCGTCACTTGTGGCAATAGCTTCAGCTCGATTAAAGACTGGTACACCAAGTAACTCAAGCTGTTTAGCTAAATATATATCTTTATCTGTAAATATAACAAAGTCAGGTAAATTCTTTTTTTTAGCTTGGATAATCTGAGGGTTTAATGATAAGTATGACATAATGTCGTTGTTTTTATAAATTAAGGCATTGATTCCTTGTTTATGCGCTGCTGTCTGTAGCATGTGAGCAAAGTCCATAAACTTTTCACTATTTAAGCTGCCATTATAAATAATCCATCCTGAAAGAGTCATATTTGTAACGCTCCTTAGTCATCTAATAATTGTGCTATACTGTTTAATTATACAAGAAGTTCAAGCTAAATGATAAAAAATTAATGTAGATCGTGAAGGTGTACATATGTTTATAAATATGAATGAAATTGAAACGTTTATGAAGTCACGTAACAAACTTGGTATTCAGCCAGGTCTTGATAGGATGCATACATTACTCAGAAGAATCGGCCATCCTGAAAAGAAACTAAATGCGATCCATGTAGCTGGAACGAATGGAAAAGGCTCAACCATTCATTATTTAAACCATGCTTTAATGAATAATGGCTTTCGTGTCGGTGTATTCACATCACCGAGTATGTCTGATTTACGCGGCCATATATTACTTGATGATAAATCTATTTCAGAAAAGGACTTTATAGACATTCTGAATATGTTATTTCCCCATATTACTTCAATGGACAACGATGATATGGGGCCGAGCACATTTGAAATCATCACGGTTGCTGCGTTTACCTATTTTTCGATGCGTGCGGATATATCCCTTATTGAAACCGGTATGGGTGGAAAAGACGATACAACAAATGTATTGACTCCTCTCATTTCTGTCATTACAACGATTGCTATGGATCACCAAGCTTTTTTAGGTGATACGATTCAAGATATAGCAGAACATAAAGCAGGAATCATTAAGAAACACGTACCAATCATTGTAGGTCAATTAGATAATGAATCACGTCAAGTCGTTGAGAAGGTCGCCAAGCTGAAGGAGGCACCATTATATCGATTACAAAAAGAATTCTTTTATAAGGATGATGTATGGTGTTATCAGCCTGACCATATACCAATGACAATCTCAATGAAAGGTCCACATCAAGAAAATAATGCAGCCACTGCTTTAATGGTACTTTATCTGTTTCAAAAGCAACATCCTAACTTGAATTTCTCACGTGCCGTCAAAGGAGTTGAGAATACGATCATACCAGGGCGATATGAACAGATTCTATCACAACCATCTATTATTATCGATGGGGCTCATAATCCTCAAGGAATGGCGGCATTTTTAAAAACCATGCGTGAAAATAATCGACACAGAAGGAGCCATCTCATTTTTGCAGGCTTTAAAGACAAGGCACTTGGGACGATGTTAAAAATGACAGAACCGCTTTTTGAAACGATAACGGTTACGACATTTGATCATGAACGTGCGATGGCTGTACAAGATTTAGGACGTCTATGTCATCATCCGAACGTTCGCCTTGAATCAGATTGGAAACAGTTAATTAATAACCTGATGAACCAAACAGACACGAATAAAGATGAAGCATATTTTGTCGTTGGCTCATTTCATTTCATTAGTCTTGTTAGACAATTCGTCAAAAGTTTTGAAATGTGACGGCTAGTGACTCATTTTGTCTAAAAAAATGTTTATATACATGACAAGATTCTTCTTACTTTTCGCATATCATGTGCTAGAGTGAATAGACAAATGATAGAAGGGTAAGGAGATGAGTCGATGACTAGAAAGAAGAAGCTTACATTTAAAATAAATCAAAAGCAAGGCTTTTCACCTAAAAAACAAAACATCCGTAAATCGAGACCAAGTCCATCTTTTAACAAAAGAAGACAAGCATTCCAATTGAAAAAAAACGTTATGATTGCAACTGGGTCGGCTCTCGTTATTGGCACATTATTAGGTATTGTGATGTTAAAAATGTTCGCAACAGTGGACGAATCCTCTGCCTATCAATCAACACAGGTCAGGCAAACAGCGGCACCACAACAGGCTAATCATAAAAAACAACCAGATAAAAATAACAAAACGCAGTCATTATCTGACATGCAAGCATTTGTTATTCAAGCGGGTATGTTTTCGGAGCGTGCTAATGCAGAAGCGATGCTTTCTCAGTTTCAAGCAAAAGGTACGGATGGTGTGATTTGGCAACGGGACGATCACTACTATCTCTTTATTGATATATCCAGTGACAAAACGGGCGCTAAAAAGATGGTTGAGTCATATAAAAAGGAAAATCTTGAGACATTTGTTAAACAATGGGCAACTTCTGAAGTCAGTCATTCATTAACCGAAGTAGAACAAGAATGGTTAACTTCCTTTCAAACGACTTGGAGTGATTCTGTTCGTGCTTATACAGAAAACAAAGAGATTGACTCCGAGCGTTGGGAACAACTGTATAACAAAACGAATGAAACGAAAAAAATGCAAGATCTTTTTGCTACCACAAAATCACACTTGTCTGATATAACGAAGCAGCCAGCTGTTTTTTTATTAAATATGTGGCTTGCTTATGAAGCGTTCATCCTTTCATTTGAAGATGATACATTATCTTAATTAAATTTAATCGAGTATGTTAGATTTGCAATTTTATCAGTGGAAAAGTACAAAATGCCCTGTCTAGATACGTTAAAAATAGATTTTCGCTATTTGAATTTCCCTTTCCTATTGACTATGCTTTGAAATAGGAAAGGAGGTTAATAAGTGGATATACCTAATATTATGATTCGGGATGTACCTAAAGCGGAACGTCCTCGCGAAAGATTATTAAGTGATGGGGCCCATAATTTATCGAATCAAGAACTGTTAGCTATTTTATTAGGAAGTGGAACAAAGCAAGAATCCGTCATGTCTTTAGCTAATCGTGTCCTCATTCATTTTGAAGGCTTGAAATTATTACGAGAAGCTGCCATTGAGGAGTTAACGGCGATTAAGGGAATTGGTCAAGCGAAAGGTGTCATTATTTTAGCAGCGATCGAATTAGGAAAACGCATGAACCATTACCGTCCGAATGAAAGATATGTCATTCGTTCACCTGAAGATGGCGCTGATTATTTGATGGAAGAGTTACGTACATTGAATCAGGAGCATTTTGTTGCTTTGTTTTTGAATACGAAAAATCAAATCATTCATCGCCAAACAATTTTTATAGGAAGTCTCAACGCATCGATTGTTCACCCAAGAGAAGTCTTTCGTGAAGCTGTTAAACGGTCAGCAGCATCCATTATAGTCGCCCATAATCACCCATCTGGCGTGCGCCTGGACAGTGTATCAATTTAGTGATGAACTTTCATCGAAACGCGCTTACAATGTTTGTGGTCAGCATCTTACCTTCAAGGGAAACTTGTGAAGGGACAAAAGCATGATGTGAAAAGGGGAAGAGACGATAAAGCTATCACGTCGAGTCCGTTCCTCAGACCAAGTGATGTATGGTAAAAGCTAAACTGCCTGAATCCTAGACAGATGTACGATGGGTGCGTCATAACCTACGATAGCTAATAGGTTATGAGGATAAACGAAAGGTATATCACCAGAATATCTTTTGTGTAAGCTTTATCCTACAATCTTCTGAATGAAGAAAATGTCGAAAGGGATACCTAACCATCACATATCTAAATTGATATCATATGCAGGGATTGCCTAAGTGTCTTATCATATGGCAACGGAGTTTTTATAGTACCCGACGTTTGCTCGTAATGAGTTTAGCATGGGGAAGAAAAACAGGTTGATAAGAGGTCTGACAATGTTTAAAAATGAGCATCATATAAAATTATCTGACTCAGTTATATGGCTTAAGGCATGCAAAGCACTACAAAGAAACGATAGATCAATATTTACACCATCTGCCTTTCCGAATCCCTACACGGCTTTACGGTCGATAAGAAAAGACTTTAAAAAAATGACTTGGTTTATGAAAGGAAATATTCTCATCTCACCAGCTCTTTTAAGAGAGAACTCACAATATCTGAAAGAACATCAGAAAAACCATTCAGTGAATCATCCTCATTGTAAACAACTAATTATCAATTTTTACTTAGCTCCATTTGACCAATTTATGAATCGTTTCATAACAAGGGATAATCGAATTAAATACGTTCGTTATGGAACAGAGTTTGTAATAGGGATGCAGAGCTCCAAGCAAAAGGCAAGGATTTTTTACGAATCGAGTCAAATGTTTATTAAACACAAGTTTGCGAACATTCCACATACCCTTTCCTTCGCCCACTTAGAGAAATCATTTCAATTTTACAAGTATACAATTAGACTGATAAAGAATCCGCACAAACAAATTCGTTTAGAAATTCCGAGATGTGAATTAGATAAGTTTGCTAGCGTAAAACAGTATGGTCAACTCAGGACATTTACTAGCACACACCGTACGAAAATCCTTCATTACTCTGAAATAGATATAATGCGCACTTACAATCGTGAACTACTAGCGATAGCTAAGTATTACCGTCTAGCAGATAACTTCTCTGATTTAGGAAAACTATTTTATCTTGCTGAGAGTAGTTTTCTTAAAACAATTGCTAATAAAAGGCGGAGTACAGTAAAAAAAGTTGGGAGACGTTTACGTAAACATAATCAAGGTGTCTTAAGCTTAAGGTATTTTCAACCAGATGGAATTAGACAGTATTCCACATTTATTAGGTTAAAAGATATTCGTTATTTAAATAAAAGGTAAGGCCTAAATCTATCAACTGGCGAGCCGTATATGCTGAAAAGTGTACGTACGGTTCTGAGGGGGAGTATTGAATCCAACATTAATTGTTAGCGCAATAACTCTACCCTACGATCCAACACCTTCTCAAGAAGATATCCATGTGACAAGGCGACTCGTTGAATCAGGTAAAATTGTTGGCATTGAACTTCTAGACCATTTAATAATCGGAGACCGTAAATTTGTCTCATTAAAAGAGAAAGGCTACTTATAGCACTATCAATTTTTGTTGTTTTTTCGTATAATTAAATAGACAGATTTTAATAGCGCCACTTTCCACGTTATGAAATTGGCGCTTCTTAGATTTTTTAAATAACGATTTTGTAAAATCTAATCGTTCATGTTAATAGAATAAGCGATACAGTTGTGTTGAATATGGAGAGGGAGATTGGATTGGGTTTATTTAACTTTTCACAAGATGTTGCGATTGATTTAGGTACAGCGAATACACTCGTATTTATTAAAGGAAAGGGAATCGTTGTACGTGAACCTTCCGTTATCGCTAAAAATATTGAAACCGGTGCAATAGAAGCAGTCGGTAATGATGCCAAGCATATGATTGGAAGGACACCGGGAACAATTACAGTTATTCGCCCAATGAAAGAAGGTGTGATTGCGGATTTCGAAACGACAGCTTTAATGTTAAAATATTATTTAAAGAAGGCTATGCGCAAACGATCTAGTTTTGCTGGGAAGCCGAATGTAATGGTCTGTGTTCCATCCGGTATTACAATGGTAGAAGAACGTGCAGTTATTGATGCAGCTAAACAAGCAGGTGCTAAAGATGCTTTTCCTATTGCAGAGCCTTTTGCAGCGGCAGTAGGTGCGGGTTTACCTGTATGGGAACCAACAGGAAGTATGATTGTTGATATTGGTGGTGGGACAACAGAAGTTGCTGTAATTTCATTGGGGGGTATTGTTACGAGCCGTTCAATCCGTGTTGCAGGAAATAACATGGATCAAGCGATTATTCAGCATATTCGCCAAACGTATAGTCTAATGATTGGCGAAAGTTCAGCCGAATCATTAAAACTATCCATCGGCTCCGCACAAAAAACAGATGAAAATGAAGCCGTTGAAGTCCGTGGTCGTGATCTATTAACAGGTTTGCCGAAGACAATTTCAATTACGACTAATGAGATTACTGATGCATTAAAAGAAACCATCGATGCAATTATCGATGCTGTTAAAGTGACACTTGAGAGGACGCCACCTGAATT
The DNA here is from genome assembly GCF_036516575.1 of Cerasibacillus sp. NCBI lineage: Bacteria > Bacillati > Bacillota > Bacilli > Caryophanales > Bacillaceae > Cerasibacillus > Cerasibacillus sp. The sequence goes on from NZ_DATBTY010000040.1 coordinate 115,108, forward strand.
AGCAGCAGATATTATGAATCGCGGTATCGTATTATCTGGTGGAGGCTCTTTATTAAAAAATATTGATCGTGTCATAAGTGATGAGACAAAAATACCCGTATTTGCAACTGAAGATCCGTTAGATAGTGTTGCTAATGGAACAGGGAAATCTTTAGATTACATTCAACATTTTCGTTCGCAGCCGAGTGTATCCTCTCATCCAACCCTAGAATAAGTAGGTGTTCGTTTTGCATTTTTTACGTAAAAAAAGATTATTTATCATTTTAATAGGTATGATTATTCTTGTCGTATTAATCGGTTACTCATTAAGTAATCGTGGGAATTTGTCGAAACCCGAGAAAATGATTCATGATACTGTTGGCTGGTTCCAAAGTATCGTTCATAAACCGATTAATTATATGAGTAATGTCGTAAGTAATATTGGTGAGATGAAAAACATGTATGAAGAGAACCAACTGCTAAAGGAGAAGTTGGCTGAATATAAAAGACTTATTTATGATGTACAACAATTAAAAGTAGAAAATGAAGAGTTAAGAAAATTAGTTGATAAACCTGATTCAATCAGGGATTATCGTGCCATCCAAGCGACGGTCATAGCCCGTTCGCCAGAAAGATGGCTTGAACAAGTAACGATTGATCAAGGTGAAAAAGCGGGGGTAAAACGTAATATGGCAGTGATAACACCAGATGGAATGATTGGTAAGATTTCCGCTACATCTGACCATACAGCCACCGTTCAACTATTAACAGGTTTTGATCAATTTAATCGTATATCAGCTACTGTTTCACGTAAAAACAAAAAAGGTATTTTTGGATTAATTGAAGAGTATGATGAGAAAACCGAGTCTTTAATCTTTCGGATTATCGATGAATCAGATAAAGATTTAAAGAAAGGTGAACTTGTTGTTTCATCTGGATTGGGTGGTGTTTTCCCAGCTGGACTTCCGATTGGTACGGTAACAGAAGTTGGTCTAGATCAATACGGTTTAACGCGCACAGCACATGTGAAACCTGCAGCGAATATGCATGAAATAAACAATGTGATTGTAGTCGATCGAAACTTGCCAATGCCTGAAGAAGAAAAAAAGGCTAAAAAGAAGGAGGATAAGGAATGATACGCTTTTATATTCCTCTCATCCTCTTTTCTTTCATGGTATTAGAAGGTGTATCATTAAAGTTATTACCGAATCGACTCGTACATGCTGATTTTATCCTTATTCCGCATTGGGTTTTTATTTTTCTGATTTGTGTTGTGATATTCTTTGAAAGAGAAGAAGAGTATGCTTCTATTTACTATGCTGTTATATTTGGGCTTATGATTGACATTGTCTATACTGATATACTTGGGGTGTATATGTTTACATATGCGATAACAATTTATATGATAAAAGGGATATCCCGATTGCTACAAGATAATTTATTATCAGCTATTATATTCAGTGTAGTGGGTATAGTGATGATGGAAGTGATCATTCAGTTGATTTATATTGTCATCGGTGTGATACAAATTCAATGGAAAGATTATGTATCGCTACGCCTATTACCTACCATCATGGCAAATATTGTATTTCTATTGATTATCTATCCATTTGTAGCAAAATGGTTATCTAACTGGAAAGTCAGAATAGAAAAAGAAACGGTATCATAAATGGAACACTGGCAGATGTATTCTGTTGGGTGAGGTGACTATATGAAACTAGAACAGAAGAAACAGTTGATTACAATAAAAGGGACAGAAGAAGGACTAACTATTTTCATGGATGACTTATGTTCCTTCGATGAATTGGTTGTTGAATTAGAAGAGAAGATAACGACAGTAAAGCCGAAACAAGGAGAACCGGTTATTTCTGTTAAGGTACAACTTGGAAACCGCTATTTATCTCATGAACATACAGAAGAAATAAGAAACATTATCGAAAAAGGTGATTATTTTACGGTCGAAATGTTTGATTCTGCAGTCATTCATAAGGAAGAAATGGAGAAATGGCAAGAAAATCAAGATATAAAAGTGTATCGACGTGTCGTAAGGTCTGGACAAGTATTACAAGTTAAAGGTGACGTGTTATTGATCGGGGATGTTAACCCTGGTGGGAAAGTTGTTTCAACAGGTGATGTGTATGTTTTAGGGCGGTTAAATGGTGTAGCACATGCAGGGGTTAAAGGAAATAAACATGCAATCATTGCTGCTTCTTATATGAAGCCAACACAATTACGCATCGCCAATTATATTAGCCGGGCACCTGATTATGAGTCAGACGGTGTTTATATGGAATGTGGATTTATTGACTCTGAGCAAGATAAAATTATGATTGATCGTCTGCAACAGTTGACACGACAGCGTAGGGACTTGAAGGAACTTGAAAGGAGAATGCAAAATGGGTGAAGCAATCGTTGTAACATCCGGAAAAGGTGGAGTTGGTAAGACAACAACCTCGGCAAATATCGGTACAGCTTTAGCTTTAATGGACAAAAAAGTTTGCTTAATTGATACAGATATTGGATTAAGAAACCTTGATGTTATTATGGGATTGGAAAATCGAATTATTTTTGATATTGTTGATGTCATCGAAGGGCGATGTAAGTTAAACCAAGCACTTGTAAAAGATAAACGATTTGATGACTTAACGCTATTACCAGCATCTCAAACAAGCGATAAATCAGCGATTACTGAGTCGGGGATGGTTCAAATTGTCAATGAATTAAAACAGACATATGACTATATCATTATTGACTGTCCTGCAGGAATCGAACAAGGTTTTAAAAACGCGGTTGCTGGTGCAGACAAAGCAATAGTTGTTACAACACCTGAAATGTCTAGTGTACGTGATGCTGATCGTATTATCGGATTGTTGGAACAAGAAGACATTGAACCTCCTCATCTTGTTATTAATCGTATCCGTAATCATATGATGAAAAATGGTGACATGCTTGATATCGATGAAATTGTACAAATTTTATCAATCGATCTAATCGGTATTGTATTAGATGACGACGAAGTGATCAAAGCGTCAAATAATGGCGAGCCGATTGCCTTACAATCAAAACCGAAGTCAGCGATTGCTTATCGAAACATTGCCAGAAGAATTCTCGGTGAGAGTGTACCCTTACAATCATTAGATGAAGAAAAAGGCTTATTTCAAAAAATGAAACATTTTTTCGGCATGGGGTCATAAAACATTTTGTTGGATAAAGAACAGGTTGTTGTTCTTTATCCTTTTTTAATGCTTTCACAATCATAACTTGTATTCTGCCTCATACATATATACAAACTGTAATAAAGGATTGTGAGGCAGATGAATAGAGATATTAGAAATGTTCGCAAGGCGATTAATAAGCGAAAAAGTCTACGGAAACCAGCTACAGTAACTAGTGAGAAAGAAGTGTGGAAAGAAATAGACCCATTCCCTCAGGAAGATGAAAAGCATGGCTTTTATAAAATGTTTCCAGATGTAACGAAGAGAACGCAAAAAGAAGGAACGTCAGCACCCTTTGTAATTAAAGGTGTGTTATCAATTGTTCTGTTTTTTGGTGCAGCATTTATTTTACAATCCGAATCGAATCGCTTCTTAACGATGAAAGAATGGACAAGGTCTGTTTTACAAGATGAGTTTCCTTTTGCAAAAGTGAATCAATGGTACCAAGAAACATTTGGCAATCCTTTCTTGTTTTCTTACGAGAAAGCAATAACAGATCAGGCCGATGTTGCCTTGCCGGTCAGTGGGAATATCAAGGAATCATTTGCAACTAATGGAAAGGGTGTATTAATTGCGCCTGAACATGAGGAAACGGTAGCTGCATTAAAAGCTGGTGTGATTATATTTGCTGGTAATGACCGTTCAACAGATAAAACAGTCGTTATCCAACATGCTGATGGGAGCCATACGACTTATGGATTTTTAAGTTCGTTAGACGTCCATCTCTATCAATCCGTGCAAGAGAAAGAAAGGATAGGTACATTTACACCATCAAAAGAGAGTGAGCATGTGTATTTTTCAGTTGAAAAAAATAATCGCTATCTTGATCCATTACAGGTGATTCATATTGATGAAGAGAGATAAGCAATATCCTACTATTTACGTTCATCCCTTTCTATTCTTATTAATTGGTATTTCCTTTGTGACCGGAACGTTTATTTCGTTGTTTATTATCTTAAGCATTGTCGTGATTCATGAATTAGGTCATGTTATCATGGCTATGTTCTTCAAATGGCGTGTACGTCGAATCATGTTTTGGATATTTGGTGGTGTTATGGAAACGGATGAGCATGGGACAAGACCCTTGCATGAAGAATTATTAGTGACACTAGCAGGCCCATTTCAGCATGTCTTTATTTATATCCTATATTATGTTTTATATGGCCTAGCTTTGTTACCGGATTCTATTTTAGCGATGCTTTTTTTCTATAATACAGTTATTTTAGCCTTTAATTTATTACCGATATGGCCTCTTGATGGTGGCAAACTTTTATTATTTGGTTTGGCTCTATTTTTCCCTTTTCGAAAGGCATACCACCAAGTGTTGGTATGGTCTGTTTTTGCCTGTATAATTGGATTACTTACTTTGTTAATCATTTATCCCTTACATTTAACATTGTTATTCCTTATTATTTTTTTATTACTAGAGAATATATCTGAATGGCGGGGACGATATTATGTTTTTATGCGATTTTTATTGAATCGTTATAAAAGAGATTGCACATTTAAAAAAACAAAGGCACTTATCGTTAATAATAGTGTGCGATTAATCGATATATTTCATCTGTTTCATCGTGATAAAAAACATATTGTGTACGTTATTTTTCCGGGAGATACAAAAAAGGTCCTAAATGAATCTGACTGTCTAAGGTATTATTTTCAAAAAAAGTATATTTATCAACCGATTGGTGACTTTGTCTGAAAAAAGTATTGACAAGTTTTATATAAATATGGTAACATTTATTTGTTAAACGTAGCACCAGTGCTACAACCGCTCAGAACAGGTTTGAAAACCGTGAAGGTACCTGTATGGCGAGTCTTAGTCTTAGGGAGGTGCATTTCATGTACGCAATTATTGAAACAGGTGGCAAACAAGTTAAAGTTGTTGAAGGTCAAGAAATTTATGTGGAAAAAGTTTCTGCTGATGTAGATGAAACAGTTACTTTTGATAAAGTATTGTTTGTAGGTGGCGATGATGTAAAGGTTGGTTCTCCGTATGTTGAAGGAGCAACTGTTACAGCAAAAGTTGAAAAACAAGGTCGCCAAAAGAAAATCAGAGTTTTCAAATACAAGGCAAAGAAAAACTACAAACGTACACAAGGTCATCGTCAACCTTATACTAAACTAGTAGTTGAAAAGATTAGTCTATAAGGTATTAATGACAGTAAAGGATTATTTCCATGATTAACGTTTATGTTTTTCGAAAACAAAATGCTATCACAGCTTTTGAACTGTCTGGACATGCAGAAAGTGGACCATACGGACATGATTTAGTATGTGCTGCGGTTTCTGCTGTATCATTTGGTGCAGTAAATGCTGTGAGTGAATTATGTCAAATAGATCTTGATATAGACCAAGGTGAAGAAGGAGGCTACCTTCGTGTTGCATTGCCTTCCCATCTTGAACAATCAACGAAGGAAAAGGCAATGCTCTTACTAGAGGGTATGGTCGTTTCCCTTGAAACAATCGAACGTGATTACGGTGAATTTATTAAGATACATTACAAATGAGGAGGTGCTGGTTATGTTGCGTTTAGATTTACAATTCTTCGCTACTAAAAAAGGAGTCGGAAGCTCACGTAACGGTCGTGACTCTAAAGCAAAACGTTTAGGCTCTAAACGTGGAGACGGTCAATTTGTTACTGGTGGTTCGATTCTTTACCGTCAACGTGGAACAAAGATCTACCCTGGAGAGAACGTAGGACGTGGGGGAGATGACACTTTGTTTGCTAAAGTTGATGGTGTCGTACGTTTTGAGCGTTACGGACGTGATCGTAAAAAAGTTAGTGTATACCCAGTAGCCATTGAAGCTTAATGTATTAATAAAACCCTAGCCTAATGTTCAGGCTAGGGTTTTTTAATGTTAGGGTATCGTTATACAACATTATTTGTTATAATTTTCTTCAAGTGGTAAGGGAGTGACAGTATGGAACAAAAAATCATTCAGTTCATCCAATATCGACGACATGAGTTAATGAATCAGCTACAAATGATACAGGGATATATCCAATTGAAAAAATTAGATTTAGCAATTGACAAAATTGGGGAAGTCGTTGAAGATTATGAACAGGAACGCCGTTTGTTTTATTTACGTATTCCTAAATTTACATGGTGGTTATTTACCTTACCATTAGAGGAAAACTGGTATCCATTAACATATGAAATAAGTAACTTTTCCCAAACGATTGAACATCTTGATGAAACAATACTTTTGAAAAGTCAGGAGATTATCGGAAAATTATTAACATGTATACACCATACACAAGTTTCTGAAGGCAAGATAAATTTAATCGAAGACGGGGAAGATATGATAATACATGTCGATTTACATGGAGATTTTTCCTTGCTTAAAGAGCGTCATTTTGATATGCAGGAAGTGTCGTATACGGTAAAAAAAGACAAGATGACAGCAATCTATTCGGTTGCATTACATAAAAAGGTGTGAAAATTATGTTTGTTGATCAAGTGAGTATATATGTTAAAGCTGGTGATGGTGGAAACGGTATTGTCGCATTTCGAAGAGAAAAATACGTCCCTATGGGGGGACCAGCAGGCGGTGATGGCGGTAGAGGTGGCGATGTTGTTTTTCAAGTTGATGAAGGCTTAAATACATTAATGGACTTTAGGTATAATCGCCATTTTAAAGCGAAACGTGGTGAAAATGGTATGAGCAAAAACAAGCATGGTAAAGATGCTGAACCACTAATCGTTCCCGTTCCACCGGGAACAACAGTGCTTGATGAAGAAACAAATGAACCGATTGCTGATTTAACAGAACATGGGCAAAAAGCCGTGATTGCTCGTGGCGGACGTGGTGGACGCGGGAATGTTAAATTTGCTTCACCACGTGATCCAGCGCCGAATATTGCTGAAAATGGTGAACCTGGTGAGGAATTACAAGTAAAAGTCGAGTTAAAAGTTATAGCGGATGTTGGTTTAGTTGGATTTCCAAGTGTGGGGAAGTCGACATTGCTATCGGTTGTTAGTGCTGCCAAGCCTAAAATAGCTGATTATCATTTTACAACATTAGCGCCTAATCTAGGTGTTGTTGAAACAAAAGATCATCGTACATTTGTCATGGCTGATTTGCCGGGCTTAATTGAGGGAGCGCATGAAGGCGTAGGGTTAGGCCATCAATTTCTTCGTCATGTTGAAAGAACTCGTGTCCTTATTCACGTCATCGATATGTCTGGACTTGAAGGAAGAGATCCATTTGCAGACTATAAGCAAATCAATGCCGAGTTAAAAGCCTATGATGAAACATTAATAGAGCGTCCACAAATCATCGCGGCGAATAAAATGGATATGCCAGGTGCAGAGGACAACTTAGCCGTATTTAAAGAGCAAATAGGTGATGATGTACCAATTTACCCAATCTCAGGTATGACGCGTAAAGGGGTAAATGAATTGTTATATGCTACAGCAGACCTGCTTGAGCGTATTCCAAAACAAAAACCGATTGAGGAGAGTTCGGAAGAAAAAGTTATTTACCGCCATAAAGAAAAAGAAACACCGTTTGAAGTGACAAGAGATGTTGATGGTGCACTTCTTGTGACAGGTGATAAAATTGAACGCCTGTTCAAAATGACTGATTTTACAAGAGAAGAAGCGGTTCGTCGCTTTGCACGGCAAATGCGAACGATGGGGGTTGACAGCGCATTAAGAGAAAAAGGTGCTACAGATGGTGACACCGTCCGTATATTAGGCTATGAATTTGAATTTATTGATTAAGATTAATGGGGGGAGTGTGTGTGAATAATAAAGAGGAGAAGTTTTTTTTAGTTAGACATGATGTCTTACCAGAAGCAATGTTAAAGACCATTGAAGTAAAAGAATTATTAGAACGTGGAAAAGCAAAAACGATATATGAAGCAGTCCAGCAAGTTGAACTGTCGAGAAGTGCATTTTATAAATATAAAGATGCCGTCTTTCCATTTCATGCCATGGTAAAGGAGAGAATGCTCACCTTGTTTTTCCATTTAGAAGATCGATCAGGAACATTATCTAAACTTCTTCGCATCGTAGCTAATGCAAGGTGTAATGTGCTTACGATTCACCAAACGATTCCAACTTTAGGAAAAGCCAACGTTACATTGACACTTGATATTTCACAGATTAACCAAAATATAGAAACGTTAATTCATGATTTAAAACAGATGGAGTTTGTCGAACGTGTTGATATTCTTAGTTCCGAAGCATAAACATTTCTTAATACTGCATTTAAAGGAGGTTGGGACAAAAAAGAAGTTGTCTTTGGCAAGTAGACAGATGAAATAATAAAAATTAACTTTTTCGGCTTTAGCTCTGTATTTCAGAGAGCTAAGGCCGTTTTCTCTTTCTCAACACCTTTCATCAGATTTATTAATTGCTTTTGTAAGATATCCGGAAATGTTAATTAAAGTTAGTTCGCATTGAAGTGTTCAATTGTATGTAAGTCAGTGATGTAAGTTGAACTTGGCTCGCGTTGAAGCGCTCAACGGTATACAAGTCATGAATCTTAGCTGAAGTTACTTCGCATTAAAGTCTTTAAAGGTATACAAATACTGTCTTTCATTCCAGCGAACCAAATATTATGTTGTCCCAGCCTTTTGATTTTACAGAAATGAAATGAATTAGTTCAACATTATGTCTACTCTTGCATATGTTGATATAGAGTGAAACGCCCAGCTTTTTATGAAAAAAGAAAGGAGTTTAGATTAACTTGAAAATTCATATTGTGCAAAAAGGCGACACGCTATGGGAAATAGCCAAAAAGTATGGGGTTGATTTTGAACAATTAAAGGCAATGAATACTCACTTAGCTAGTCCAGATATGATTATGCCAGGAATGAAAATAAAAATTCCTGGTGTTGAAAAAACAGTCCCGAAAGAAATGGTGCAAAAAAAGGCTGAAGAAATAAAACATCCGTACGAAGACTTTGTTGTGTCTGAACAACCAGTAAAAAAGGAAAAAGCTAAAGTAAAAATGGAAGCTCCGAAAGAGATGGTTAAAAAGGAAGAAAAAATGCCGATGATGGAGCCAATTATGCCTGCAATGCCTGCAATGCCTGAATTACCAGAAATGCCATTGATGCAAATGCCGACAATGCAGCAAATGCCAATGATGGAACAGAATCAATATACGACAATTCAATTTCCGGAAATGAAGATGATGAAGAAAGAGAAGCCAACAAAGAAAAAGAAAAAAGTATATGAAAAAAAGCCAAGCGAATACCAGGCACATCATATGCTCCCATTTATTCCTTGTATCCCAGTATGTCATATGCCATTACATCCACATTGGCATCATGAACAACAGATGCCAATGTGCCCTAAGTGTATGCATCATGAACATCCAATACAAGTGTGCCCTAAATGTATGCATCATGACGGTTTTCATCACATGAAATCTCACATGCATCCTCCAGTTCATCATAGTATGGGACCGATGCATTATCCGGCTTATCACGGGATGGAGTCACATATGGACCATTATCGTCATGAATCAAATGAGCGACCTACTCATCAGGTGTATGACGATTTTAACAAACAAGATCACGGTTACTCTCCGCCTCATTTTGAAATGCCATTTGATGCACCACAATCTCCGATGTTCGATGATGAAAAAAAATAAAGAAGACATGCGAGAGACGACGATTAATCGTCTCTTTTTTTGTTTAAATGATGTATAGTAGGTTAATCTTTGCTAAACTAAGGTAGATGTAACATATGATATGTATATACTTTTTAGAGGAGCGAAGATGTATGGAAGAAAAAGTAACAGCTATTGTCACATGGCTCCGTGAACAAGTCGAACAGTCAAATACGAAGGGCCTTATTGTTGGTGTAAGTGGTGGTTTAGATTCAGCAGTTGTTGCATTTTTAATAAAAAAAGCCTTTCCCAATCATTCGATTAGTGTCATTATGCCGATTAAAAGTAACCCTGAGGAAATGACTCATGCGAAACAAGTGAATGTAGCATGTGGTATAAAAGAATTAACAATTGATTTAACTACGATTCATGAAGCAATGTTTAATCAAATTAATGATGAACTTAACGAGGATGTTAATGATGCCAATCAACGCTTAGCGGATGCCAATTTACGAGCAAGACTACGAATGAGTACACTCTATACTGTCGCGACGAATTATAATTATTTGGTCGTTGGTACAGATAATAAAGCAGAGTGGTATACAGGTTATTTCACGAAATATGGTGATGGCGGTGTTGATTTATTACCAATTATCGATTTAACGAAGGCTGAAGTACGTGAAATGGCTGCCTATTTAGGTGTACCAAAGGAAGTTATTGAAAAAGAACCGAGTGCAGATTTATGGGAAGGCCAAACAGACGAAAAAGAGATGGGGACTACTTATGATATGATTGATGCTTATTTAAATGGTGAACCTATTCCGGAAGAACATCAGAAAATAATAAAAGCGATGCATAAACGCACAGAACATAAACGTCATACACCAACACCATTTCAATTCACCGAATAATACCATGTGTAAAAAACCCTCCTTTATTCAAAATAAGGAATAAGGAGGTTTTTTATATGCGTCAATTAATGATATTATTAATCGTGTTAAGTTGTGCTGCCTGTTCATCTCCAAATCAACATGAAAATGCTGTGAAAAACAATAATACCCAGCCGATTCATTTTGAAACAAAAGAACAACAAAAAGGGCGACTCGGTGTCCGTGAAAAATCCATTGGGGAACAAGGTGGCTATCCACAAAGTTATCGTAATTTTAATAAAGGCCCAGATAAAGGACCATATACAGACATTTTCACAAACGATGAATCGGCTAAACTTGAAGAGCATCTTAGAACGTTTAAGGAAGTAAAACAGGCTCAAGTTGCTTCTACAGAAGACCGTATTGTCATTGGCGTTATATTAAGCAATCGCTTTCAAGAGGACCCGAACATAGCAACTGATATAAAGCGGTCAGTTGAAGAGATGTTTCCTAACAAAACAATTATCGTGTATACGGACCATATTCACTGGGACCGGATGCGTGAACTTCGCTCTAAGAACATTGATAACCCTGAAACGCTTTTTGACAATTGGTTTGGTGATTAAAATATATTTCACCTTTAACTCTGTCTCATCATTTGCTATATTATAGTATAGGACTTTTATTTTTACGATTAGAGATAATGTTTTGGTGATAGAGAGGAGTTAGGCCAATGGCAGGTCATTCAAAGTGGAATAATATTAAACGACGTAAAGGTGCACAAGACGCTAAGAGAGGTAAAATCTTTATGCGTCATGCTAAAAATATTTATGTAGCAGCGAAAGAAGGTGGCGGCGATCCAGAGATGAATCCGGCATTAAGAACTGCCATTGATAAAGCACGAGCGGATAATATGCCGAATGATAATATTGAACGTGCAATCAAAAAAGCTACCGGCACATTGGATGGCGTTAGTTATGAAGAAGTAACTTATGAAGGTTATGGGCCAGGTGGTGTAGCTGTTATTGTGCATGTTCTCACTGATAATCGAAATCGAACAGCCGCTGAAATTCGCCATGCCTTTAGTAAAAATGGTGGTAATTTAGGGGAAACGGGTAGTGTGTCGTTCATGTTTGATCGGAAAGGATACATTGTTATTGCTAACGAAACTGGGGTCGATGAAGAAGAACTGACCTTAGAAGCAATTGAAGCAGGAGCAGATGATATTCTTACCCAAAACAATGTATTTGAAATATTAACATTGCCTGAACAATTCAAAGAGGTAAGGAATCACTTAACTGAAAAAGGATTTAACTTGGAAGAAGCAGAAATAACCTTGCTACCACAAACATATACTGAAATCGCCGTAGATGCTGAAGAAAAAATGCATGATTTAATCGAAATGCTTGAAGATAGTGAAGATGTTCAAGATATTTACCATAATATGCAGTCTAATGATTAACATGAAAAACTTCCATTCTTAAGGGTGGAAGTTTTTCATCGTAATCACCATTTTGTTTAATATAATAAAAAATATGATAAGGCATTAAAGGAGAATGGTACATGATTGCCTATATAAAAGGTATGTTAATGGAAATTTTAGATGAATCAATGATTATCGAGGTCAATGGACTAGGCTATGAAGTCATTTGTCCGAACCCCTTTAAATTCCAATCATCCTTAAATAAAGAAGTTAAAGTCTATACATATCATCATGTACGAGAAGATGCACAATTATTGTACGGGTTCCAAACACAAGATGAAAAACAATTGTTTATGCAACTCATTTCCGTTTCAGGGATTGGACCAAAAGGAGCCATTGGGATCATGGCGAATATTGACATCCCACAATTTGTAGCAGCAATTGAACGGGAAGATGCTAAATATTTAACAAGTTTTCCAGGTGTTGGAAAGAAAACATCACGGCAAATTATTTTAGATTTAAAAGGAAAATTAACAACGCTGTTCTCACTGTCAACGCCTGATATATCTAAAGATGCTACTGCTGATCTCTCACAAGACCAATATGGTGAAGCAAAAGCGGCATTATCTGCCCTTGGTTATTCGGACAAAGAGATTAATCATGTCTTTCCTCATATTCAAAAGGAAAATATTCAAGAAACGGATGCTATTATTCGAAAAGCACTCACATTATTTGCAAAAAAATAAATAGGGGGTCATCGAGATGGAAGAACGGATGGTTGATGGAGAATTACTAGAAGAAGATACAACCATAGAATTGAGTTTACGCCCAAGTCGATTAGACCAATATATTGGACAAGATAAGGTGAAAGAGAACCTTCGCATTTTTATACAGGCAGCAAAGATGCGCAACGAACCGCTTGATCATGTTCTCTTATATGGCCCACCTGGACTCGGAAAAACGACTCTAGCAGCTATTATTGCCAATGAGATGGGGGTTCAATTTCGTTCAACGTCTGGTCCAGCTATAGAACGCGCTGGGGATTTAGCAGCTATCTTATCATCTTTAGAGCCTGGCGATGTGTTATTTATTGATGAGGTTCACCGATTACCACGTTCAGTTGAAGAAATTCTCTATCCAGCGATGGAAGACTTCTTTTTAGATATTGTTATCGGAACTGGACCAAGTGCAAGGTCAGTACGAATTGATTTACCTCCCTTTACTTTAGTGGGAGCGACGACAAGAGCAGGACTGTTATCTGCACCATTACGAGATCGCTTTGGTATCTTAAGTCGACTCGAATTTTATAATGAAGAGTCACTATGTGAAATTGTCAAACGGACAGCTGATATTTTTGAAACATCAATCCAGGATGAGGCGGCACTTGAAGTAGCACGACGCTCACGCGGAACACCGAGAATAGCGAACCGTTTATTAAAACGAATACGTGATATCTCTCAAGTGAGAGGTGAGACTGAAATAAGTTTAAACGTCACACATTTAGCACTAAATATGTTGCAAGTTGATGATGCAGGACTTGATCATATCGACCATAAATTACTAAAAGGTATTATTGTCGATTTCAAAGGTGGTCCAGTCGGTTTAGACACAATTGCGGCGACCATTGGAGAAGAACCAGAAACAATTGAAGATGTCTATGAACCTTATTTATTGCAAATGGGATTTATCCAGCGAACACCGAGAGGGCGAGTTGCTACGCCAAAAGCATATCTTCATTTCGGTATGAAAGTGAATGATGAATCATGAATATGGGTAAAATGTTGATTATACTGGGAACGGTATTAATCATCATTGGTATGATTTGGACATTCATTGGTAAGCTCCCTGGTGATTTTACCTTTAAAAAAGGAAATGTAACCTTTCATTTCCCACTTATGACATCGATTGTTGTCAGTGTTATCTTATCATTGCTTTTTTTACTTATAAATAAATTTCGTTAAGACCTGAAAAGGAGAAACACTATGAATGTCAATGAATTCGATTTTTATTTACCAGAAGAATTAATCGCTCAGACACCTCTAAAAGAAAGAACAGATTCACGATTATTAGTTTTGGACAAGGAAACAAAAGAAATACGTCATCGAAAATTTCCAGCCATAAAAGACTATGTACAACCTGGAGATTGCCTTGTTTTAAATAATACACAAGTTCTTCCTGCACGCTTATTTGGTGTAAAAGAGGATACGGGGGCCAAGATTGAAGTCCTACTATTACATGTGCTTGAGAATGATACATGGGAAACACTTGTCAAACCAGCGAAAAAAGTGAAATTAGGAACTGTACTTTCATTTGGTAACGGGCTTAAAGCAACTTGTACGGATATATTAGAACAGGGTGGCCGTCAGTTGACATTTTCTTATGATGGGATTTTCTATGAAATATTAGATGAACTCGGTAAAATGCCATTACCACCGTATATTAAAGCGCAATTATCGGAAAATGAACGTTATCAAACCGTTTATGCAAAAGAAAAAGGCTCTGCAGCAGCCCCAACAGCAGGGCTCCATTTTACAAATGATTTATTAGACGAGATAAAAGCATTAGGTGTTAACATTGCAACAGTTACATTACATGTTGGGCTAGGAACATTTCGCCCAGTGAATGTAGAAAAGATAGAGAGTCATCATATGCATTCGGAATATTATCAAATGTCAAAAGAAACGGCTCATACATTAAATCAAGTGAAAGCAAATGGTGGTAGAATTATTGCAGTTGGGACGACATCTACAAGAACGCTAGAAACAATCGTTAATAAATACGGAACCTTTACTGAATCTTCTGGATGGACCGACATATTTATTTATCCACCCTATGAATGGAAAGCGATTAACGGTCTACTAACAAATTTTCATTTGCCGAAGTCAACATTAATCATGTTGGTCAGTGCTTTAGCAGGAAGAGAAGCTGTATTGAATGCTTATGAACAGGCTGTATTAGAGCGTTACCGTTTTTTTAGTTTTGGTGACGCCATGCTAATTATTTAGGAGGGAAGTTGATGGGACCAATTAAATATGAATTGATTAAAACATGTAAACAAACCGGTGCCCGCTTGGGTCGTGTAACAACACCTCATGGTTCCTTTGAAACACCGATCTTTATGCCAGTGGGAACACTAGCTACAGTTAAGACGATGAGCCCGGAAGACTTGAAGTCGATGGATGCTCATATTATTTTATCTAATACATATCATCTATGGTTACGGCCAGGAGAAGATATTATTGAAGAAGCTGGCGGGTTACATCGCTTTATGAATTGGGATGGATCTATTTTGACTGATTCAGGGGGCTTTCAAGTGTTTAGTTTAAGTGACATGCGTGTCATCGAAGAAGAGGGTGTTCATTTTCGTAATCATTTAAATGGAGAAAAGCTCTTTTTGTCACCGGAAAAGGCAACACAGATTCAAAATATCCTAGGATCAGATATAATGATGGCATTTGATGAATGTCCACCATACCCTGCTTCTTATGATTATATGAAATCATCTGTTGAAAGAACCTCGCGTTGGGCAGAAAGATGTCTAGAAGCACATACACGGAAAGACAAACAAGGGTTATTTGGAATTGTCCAAGGAGGAGAGTTTGAAGACCTTCGCAAGCAAAGTGCACGTGATCTTATATCACTAGACTTTCCAGGTTATGCGATTGGTGGCTTGTCAGTTGGTGAACCGAAAGATGTGATGAACCGTGTGTTGGAATTTACAACACCTGAATTACCAGCTAATAAGCCGCGTTATCTCATGGGGGTCGGCTCACCAGATTCATTGATTGACGCCTCGATTCGTGGTGTCGATATGTTTGATTGTGTATTACCGACGCGAATCGCTCGTAATGGAACATGTATGACATCAACTGGTCGTTTAGTTGTTCGCAATGCTAAATATGCACGGGATTTTCGTCCTATAGATGAAAATTGTGATTGTCATGTCTGTCAAAACTATTCGCGTGCTTATATTAGACATTTAATTAAATGTAATGAAACGTTTGGATTTCGACTTACTACTTATCATAACTTGTATTTTCTGTTAAACTTAATGAAGCAGGTTCGAGAAGCTATAAAAGAAGATCGCTTAGGTGATTTTAGAGAGGCATTCTTTGAACAATATGGTTTAAACAAACCAAATGCAAAAAACTTTTAAAATAAGTATATGCGAAAGGAGGGGATAAAATGGAAGGATTAGGAGCACTTGGACCATTGATTCCCATAATATTAATGTTTGTTATCTTTTATTTCATGTTAATTCGCCCACAAAAGAAGCGACAACAACAAGTTCAACAGATGCAAGCAGACCTTCAAAAAGGGGATAAAATTATCACCATTGGTGGACTTCACGGTGTAATTCATGCGATGGATGAGAATACAATTGTTATTCAAGCTGAAGACGGTACAAAACTTACATATGACCGTGGAGCAGTTCGTGAAGTCTTAAATCAAGAGTGAGTAAATGAAAGGGAAGTTGCTTAACGACTTCCCTTTTAACAACCTTTCGATTAACCATCTACCGTTAGATTAACCCCAATAACGCCGCCAAACATTGCAGCAAATATATAGCCGATATGGAAGAGAAACTGTTCAAAAGAAAATCCCTGTTTATACCCAAGATACTGGATAAGAAAGATTACCAATGTCATACTACCACCTGTTATCATACCTGTCATCCAACCTTTTGACTTCCCTTTCATACCAGCGACAAGTCCTCCTGAGAAAAAGGCAAATAATCCCACGACTAAAGTGACCCATGAAAGAGTAGGATCATTTAATTCGGTAAAACGTAGTAAAAAAGCCAAGATGAAACTTGTCACAAGGATGATACTTAAAATGATGATCCACCCGTAAAATAAACTGCTTACTTGTTGGCGCAACATACTCCCCCCTCGTCATGATTGTCCATCTATCGTTAGTTTATTCAAATATCCCCTTGTTTAGACCAATTTAAAACCAACGATTAATAAACGGAAGTTGTGTTAATTCGTCTCTTGTAATAAATCTTAAGACGAATAATAGTAAGACATAGATGACTCCAAGGATTAAACAATGAGTGATTAATAATCCGATGTCAATTGAGATTGCTTGATTATATATAAACCGCCCAATCAACCAAGTGATTCCAAGAAGCGCAATCATTTTGATTAAATCATAAAAAGGGATATGAAATTGAATTGCCTTTTTTAATGTAAAAAGATGTAATAAAGTGACTAAAACAACCCCAACACACATAGCAATAGCGACTCCCATAATGCCAAATTGTTGATTAGACGCTAGCAAGAATAAAATAATAAACTTCATTAGATTCCCAAATAAACTATTCCACATCGCTGGTTTAGCTAAATCTAAGGCCTGTAATGCTGCCTGTAGAGGGGATTGAATATAAAGCAATATAAAAAAGGGTGCCATCAAGATGATAAAGGGACTGGCATTAGCTGTACCATAAATAATGGTTAAAATCTCTTTAGAATATAACGAAAGGATAATTGTTGCAATTGCACCAGATGCAAAAGAAATACGGATTGCCTGATGAATCCGATAATGAATAAGTGCGTGATGTGATCTGGCATCAGCTTCTGATATAGATGGCACAAGAGCAACCGCTAATGAATTTGTAATAAAAGTTGGTAAAAGTAAAAGTGGCAGAACATAACCAGCTAATTCTCCATATTGTTTAGTAGCAAGTGCTGTCGTAATACCCGCAATCGCTAGACTCTGGGAAACGATAATCGGTTCGAAGAAATAAGAAATGGAACCAATCATACGACTCCCAGTAGTTGGTAAAGCAATCGAGAATAACTCTTGTAATGCTTGTCTACTAGAACGTAATGTGTTAAAGAAGTTTGTTCTTATTTTTACTGACTTTTCCTGTCTGAATTGGTAAACCATGTATAATAGCGATATGAATTCGCCTAAGATCACACTGAACATCGCGCCTGCAGCAGCAAACTCAATACCATAGGGAAGAAGTAGTTTAACAAAGAGATAGACACAAGATATGCGGATGATTTGTTCAATAACCATGGCAATGCTTTGTGGTTTCATATTTTGTTTACCTTGAAAGTAACCTCTGATTACAGCGGCGATAGCGATGATTGGAACAATTGGACTAATCGCTATTAGTGGATAGAAAGTTCGTTCATCCGTTAATAATGTCGTCGCAATAAATGATCCACCTAGAATCATAACTGTCGTAAAGATGATACTAGAAATAGAAGTAATCACTAATGAAACGACAAGAATTTGTTTTACCTTTTCCTTATTTTGCTGTGCTTCAGCTTCTGCAACACGTTTTGAAATGGCTATTGGTAGTCCCATTTGCGTCATAGCAATGATGAGAAACAATGTAGGTAATGCCATCATGAACAAACCGACCCCTTCTTCGCCGATTAATCGAGCCAGAACAAGTCGATTAACAAATCCTAACAGACGCGTAATCATGCCAGCACATATTAAAATTAATGTCCCTTTTAAAAAAGTTTGTTTAGACAACTTGGCTAACCTGCCTTCTCAAAAATAAAGTTTTCATATACAATGATATATATGCTATAAAGTAGGACAGACATGACAAGATTACATAATTAAATTAGAAAGCGGGGGAGATGGCTTGGAAACGACTAAGACTGTTCAGGAATGGAAAGCTTACATCCATCCTGTCTTAGAGAGTAAAGTGCAAGAATTTAAATTATTAGGATATTCAAAAGTGACGCTGGAGGATGTGTGGAACTGTTTAGTCGAACGCGTATGGAAAGGCAACCCCGAGAGACGATTACATGAAATTGTCCAGGAAGTTTATCATCTTAGTACAACCGAATATATGAATTATATGACCATTGATGCTTACCAAGCAGATGATTTGATGGCTTCCATTCAAGCGCTCACAAAAAAATAAGCATGACGACTAACTGTTTTGGTTAAGGAGAGAAAGGAGTAAGTTGAATGAAAAACAAAGGCAGAATAATCGCCTTTTTCCTTATCGTAATCCTCATTGGATTAACGGTCGGAACACAAACAAAAGGTATTGTAAAAGATATTAATTTAGGATTAGATCTTCAAGGTGGCTTCGAAATTCTTTACGAAGTCAAACCGGTCGATGATGATCAAAAGATAACACGTACACTTTTAGAAGGAACTGTAAGAACCTTAAATGATCGTGTTAACCGTCTAGGTATTAGTGAATCAAATATTGATATTGAAGGGGAGGACCGTATACGTGTTCAACTTGCAGGTGTTAAGGATCAACAACAAGCAAGGGATATGTTAGCAACAAGTGCTGTCCTGTCTTTCCGTGATGTCAACGATAATAAGCTTCTCGATGGGGCGGATGTGAAGGAAGGAAGTGCTAAACAGGACTTCCATCAAGACACAAATCAGCCTATTGTGACATTACAATTAAAAAGTGCATCGAAATTTGCAGACGTTACAACGAAAATAAAAAACATGGGTGCACCGAATAATTTACTCGTCATTTGGATGGATTACGAAGAAGGAGATTCATTTAAAGAAGAGGCTACTAAAGAAGAACCTAAATTCGTTTCATCTCCTGCAGTAAACGATACGTTAAACACGACAGATGTTATGATTGAAGGTAGCTTTACAATCGAAGAGGCGAAGTATTTAGCGGATATTATTAACTCAGGGTCATTACCGGTTAATATGAAAGAACTATACTCAACATCTGTTGGTGCACAATTCGGGGAACAAGCATTAAATAAAACAGTGTTTGCAGGTATAATTGGAATTGGTTTAATCCTTTTATTTATGCTTATTGTCTACCGTTTTCCAGGCATGATTGCATCGGTTAATCTCGTCTTATATGTATTTCTTATATTACTCGTGTTTAAATTAATGCATGGTGTGCTCACATTGCCTGGAATTGCAGCCCTGATTCTAGGGGTCGGTATGGCTGTTGATGCGAACGTTATTACATTTGAACGAATAAAGGAAGAAATTCGTTCTGGTAAATCGTTACCCGCCTCATTTAAAGCTGGAACAAAAAATTCACTTAGATCTATTTTAGATGCGAATTTAACGACACTGTTAGCCGCTGTCATCTTATTCGCCTATGGAACTAGCGCTGTTAAGGGATTCGCTACAATGTTAATTGTTAGTATTATTGTGAGCTTTTTAACAGCGGTTTATGGCACACGCCTACTATTACAACTTTGGATACGTCTGCCGTTCTTAAAGAGTCGTCCAAGTTGGTTCGGTGTCAAGAAAGAAAGCATTCGTCATATATCTGAAAAAGAAGAAAAAGAAGCTTCCTTTATGGGACGTAAAATCAATGTCGTCCAACACAAGAAAAAGTTTTTCATAGCTTCAGCTTTAATGGTCATTATCGGAGCCATATCATTAGTTCTCTTTCAACTTAATCCAGGCATTGACTTTACAAGTGGTTCACGTATTGAAGTGATGGCCGATACATCATTGAAAGCAGAGGAAATTGAGCAAGATTTTGCACAATTTGATGTGGAAGCTAAATCAATCGTTTTATCAGGTGATGATAAAGAAATTGCTGTAGCACGGTTCGATACGGTATTATCTGATAGTAAAATTAAAGAAGTGAAGAAATTTTTTATGGATAAATTTGATATCGAGCCAAACGTTAGCGTTGTATCACCAATAGTCGGAGAAGAGCTTGTGAAAAATGCGCTTATTGCTGTTGGACTTGCAACAATCGGTATGATTATTTATGTCACATTCCGTTTTGAAATTTATTTTGCTGTAACAGCTATAATAGCTCTCCTTCATGACGCCTTTTTCATACTCGTCTTTTTCAGTGTAACTCGAATAGAGTTTGATATTACGATTGTTGCAGCTATTTTAACCATTGTCGGTTACTCGATTAACGATACGATTGTTACGTTTGACCGAATTCGTGAAAATCTAAGAAAAGAAAAACGAATCCGTTCTAAAAAAGAGCTGGCACGAATTATTAATAATAGTTTATTACAAACTTTCACCCGAAGTATTAATACATCGATTACCACCATACTTGCCGTCCTATCATTTTTAATCTTAGGTGCGCCATCTATTGCACCTTTTGCACTAGCCTTAACGGTCGGTTTAATAATGGGAACATATTCGTCACTATTCTTAGCTTCCCAGTTGTGGCTTGTATGGCGGGGCAAAATGCTTCCTAAAAAGCCCGTCGATTTTAGAAAGAAAAAACGTGTTGAGGGCCCACAAGTTTAAATTAGAAAATAGAACTCCCATATTCATAAAGAGTATGGGAGTTTTACTTTTTTGTTTGTTTCTTGTCATTGCTCCATTGCTCACAGTTCTGTATAATAAATAGGTCAGGGGTGAATGTATGTTAAAAAATCAATCATATTGGAATATTATTAATGAATCACATCTTAATTTGGAAAGTACAGAGAGTCATTTGTCCCCTGTGCTTCATCAATTACTCCTCCAGCGTGGGATAACGGAAAGGGAAGAGATAGAATCATTTATCTTTCCGAAATTAGAACAGTTACACGAACCGGAAAAAATTTCAATGATTGAAAAAGCAGCAACGCGAATACATAAAGCAATTGAAGAGCGGGAGAAGATTTTAGTTTATGGTGATTATGATGCAGACGGAGTATCATCTACCGCATTATTAATGACTGTACTAAATGAACTTGGTGCAGAGTGTGATTTCTATATTCCGAATCGTTTTACCGAAGGATATGGACCAAATGAAGCAGCTTTTATTGAGGCTAAAGAGAATGGCTTCAATGTCATTGTTACCGTTGATAATGGCATTAGTGCACATCATGAAGCGACTGTTGCGAAACAGTTGGGAATTGACTTAATCATCACCGACCATCATGAGATACAAGGTGAGCTTCCTGATGCCTATGCAATTATTCATCCAAAATGTTCAGAATCATATCCTTTTCATGAACTAGCAGGAGTCGGTGTAGCATTTAAATTTGCTGAATATCTTTTAGGTTTTTTTCCAGAACATTTACTAGACTTTGTAGCGATAGGCACCATTGCCGATTTAGTTCCTTTAATTAATGAAAATAGAATCCTAGCATATTATGGATTAGAAAAACTATCAGCGACAGAAAAGCCTGGGCTTATAGCGTTAAAAAAACAATGTGAAATCGAAGGAATCGTAACGGAAGAAGATGTTGGTTTTTTAATTGGACCACGATTAAATGCTGTTGGTCGTTTACAAGATGCTGACATGGCTGTTGAACTTCTTCTTTCACAAGATGAAGAACAGGCTCGTCTATTAGCGGAAGAAATTCAATCTATTAACGAAGAGCGGCAACAGATTGTTCAACAGATTGTCGAAGAGGCTGAAGCAATGGTTGATCCAAATGATCAGCAATCGGTCATTATCGTTTACAAAGAAGGCTGGAATGAAGGAGTCTTAGGGATTGTAGCATCCAGACTCGTAAGGAAATATAACCGTCCTACCATAGTTCTTAACATTAATTCAGAAACAGAGCTTGCCAAAGGGTCGGCGCGGAGTATCCCAGCATTTGACTTGTTTAATAGTTGCATGCAAATCAAGCACATATTTACCAGTTTTGGAGGACATGCACAAGCTGCAGGAATGACATTACGTGTGGAAAATCTAGCTGAATTAATGAATGGTTTGAATCAAATCATTCGAGAACAATTGACAGCTGAAGATTTTATACCTGTCATTGATATTAATTACAGTATCGATGTGAATGACGTTAATGAAACGTTAATAGCGGAAATTAATCAATTAGCACCATTTGGAATGGGGAATCCTAAACCTATTTTTCAAATTAGTGCTCAACCTAAAGAGATTAGACAAATCGGTCATTTGAAAAATCATCTAAAATTACAATTTGAGCATGAGAATGGTATCATGGAAGCGATTGGTTTTCGAATGGGTCATTTGTATCCATATATGACACCAAAAACTGACATAACGATTGTCGGTGAATTAGGTATCAATGAATGGAATGGATTTAAAAAGCCACAAATGATTATAGAAGACATACAAATATCAGAGCGACAAATCTTTGATTATCGTGGAAAGTTAATCCGTGAATATGCTTTATTTAACAAACAACACCAACGTGAACTCGCTCTCATTAACATGGGTAATGAGCAGAAGTATGACATCCCAAAAACAATGCAGCTTGTTTATTACACATCCGACTTGACAGATATTCATGAGGCTGATGCGCTGTATATTTATGATTTACCACAGGATCTATCTACTTTACAAACGATTGTCAATAAGGTTAATCCATATAATATATTTGCTTGTTTCGAGGTGGAAGAGAGTGCTTACATGACACCGATACCGACACGTGAAGATTTCAAATGGTATTACGCTCTTATTTATCATCGAAAAAAACTCGACCTGAAAATTGAACATCAGCGAATAATGGCTGAAAAACAATGGTCAAAGCAAAAGATTTGGTGGATGTCTAAAGTGTTTTTTGAATTAAATTTTGTTACTATAGAAGATGGAGTAATTCAACTGGAATCTTCTCCGCAAAAGCGGGAATTGCAAACATCACATACGTACCAACAACTTATAGCACGTGCCAAAATAGAAAAAACATTATTTTATTCGACATATGAAGGTTTGGTAGCGTGGTTTCAATCATGTCTACCCGCGATGCAAATGCCCAAGGAGGAAATGTCGTATGGATTATAAAAAACATATTAAAATTGTTCAAGATTGGCCGAAAAAGGGGATCCAATTTAAAGATATTACACCATTAATGGACAACGGAGAAGTGTTTAAAAGCGCAATCGATGATATTGTTGCCTATGCCAAAGAGAAAAAAGCCGATGTTATCGTTGGTCCTGAAGCGAGAGGCTTTATTATAGGCTGTCCTGTCTCCTATGCACTTGAAATAGGCTTTGTACCTGTTCGTAAAGAAGGAAAGCTACCACGAGACGTTATTAAAGTATCTTATGGGCTAGAGTATGGGGAAAATGTCTTAACGATTCACAAAGATGCCATCAAACCTGGACAACGTGTGTTAATCACTGATGATTTACTTGCTACTGGAGGAACGATTGAAGCAACAATTAAACTAGTTGAAGAACTTGGTGGAATAGTTGTTGGTTGTGCTTTTCTAATTGAACTAGCTTACTTGAATGGTATGGACAAGCTCACCGATTATGATGTTATGGCACTCATGCAATATAAATGATAAAGTAATTATAAAGGTCTAGCGTTCTAGAAAACGACGTTAGGCCTCTTGTTTTATAGATTTCGTATGTGAAATACTTTACTTTTTGTGAAAAATTTTCGATACTAATAGGAAAGCATATTCTCTACAACTCATATTAAAGGTGATTAATCAATGGCAAAAGACGATCAAATGACAATTGATGGTATTATGGACCAAGCGAAAGATTATTTATCAGAAGATGATGTGGCATTTATTTATCGTGCCTATCAATTTGCTGACAAAGCTCATGAAGGACAATTTAGAAAATCCGGTGAGAAATATATGACACATCCTGTTCAAGTAGCTGGGATTTTAGTCGAACTAAGAATGGATGCTGCAACAATTGCTGGTGGTTTTTTGCATGATGTTGTAGAGGATACAGACGTGACTAAAGAAGAACTAGCAGAAGCTTTCAATGAAGAAGTGGCTATGCTTGTAGATGGTGTTACAAAATTAGGTAAGATAAAATATAAATCACAGGAAGCCATTCAAGCTGAAAATCATCGTAAAATGTTTGTAGCTATGGCGAAAGATATGCGGGTCATTCTGATTAAATTAGCAGACCGACTGCACAATATGCGTACATTAAAATATATGCCACCGCACAAACAACGTCGTACTTCAAATGAAACACTTGAAATTTTCGCACCATTGGCACATCGTTTAGGGATTTCTACGATTAAGTGGGAATTAGAAGATACGGCCTTAAGGTATCTTAATCCACAACAATACTATCGAATTGCACACCTCATGAAACAAAAACGGGTGGAAAGAGAATCGTATATTGATGATGTGATTGGCGAAATTAATCGGCAATTAGAAGATGTCAAGATTACTGCTGATATTTCTGGACGCCCAAAACATATATATAGCATATATCGTAAAATGACGAAACAAGATAAACAATTTGATGAAATCTATGACTTATTAGCTGTTCGGGTTATTGTTGATAGTATTAAAGACTGTTATGCCGTTTTAGGAATCATTCATACATGCTGGCGACCAATGCCTGGGCGTTTTAAAGATTATATTGCGATGCCCAAACCAAATTTATATCAATCTTTACACACGACGGTTATTGGACCACAAGGCGACCCTTTAGAAGTACAAATCCGAACGAAAGAAATGCATGAGATAGCTGAATTTGGAATCGCGGCACATTGGGCATATAAAGAAGGAAATCAAACCAATCATACGAGTCCATCCTTTGAAAAGAAGTTAAAATGGTTTCGTGAAATATTAGAATGGCAAAATGAAACAAATGATGCAGAAGAATTTATGGAATCGTTAAAAGTTGATTTGTTTTCTGATATGGTCTATGTTTTTACGCCAAAAGGTGATGTAATTGAATTACCATCAGGCTCGGTTCCCATTGACTTTGCTTATCGAATTCATACTGAAATTGGGAATCAAACAGTCGGAGCAAAAATCAACGGAAAAATGGAGCCCCTTGATTATAAGTTAAAAACAGGAGATATTGTCGAAGTACTCACATCAAAACATTCCTATGGCCCTTCTCATGATTGGTTGAATATTACTCAGACATCGCAGGCAAAAAATCGCATCAGACAGTTTTTTAAAAAGCAGCGTCGTGAGGAGAATATTACAAAAGGGAAGGAAATGGTCGAGAAGGAAATTCGTACGCTGGGCTTTTCACCAAAGGATGTTATAATTCCTGATAATTTACAACGTATTTTTGAAAAATTTAGTTTTGCTAATGAAGACGATATGTATGCAGCCGTCGGTTATCAAGGTATTACGGCAGCATTGATTGCTACACGCCTAACTGATAAACTTCGTGAAACAAAGCAAAAAGAAAAAAATCTCGAAGAAACGATTGAAGAGAAAAAACATGACGTTGTTTCAGAAAGAAGAGAAAAAGGTGATTCAGGTGTTGTCGTAGAAGACATTGACAATATTTTAATCCGCCTATCAAAATGCTGTAATCCTGTTCCAGGTGATAAAATTGTCGGTTATATAACGAAAGGGCGAGGTGTGTCCGTCCATCGCGTTAACTGCTTGAATATTAAAGGTGAAGAAGCTCAACACCGCCTGTTACCTGTTCAGTGGGAGACAACGCAAAATAAGAAAGAATATCATGTTGATTTAGAAATTACTGGGTTTGATCGTAAAGGTTTATTAAATGAAGTATTACAAGTAATTAATGAGATGAATACGAGTATCACCCATGTGAATGGCAAAACAGATCATCAAAAAATAGCAACCATTCAATTGACGATTTTAATTCATAATAAAAGCCATTTACATCGCATTGTTAGAAAGGTTAAACAGATTAAAGATGTATATACTGTGTCACGTGTCTTACATTAATATAGTAGAAAAGAGGTTTTTAATTTATGAGGGCGGTTATACAAAGAACAAAAGAAGCGACAGTTACGGTAGAAGGTACAATGATTGGCCAAATTGACCATGGTTTAGTTGTTTTATTAGGTGTAACACATGATGATACAATGGAAGATGTTAAATACCTCGTTAATAAAATAATAAATCTACGTATTTTTGAAGATGAAAATGAGAAAATGAATTTATCTCTAAAAGATGTTCAAGGTGGCGTATTATCGATTTCACAATTTACATTGTATGCTGATACGAGAAAAGGACGCCGACCAAGCTTTGTTCAAGCCGCTAAACCAGAATTAGCAGAGTCATTGTACGATTCATTTAATCAAATGTTACATGAAGAAGGTATTCATGTGGAAACAGGGCAGTTTGGCGCTATGATGGATGTTCGTTTCACAAATGCGGGACCTGTGACGATTATCATTGATAGTGAAAATCGATAAATTAATTATTGAAGCATGTACTTGACAGAAGACAAGGCAAATATTAATATAGTAACTATTCATAATAAGACTTTTATACGTTAATAAGTAAAAACTATTGATGGAGCAAGTAGTTGGGTCTTATCTGTTCAGAGATAAAATGCCAGTGGCTGGAAGCATTTTACACGATATCCCAATGAAAGACACTCCGGAAGTGCTATATCGAATGATATGTAGATTTAGCCGTTCACAGGCGTTAACTGTGTGAAGTGGATGCTCAATATGGCATCAACAAGGGTGGCAACGCGGGAGAACTCTCGTCCCTAATTTTATTTAGGGGACGAGAGTTTTTTTATTTGACAATAATATGTGAAGGAGAGATGAACATGAATATTGGTGCACCACGTGGAACAGTTGATTTATTACCAAAGGATACGAGAAAGTGGCAATACGTTGAAGAAAAAATTAAAGCAATCTGTCGGGCATACCATTATGAAGAAATTCGCACACCTACGTTTGAACATACGGAGATCTTCCAGCGTAGTGTCGGTGACACGACAGATATCGTTCAAAAAGAAATGTATACATTTACAGATCGTGGCGGTCGAAGTTTAACACTTCGTCCGGAGGGAACAGCTTCTGTTGCTCGTGCTTATGTTCAAAATAAACTATATGGTGATCCGAATCAACCACATAAATTATTTTATTTTATGGAACTATTTCGCTATGAACGTCCCCAGCATGGAAGAATGCGACAATTACATCAATTCGGTGTCGAAGTACTAGGCGCGAGAAATCCTGCAGTTGATGTCGAAGTCATTGATTTAGCGATGACCATTTATCGAACACTAGGGTTAAAATCATTAAAACTCGTTATTAATTCTTTAGGGGATAAAGAAAGCCGAAAAGCATATCGTGAAGCCCTAGTGAGTCATTTTATACCACATAAAGAAGAGCTATGTAGTGATTGTCAACTCCGGTTAGAACAAAATCCTTTACGGTTACTCGATTGTAAAAAAGATGCTGAACATCCCGCGATGGAAGAAGCACCGTCCATTCTTGACTATTTAAATGATGCATCACGTCATTACTTTGATGAAGTGCTTAATCTTTTAACAGAGATAGGAATTGACTATGAAGTTGATCCTAATCTTGTGCGTGGCTTAGATTATTATAACCATACAGCTTTTGAAATAATGAGTGAAGCAGAAGGATTTGGCGCGATAACGACACTTGCTGGTGGTGGGCGTTATGATGGGTTGATTGAAGAATTAGGTGGTCCTGAAACACCAGGTATCGGTTTTGGAATGGGTATTGAACGCTTGTTATTAGCATTAGAGGCTGAAAACATTGAATTGCCTATTGATCAGTCTTTAGACTGCTATTTAGTAACGATGGGTGAGATTCAACAAAAAGCTGTATTCAAAATCGTCCATGAATTACGACAAAATGGTATTCAAGTTGATCAAGATTATCAAGGTAGGAAAGTTAAAGCACAATTTAAAGCAGCCAATCGGTTACATGCTAAATACGTTCTCGTTCTTGGCGAAGAAGAATTATCTAAAGAAATTATTAATGTCAAAGATATGGAAAGCGGAGAACAAATAGAAGTTAAATTATCACAGTTAGTTCAAACATTAAAGGAAAAACTATAAGGAGGTCACATCGTGAGTGAACGAATTTTTGCTGGAACCTTAACTGAGTCACAAATAAATGAAAATGTCTGCTTGAAAGGTTGGGTACAAAAAAGACGTGATTTAGGTGGACTTATTTTTATTGATTTACGTGATCGCTCAGGTATCGTTCAAATCGTATTTAACCCTGAAATATCACAAGAGGCTTTACAAATAGCGGAGAAAGTACGAAGTGAGTATGTAATTGAAGTATCTGGTAAAGTTGTAGCTCGAGACGAGAATACAATTAATACTGATATGAAGACAGGGGGAATTGAAGTTATTGCGTCAACAATAAATATAATAAACCATTCAAAAACCCCACCTTTTACGATTGCTAATCAAACAGATGTCTCAGAAGATATCCGTTTAAAATATCGTTATCTTGATTTACGACGTCAAAAGTTACAAGATACATTTAAATTACGTCATCAAATTACGCAAGAGATTCGTCATTTTCTAAATGAGCATGCATTCCTCGAAATGGAGACACCGATTTTAACGAAAAGCACGCCAGAAGGTGCACGTGATTATCTCGTACCTAGTCGTGTTCATCCAGGAGAATTTTACGCTTTACCACAATCACCACAGCTTTTTAAACAAATGCTTATGGTAAGTGGCTTTGAAAAATATTATCAAATTGCTCGTTGTTTTAGAGATGAAGATTTACGTGCTGACCGTCAACCCGAATTTACGCAAGTTGATATTGAAACATCATTTATGACACAAGAAGAAATAATGAGCTTAACTGAAAGAATGATGCAGCACGTGATGAAAAAAGTGAAAAATATTGACATAACACTTCCATTGCCACATATGAAATATGATGAAGCAATGAATCGGTACGGTTCAGATAAACCAGACACGCGATTTGGTATGGAACTTATTCATGTAAGTGATATATTTAAGGACTCAGACTTTAACGTGTTTAAAGGCGCAGTTGAATCAGGTGGACGTGTCAGCTTATTAAATGTTAAAGGTCATGCTGATGATTATTCACGTAAGGATATTGATCAACTAACAGAGTATGTAAAAGTATACGGGGCTAAAGGACTTGCTTGGTTAAAGCAGAGTGCAGGTGAGTTAAAAGGACCGATTGCTAAGTTTTTAAGCGACGAAGAAAAGAAACAGCTGATTGAATATGCTGATGTAACAGATGACGATTTATTGTTATTCGTTGCTGACCGTTCAGATGTTGTACTCCAAAGTCTCGGTGCATTACGCCTTAAGTTAGGTAAGGAATTACAATTAATTGATCATGACGTCTTTCATTTCCTATGGGTGACGGACTGGCCATTATTGGAATACGATGAGGAGGAAGGGCGTTATTCTGCGGCTCATCATCCATTCACAATGCCAGTTGAAGAGGACTTAGATAAATTAACCACAGACCCAGGAAATGTTCGTGCTAAAGCATATGATCTTGTGCTTAATGGTTATGAACTTGGAGGTGGGTCATTAAGAATTTATCAAAAAGACCTACAGGATAAGATGTTTGATGCACTTGGATTTACGAAAGAAGAAGCAGATGAACAATTTGGCTTTTTACTTGAAGCTCTTGAATATGGGGCACCGCCTCACGGTGGAGTAGCTCTTGGGTTAGATCGAATTGTCATGCTATTAGCTGGACGTTCCAATTTACGGGATACGATTCTCTTTCCGAAAACGGCATCTGCCTCTGACTTGTTAACAGATGCACCTAGCGAGGTAAGTGAGACACAATTACATGAACTTCATATATGTATGCTTGAAAGAAAATAAAAGAACAATTTTAGTCATTTGTTAAATTGATGTGATATTGTAACGAAAACGTCATGAAAGAATGTATTGAAATTGATACAGTCCTATGTTAAGATTAATTTACAATCAGATAGAAAAATCCTGATGTGTACGTCCAAATTACATTTTTGACCGAACACTAAAATGATAGGGAGCTTGCAAAAGTTTTTATGTGGCATACACGCCCTTTTCAAGGGGAAGTATAAAATATAAAACAGAGCACCCACCTGCCAAGAGCGGGATCAAAAGCATCATTTGGACGGCACAATTGGGATTCTTAAAAGCAAAAACTCTTCCATTCTAAATGGAAGAGTTTTTTTAGTTCCCTGAGCTATTAGCGAGTTGCTCAAGATTACCGTTTTTATCCATGCGAAACTTCGGTGGTTTAATGGTATCTTCACCATCAAAAACGGTCATTTTACGAGCGCGATCCATAATTTGAATGAATGTTTGATAGTCTTCTTGTATGGTAGTTAATTGTTTTTCAGTCACATTTAATTTCTTTGTTAGTTGCTCGATTTCCGCTTTTAATTTATTATTTTCTTGTTTTAATAAATCATAAGTTAGTTTGTTTTGGGTTGTAGAAACATATTCCTCTTTTATTTGTTTGAGAAAGTAGATAACAGAATCAAAAGACATCCTTCCATTATCTTGATAGTTTGTTTGTCCACTAGTTGTTTGTTGCTGTTCTTCTGAAATAGTTGGTAATTGATATTGAGGTTGTTTCTTTTTTCTTTCTAAGGCACGCTTTCGTTCTTTACGTTGTCTTTTAGCTAGTTCAATGGCATCGACATAATTCTTGCGGATTTCAGCATTCCAGCGGAAACCACAAGCAGCAGATGTGCGATTTAATTTATCCCCAACTTCCTCAAAAGCATTAAGTTGGGTACTACCTTCACGGATATGCCGTAAAACAGTTTCAGCTAATAATAAGTCATCTTCATGGGACCAGGCATCTTGTCTTACCTTAGCCATTCTTTTCAACTCCTTTTCCTACGACGGTTATCTAAAATATTATGAGAAAACTAGTGGAAATGCTTTTATAGTAGTTTGACCGTTTCGGAAAAGATTTATACGTTACTCTTGACGGTTCTTTTTTTGCTGTTTAATATTTTCATACACTTTCTTAAAAGCTCTTTCAAATTTTCCGGTTTCTTTAGGCTTATAATACTGGCGATTTTTAATCAATTCTGGTAGATATTCTTGATATACCCAGCCTGATTCAGAGTGATGTGGGTATTTATAGTCAACACCTCGTCCTAAATGTTTGGCTCCACTATAATGGGCGTCTTTTAAGTGGTTTGGTATATCACCTATTTTCCCTTGACGAATATCGCTTAAAGCTAGATCTAATGCTTTATAGGCGGAATTTGATTTCGGTGAGAGACATAGTTCAATAATAGCAACAGAAAGGGGAATACGTGCCTCAGGGAAGCCTAACCTTTCTGCTGCCTCAACAGCAGCGATTGTTCGTGGTCCAGCTTGTGGATTAGCTAATCCGATATCTTCGTATGCCGTCACAATCATACGCCGACCAATACTATCGAGATCTTGTGCTTCAATAAGCCGCCCTAAATAATGGAGTGCTGCATCAACATCACTTCCACGAATTGATTTTTGAAAGGCCGATAGGACATCATAATGTTGATCACCATCCTTATCATGTGAAAAGCTTTTCTTTTGCATACATTCTTCAGCGGTAGTCAAATCGATAAAGACTTGGTTATTCTCATTTGGTGGTGTCGAAAATACAGCTAATTCAAGTCCATTTAAAGCAGAACGTAAGTCACCATTTGCGGCGATTGCAAAATGATTAAGTGCGTCATCGTTAAGGATGATGTCATAGTTTCCAAGACCTTTTTCCTGATCATCTATCGTGCGATTTATTGCTTCTTTCACATCATCTATTGTTAAGGAATGAAGTTCAAAAAGGTGACAACGGCTGCGAATGGCTGGATTTATAGCATGATAAGGATTGCTTGTTGTGCAGCCAATCATCGTAATTAAATTACTTTCCAAATGAGGCAATAAGAAATCTTGTTTTGCTTTGTCTAATCGATGTACTTCATCTAAAATAAGCACAATATGTCCTGTCATTTTAGCTTCTGCTACGACAATCTCCATATCTTTTTTCTTATCGACAACCGCGTTTAATAATTTAACAGGTAGATTTAAGCTTTTAGCTAAAGCATATGCGAGAGATGTTTTTCCCGTTCCAGGTGGTCCGTATAAAATCATCGATGCTAACTGCTTTGCCTTTACCATACGATGTATAATTTTATCTTCTGAAACAAGATGCTTTTGACCGATAATGTCATCGATATGTGATGGGCGCATTCGATATGCTAATGGTTGTTTTTGCATTAAACATCTTCCTTTATCAATATATTAACTAAACTTAATAGGTTGAAATTGAACATATAAGTTGTCATGATATAATAAAGGGTATCATTAATTCATACAAATTACATTGATTTCGTATAGATTTGTTTCATGTTTTTATTGTAATGGAGGGTTTCCTGATGAAGATATCAACAAAAGGGCGTTACGGTTTAACCATTATGATTGAAGTAGCAAAGCAGTATGGGAAAGGTCCTGTCCCGATTAAAACAATTGCCAAAGAAAATGATTTATCAGATCATTATTTAGAACAATTAGCAACGTTACTACGTAATGCAGGTTTAATCAAGAGTGTGCGTGGTGCTTATGGAGGGTATAAGTTAACGAAACACCCAAAAGATATAAGTGCTAAGGATATTATCCGTGTATTAGAAGGACCGATTGTTTTAGTTGAGGCTCTTGAAGATGAATCACCTGCTAAACAAGCCCTGTGGCTCAAGATAAGAGATGCGGTAAAAGAAGTTTTAGAAGAAACGACATTAGAAGACTTGGTTGAGTATGACAACAACCAGCCACAAGAAGCTTATATGTTTTATATTTAGATGTGTTTTTAGAAAGGAAAGATTAAGATGCAACCCATTTACCTTGATCATGCAGCAACAACACCACTTCATCCAGATGTTATTAAAAAAATGCATTCGACTATGGAAACCGTCTTTGGGAATCCATCAAGCATCCATGCTTACGGAAGAAAAGCAAGACAAATATTAGATGAGGCTAGGGGAACAGTGGCTAAAAGTATTCATGCGAGTGAAAAAGATATTTATTTTACAAGTGGTGGAACAGAAGCAGATAATCTTGCATTAATAGGTACAGCCCTAGCTAATAAAGATAAAGGAAACCATATTATTACGACTAAGCAGGAACATCATGCTGTACTTCATGCAGTCGAATTCCTTGAACAAAATGGTTTTAACGTGACTTATTTACCGGTAGATGAATTCGGCGGTGTATCTGTTGAAGAAGTCAAACAATCATTAACTGATGAGACGATTCTTGTGTCCGTGATGTATGTGAATAATGAAACAGGTATGATTCAACCGATAGCAGAAATCGGTGAGCTACTAAAAGACCATCAAGCATATTTTCATACGGATGCGGTGCAAGCTTACGGTATAATAGATATCAATGTGCATGACATGAATATTGATCTGTTAACAACATCCGCCCATAAAATCAATGGGCCTAAAGGTATTGGCTTTTTATATGCTGATGAAAAAGTTCAGATGTCACCATTAGCTTTCGGTGGAGAACAGGAAAGAAAACGTCGTCCTGGAACAGAAAACATTGTGAATGTCGCTGGCTTTCAAAAAGCAGTTGAATTGATGCTTGAATCTAAAAAAACGCGTCAATCTGTATATGAAGATTATCGAAACCTCTTTTTAGATACCTTAAAAGAGGAAGGTGTATCATTTTCTATCAATGGAGATCTATCACAATCCGTTCCTAATATCGTTAATCTCAGTTTTCCAGGAACACAGGTTGAAAGCTTTTTAACAAATTTAGATTTAGAAGGAATCGCTGCATCAAGTGGTAGTGCTTGTACAGCTGGAACTGTTGATCCATCACATGTTTTAGTGGCGATGTATAGCCAAAATGATCCTAGAACGAATAACTCGATTCGATTTAGTTTTGGAATAGAGAATAATCAAGAAAATATTAAAGAAGCAGCACGACGGATTGCTTTAATTGTTGAACGTTTGATTAAATAAAGAAGGTGAAATAATGGATAAGAAAAATATACGTGTTGTCGTCGGGATGAGTGGGGGTGTCGATTCATCTGTGACGGCTCTTTTACTGAAAGAACAGGGTTATGATGTCGTTGGAATTTTTATGAAAAACTGGGATGATACCGATGAATTCGGAGTCTGTACAGCTACTGAAGACTATGATGATGTGATTCGTGTATGTAATCAATTAGATATCCCGTATTATGCTGTTAATTTTGAAAAGGAGTATTGGGATAAAGTATTTACGTATTTTCTGGATGAATATCGGGCTGGCAGAACACCAAATCCAGATGTGATGTGTAATAAAGAAATAAAATTTAAGGCATTTTTAAATCATGCTTTATCATTAGGTGCGGATTATGTAGCGACGGGTCATTATGCGCAAGTAAGAGAAACAGATGGCACATATGAAATGTTACGTGGTGTTGACTCGAATAAAGATCAGACGTATTTTTTAAATCAATTAACAGAAGATGTGTTAAAACGCGTTATGTTTCCATTAGGACATTTAGAAAAACATGAAGTTCGTGAGATTGCAAAAAAACATAATCTTGTGACAGCAGATAAGAAAGATAGTACTGGGATATGTTTTATTGGGGAACGTGATTTTAAAGCATTTTTAAGTGAATATTTACCAGCTCAACCAGGAGAGATGCAAACCTTAGCTGGTGAAGTGAAAGGTAAACACGATGGACTTATGTATTACACGATAGGCCAAAGGCAAGGCCTGGGCATTGGTGGCCCTGGAGAGCCGTGGTTTGTTGTTGGGAAGAATTTGGAAGAAAATATTTTATATGTTGAACAAGGCTTTCATCATGAAGCGCTCTATTCCGATTCATTAATCGCCACAGATGTCAATTGGATTAATCCAAACAAAATAAAGAACCATTTCACATGTACAGCGAAATTCCGTTATCGTCAAAAAGATAGTCCAGTAACAGTGGAAGTCAAAGAAGACAATCGTGTTCATGTTAGATTTCATGAACAAGCTCGAGCTATTACACCGGGACAAGCGGTTGTTTTTTATGATGGCGAAGTGTGCTTAGGCGGTGGGACGATTGAGCAAGTTATAAAAGATGGTCATGCTTTAACATACGTATAAATGAGGGTTGAGTATGGATAAACAAGAAAAAGCGATACAGTATATGAACGTGAAAAAATACGAAGAAGCTGCTAAACTCTTACAAGAACAGATTGAAGAACAACCTCTTAATCCAATCGGCTATATTAACTTAGGAAATTTATTAATTATGCTTAAAGATTATGAACGTGCAGAGGTGTTTTTAAATCGAGCAGTTGAACTAGATGTTGAATCAGCGACTGCTTATTATAGTTTAGGTAATCTTTATTATGAAACAGCGCAATTTAATCAAGCGCAAACCTATTATGAGAAAGCAATTCAACTTGGTCTAGAAGAAGCGGATGTTTATTTTATGCTGGGAATGACATTTAAACAACAAGCACTTGAAAAATTAGCTGCCCCATATTTATTACGGGCAACTGAATTAAAACCGGGTGATGTTGAGATGCTTTTTCAATATGGTTTAACAATAGCCAAGTTGCATATGATTAATGAAGCGAAAGCGGTTTTTATAACAGTTTTAGAAAGAGAAAAAAACCATAGTGATGCTCACTATAACCTAGGTGTCATCGCTATGTATCAGGATGATTTAAAACAGGCACAAGAACATTTCAAAGCTGCTTTAGAGATACAGCCAGAACATGTTCTCGCAGCAAATGGAAAGAAAAAAGTTGAGCAATTATTATCGTAATATATGGTAGATTGTGAGGTTATTGTCCATGTTAGAGGAGCAAGTATCAGAGCAACAATTATATATGAAAGGCGAGCCTTTGTTTACGATTTTCCACAATGAAACAGAGCAATTTTCAATTGTAAAAATTCGTATTATCGAAACAAATACTTCATTTGAGGAAAGTGAAATTGTTATCAAAGGATATTTTGCTCATCTACATGAAGGAACGTCCTATCTTTTTTATGGTGAACTTGAAAGCCATATAAAGTACGGTACACAATTTGCCGTGCATTCATACCAAACGTTTATTCCAGATACGAAGGAAGGACTCATAAGTTATTTATCAAGTGATTTGTTTTATGGTGTTGGGAAAAGAATTGCTACACGCATTGTAAACAAACTAGGGGAACGGGCGATTGAAAAGATCATCCAATCCCCTCATGTTTTAAATGATATTAAAGGATTAAAAAGCGAAACGGCTAAGAATATTGTAGAAAGCTTAAAAGAAAATCAAGGATTTGAGCAAGTTGCTATTTATCTCGCAAAATATCAGGTTGGTATGAAATTAGCACAAAAAATTTATCAGCAATATAAGGATGAAGCGATTGAAATCATCTCATCTGATCCGTATCAACTTGTTTTTGATATTGATGGGTTTGGTTTCATGACAGCTGATAGTATCGCTCGAAAAAATGGACTCACATATGATCATCCGAGTCGTATTGGTGCAGGATGTATTTATATATTACAACAAAGTGCTCAAAATGGGCATGTTTATTTGCCAACTGATTTGTGTGTTAAGCAAGTATTAAGGCTTTTAACAACAGCAAATAGAAGATTAACAGCGGAAGAAGTCTTAGACCGATTATTTGAACTAAATACGAAAAAACACCTTATTATTCAAGATGAACGTGTTTACTTACCTGTCCTATACTATGCGGAAGATGGTGTTGCTTCTCATTTAAAACGATTGTTAGACTATCCGATAGAAGATGAAACACCAAAAGCGGAGTTATTGAAAATTATTGGTAAAATCGAAGAAGAAGAAGTGTTAAGTTATGGGAAAGAACAGTTTGAAGCGATTGAACAAGCACTTCATTCAAAAGTGATGATTCTAACGGGGGGACCAGGTACAGGGAAAACAACGGTGATTAAAGGGATTATTAAAGCATTTGCGATGATTCATGATTTATCAATCGATCTCTCGTCATACGATGATCAGGCAGACTATCCGTTTATTTTGACAGCACCTACTGGAAGAGCAGCCAAGAGATTAACAGAATCAACAGGGTTACCAGCAGGAACGATCCATCGCTTACTCGGATGGGACGGGGATGATAGTTTTGAAAAAGATGAATCCAAACCTTTATCTGGCAAATTATTAATTGTGGATGAGTTTTCAATGGTAGATATATGGTTGGCTAATTGGTTATTTAAAGCGATTCCAAATGATATGCAGGTTCTTCTCGTTGGTGATGAAGATCAACTGCCCTCTGTTGGTCCTGGTCAAGTGTTATCGGACTTATTAGAAGACCAGGCGCTTCCATTTGTGACTTTAACAGATGTTTATCGGCAAAAAGAGGGATCAAAAATCATTCAACTTGCTCACCTGATTAAGCGGGATCGATTACAAGTAAGTGACTTAAATAAGGATAGAGATTTCAGTTTTATTTCCTGTCATGAAAATCAAGTTGTTCAAGTCATTTCTTCAATTATTCAAAAAGCACTTGAAAAAGGAATTGATATGAGGGACATTCAAATTTTAGCTCCGATGTATCGGACAGATGCAGGGATAATGTCAATTAATCGAGCGATTCAACAACTTGTCAACCCAAAAACAAATCGAAAACGAGAAGTAAAAATGAATGATGTCACATATCGTGTCGGAGATAAAGTCATCCAGCTCGTTAATCAGCCAGAAGAAGGGGTTTTTAACGGCGATATAGGCGAAGTTGTTGCCATCTTTAAAGAGGATGAAAATGTCGATAATAAAGAACAACTCGTTGTTTCGTTTGATGAACGTGAAGTTGTATATGAAAGAAAAGACTATATGAATATAATGCATGCCTTTTGTATATCGATTCATAAATCGCAAGGAAGTGAATTTCCGATTGTCATTATGCCCGTTGTGAGTGGCTACCGTCGAATGCTCCGGAAAAACTTAATTTATACAGCATTAACTCGTGCAAAACGTTCATTGATAATTTGTGGGGATAAACATGCTTTTCTAAGCGGTGTTGAAACGCTTGATACGAACAAGCGCTATACATCTTTAAAAGACAAACTAAATAAACTCCAAATTGAAGTAAACAATGAAAAGGACGAAGAATTATCACCTTACGATTTTATGGATTAAAAAATATGTATACTATGCTTCAATTTGGGCAACCCTATCAACATAAATATCATTTGAATAAATAGGTGATGGTGATGTGGCTAAGTTGTCCGAATTGTTCAAGCAGAGATATTGGTAAAGTAGGTAATGACCAATACTATTGTTGGAATTGTTATATTGAGATGACAGTAGTAGGTAATCGGTTGAATGTCCATGAAATTGAAGCTGATGGCTCCCTTATATCTCTCGACGATTTATTTACAGAAGAAGAGAGAAATATCCATTGATAACTCAATATTTATTTGAATGGGAGTCTCATCTATGTTTGTAAAACGTCGTGCTCTTCAATTTTTATATTGGGTCATCACAGGCATATTTATTTTTTTATTTATTTTTCTGCTTGTAAAGCTCTTTCCATTCTATAGTGCTTTTTTTTCATTTCTGTGGTCGGTTCTTTCCCCATTTATTATTGCTGGTTTGATTGCCTATTTCTTACATCCTGTTGTCAAGAAGCTGAATGAATTGAATTTCCCGCGAAGTATCGCCATTATTCTAATCTATCTCATATTTTTTGGTGGCGGAACATATCTTATATATCGCTTTTACCCAGCATTTGTATTACAATTAAGGGATTTTAATGAACATTTACCAGAGTTACTTGAAATGT
Source organism: Cerasibacillus sp. (assembly GCF_036516575.1). Taxonomy (NCBI): domain Bacteria; kingdom Bacillati; phylum Bacillota; class Bacilli; order Caryophanales; family Bacillaceae; genus Cerasibacillus; species Cerasibacillus sp. Next base: position 154,458 of record NZ_DATBTY010000040.1, read on the forward strand.
ACGAATCAATTATTTACCAAATTTATGCATCAACATCATGGTTACCTGAAACCGTACATACGAAGATTGATCATGTTATTACAGGTCTTGAAGCAGAACTTGAAGCATTTATTGGAAAGCTAATCGAAAGTATTACGAAAGTATTTAGCATGGTCGTATGGTTGACCGTTATACCGGTGTTGGTTTTTTATTTTCTAAAAGATTATCAAATACTAAAAAAGGGCATACAACGGCTCATACCTAAACGTTATTTACCTGATTGCGTTAAATTAATTCAAGCGATGAATGATAGTCTAGGGGGGTATATCCGTGGACAATTATTAGTTTCGTTTATTGTCGCTATGGTAACTTACTTGATTTTTCACATATTAGGAATGAATTATCCTTTATTACTCGGTATTATTATGGGTTTAACAAATATAATCCCGTATTTTGGGCCGATTATTGGTTCGATTCCTGTTGTATTAATCGCTATAACGATATCAGGTAAAATGGTCATTTATGCCTTATTGGCTGTGTTTTTAATTCAATTAATTGAGGGGAATTTTTTATCACCTTATATCGTTGGTAAATCGACAGAACTTCATCCAGTTATGATTATATTTGCTTTATTGTTTGGCGGACAATTAGGGGGAATTATTGGTATGATTTTAGCAGTTCCAATCTTAACAGTTGTGAAAGTGATGGCGAATTACGCTTTAGGTAGCTAGAAGGATTGACAATTCGATGAATCTTTCATATAATATGGCTAATTATATTCATAATGACAAGACGATGATAGTTACGAGTACATAGAACTTAGGGAAATAGAGAAGGATTCTCGAAGGCTGAAAGGAATCCTATCCAAAAAGCTATGGAAGCTAAACTAGAGTGCGACTAATTCTCGCCGGTACACACCGTTATGTGTTAAAGTGATGAATAGATCTCTATTCATAATAAGGGTGGTACCGCGAATGAAACTCGTCCCTGCAATATGCAGTGATGAGATTTTTTTATTTATAAATAAAATAAAGCACATAAATGGAAGGTGATATTGTAATGAAACAGTTGACATCACAACAAGTTAGACAAATGTTTTTAGATTTTTTTAAAGAAAAAGGTCATCGCGTTGAACCGAGTGCGTCACTCATTCCACAAGATGATCCGTCTTTATTATGGATTAATAGTGGTGTAGCGACATTAAAAAAATATTTTGACGGACGGATTATCCCAGATAATTCTCGAATTGTGAATGCACAGAAGTCAATTCGCACAAATGATATCGAAAATGTCGGCTTTACGGCAAGGCACCATACGTTTTTTGAAATGCTAGGTAATTTTTCTATCGGTGATTACTTTAAGAAGGAAGCAATCTTATGGGCATGGGAATTTCTAACGAGTCCAGATTGGATTGGGTTTGATCCGGAGCGCTTATCTGTGACGGTTCACCCCGAAGATGATGAAGCATATGATATATGGCTTCACGATATCAAACTTCCTAAAGAAAGAATTATTCGCCTAGAAGAAAACTTTTGGGATATCGGGGAAGGACCGAGCGGACCAAATACGGAAATTTTCTATGACCGGGGTGAAACTTTTGGAAATAATCCAGATGACCCGGAACTGTATCCAGGTGGAGAGAATGACCGTTATTTAGAAATTTGGAACTTGGTGTTTTCACAATTTAATCATAATCCAGACGATACGTATACACCTTTACCGAAGAAAAATATCGATACCGGTATGGGGCTTGAAAGAATGGTATCTATTTTACAAAACGCGCCTAATAACTTTGAAACTGATCTCTTTATGCCGATTATAAAGAAGACGGAGCAATTCGCAAACGTCAACTACGGTGATAGTGCTGAAGCAGATACGGCATTTAAAGTGATTGCTGACCATATTCGAACGGTGTCTTTTGCCATTGGTGATGGTGCTTTACCTTCTAATGAAGGGCGGGGGTACGTTTTAAGACGGTTATTAAGACGCGCCGTTCGATTTGCGAAGCAGATTGGTATTGAGAAACCATTTATGTATCAACTCGTATCTGTAGTAGGTGATATTATGAACGCCTATTATCCCGAAGTGAAAGAACAACATTCATTTATTGAAAATGTCATCAAAACGGAAGAAGAACGTTTTCACGAAACACTACACGATGGTCTTGAGATTTTAGAAGATATTATTAAACGTGAAAAAAGTAAAGGAAGCAATGTTTTTCCAGGTGCTGAAGTATTTCGCTTATATGATACGTATGGTTTTCCTAAAGAATTGACTGAAGAATATGTTGCTGAACATCAATTTACGATTGATGAAAAAGGTTTTCATTCTGAAATGGAACAGCAACGTGAACGTGCGCGAAAAGCTCGTCAAAAGGTAGATTCAATGCATGTTCAAGATGCAATGTTAGCTAATATTAATGTTGAAAGTGAATTTATTGGCTACGATAACTTGGATGTAGAGACAGAGATTTTAATGATGATTGCTGATCATAAATCAATTAAGCAAGCCCAAGCAGGACAAACTGTTTCAATTATTCTTAAAGAGACCCCATTTTATGCAGAAAGTGGCGGACAGATTGCTGATAAAGGAATCATTGAATCCCCAAAAGGTAGAGCCGTTGTAGAATCCGTCAATAAACTACCTAATGGTCAGCATTTGCATCAAGTAAGTGTAACTGAAGGAATCATCCAGGTTGGGGTTCAAGTAAAAGCAATTGTGAACAAAACCATGCGTCAAGCGATTATTAAAAACCACACCGCAACGCATTTATTGCATCAAGCCTTAAAAGATATCCTTGGCACACATGTGAACCAGGCAGGATCTTTAGTTGAACCAGATCGCTTACGATTCGATTTTACTCACTTTGGAGCTGTGACAGAAGAAGAATTATCAGACATTGAGCAAACAGTAAATCAAAAGATATGGGATTCAATGACACTAAAGATTGAATCTATGCCCATTGATCAAGCAAAAGAAATGGGTGCCATGGCTTTATTTGGTGAAAAATATGGTGATGTCGTTCGAGTTGTTCAAATTAATGGTTACAGTATCGAATTATGCGGGGGCTGCCATGTCCAAAACACATCTGAAATAGGTCTGTTTAAAATAATCGCTGAATCAGGTATTGGTGCGGGAACGAGAAGAATTGAAGCTGTGACTGGCCAGAAGGCATTTGAATATATGGATGAACAAATTCAACTATTAAATAAAACGGCAGGCCTTTTAAAAACACAAGTTGATAACATTCCATCACGCTTAGACCAGCTGTTTCAAGGCATAAAAGAGTTGGAAAAAGAAAATGAATCCCTCCATACAAAGCTCGCCCACTCTGAGGTATCATCTATGTTAGAAAAGGTTGAAAACATTAACGGTGTCAATCTATTAACAGCCAATGTTCAGGTGAAAGATATGAATCAATTACGCCGTATGATTGATGAATTAAAGCAGAAATTAACAACGGGTGTTATTTTACTGGCTATGGAAAGTAAAGGCAAGGTCCAATTAGCTGCTGGTGTGTCAAAAGATTTAACTGAAAAAGGTCTCCATGCAGGGAACCTCATTAAACATGCTGCACAAATTTGCGGTGGCGGTGGTGGTGGTCGACCAGATATGGCACAAGCAGGTGGGAGAAATCCAAATAAAATTCCAGAAGCATTAGCATTCGCTAAAGAGTATATTGAAAACAATTTTAAAAATAATTGATTGTGTAACGGTATATTTAATTAGTCAAACATGCTAAAATATGACATAAGAGTAAAACGGAATGGGGTGTCAGTATGAGTTCAAACGACAAAACGATGAAATTTAATTTTCAGGAAGAACCGTTTGATAGAGATATTAAAGATATTTTATTAACTGTCCATGAAGCATTAGAAGAAAAAGGGTATAATCCAACGAATCAAATTGTCGGATATTTATTATCTGGAGATCCCGCTTATATTCCACGCTACAATGATGCGCGTAACTTAATTCGTAAAGTAGAACGCGATGAAGTCATTGAGGAGTTAGTCAAATTTTACATTGCTGAGAAAAAGGCAGAACGATGAAACTCATTGGATTAGATGTTGGATCAAAAACAATTGGTGTAGCGATTAGTGATGCTTTAGGGTGGACAGCACAAGGCCTGACAACCTTATATTGGGATGAAAATGACATCCATTCTGCTGATGAAGAATTAGCTGAAATCATAAGAGAACATGGAGTGGGGAAGGCTATTATTGGTCTTCCTAAGAATATGAATGGTACAATTGGTGAACGCGGTGATGCGTCAATTCGTTTTAGTGAACACGTTGAAAAAAAGCTTGGCATTCCTACCGAACTTTGGGATGAACGCTTGACAACGATGGCTGCTGAGCGCGTATTATTGGAAGCGGATATGAGTCGTAAGAAACGAAAGAAAGTCATCGATAAAATGGCAGCAACACTGATTTTACAAGGTTATCTTGACCAAAAAAATTAGAGGTGAAAACATGGCACTCGAAGAAAAAGAACGCATCATCATTCCAGATGAGAATGGTGAAGAACATTTATTTGAAGTTTTATTTACATTTGATGTTGATAAAACTGGTCAATCATATATAGCAGTTGTCCCTGTAGAACAAAAAGACGCTGATGAAGTTGAAGTATATGCCTTTCGATATGAAGAAAAGAAACAAGATGATAATGATCTCGCTTTATTTCCGATTGAAGCAGATGACGAGTGGGAAATGGTTGAAGAAATGCTGCACACGTTAGCAGATGAAGAAGAATTGAATAAGTAATATCATTCAAACAGCTGGTATCCTATAGATACCAGCTGTTTATATCATTAATCATGCGATAACCTCGTAAAAAGTATAGCAATAAACAGGTATATTTAGTATAATATACCGGATGAGAGGTGTAAGCGCATATGTCTAAAAAGAATAAAAACAAATCAACTTTTCGAGATAATTTAATCGCACGTGGACATGAAGCAAGAACGGTACGGAAGATTGTTTTGATCATGATTTCCGTTATTGTTCTTATATTACTAATTGGTGGAATTTCTGGCTATATGTATATTAAATCTGCTTTAGAACCAGTCAATCCAGATAACGAGAAGGACATTCACGTTGAAATTCCAATGGGTGCTTCATCTTCTACGATTGCTAAATTACTAGAAGATCACAATATCATTAAAGATAGTCGAGTTTTTCGCATTTATACTAAAATAAAAAATGAATCAGATTTCCAAGCTGGTGAGTATGACTTTACTCAAGCGATGACATTTGATGAGATTATTGAATCATTAAAAACGGGTCGGGTAATAAAAGAAGCGATTTATCGTGTTACAATACCAGAGGGGTTATCGATTCCGGAAATTGCTAAAATATTTGAGAAAGAAGTCGGCATTAAACAAGATAAATTTTTGAAAAAAGTCAACGATGTATCATATGTAGAATCATTGATTGATGCATATCCGACATTACTTTCGGGTGATATACTACACCCTGATATCCGTAATCCTTTAGAAGGGTATTTATTTGCCGCTACATATGATTTCTATGAAGAAGACATTCCGGTTGAAACAGTCATTGAAGTGATGCTCGATAAATCGAACGAGGTCCTTGGCAAATATCTTGATGATATTTCAGCGAAAGACATGACCGTTCATGAAATGACGACAATGGCCTCCATGATTGAAAAAGAAGCTAAGAATAAAGCACAACGCAGAAGTATTTCAAGTGTCTTTTACAACCGGCTTAAAGCTGGTATGAAATTGCAAACAGACCCAACTGTCCTATATGCTCTAGGGAAACATAAGAAAAAAGTATTACTAAAGGATTTAGAAGTGAAGTCACCATATAATACGTACCAAATTGATGGAATTCCTGTTGGACCAATATCCAACTTCTCTGAGGATTCGTTGAAAGCAGCTATAAATCCAGATGATACCGAATTTCTATACTTTTTACATGATGCAGAAGGTAAAATTTATTATGCTAAAACACATGATGAGCATGTCAAATTAAAGAATGAACATATTAAATAATGAACAAATAGTGAGGTTTCATCATGACAGAGAATTACTTAAACAGTTTATTGCCTGACGAAGAAGATTGGGTTCGACAAATCGAACAACAAGCTAGGCAGAGAAATGTGCCGATTATGGAACCACTCGGCATTCAATTTTTAATGCAAATTGTAAGAATGCATAAACCAAAGAAGATATTAGAAATTGGGACAGGCATTGGTTATTCTGCCTTACGGATGTTACAAGCCTATCCATCGGCTACGATCATAACCATTGAACGGGATAAAGCAAGACGCTCTATTGCTTTGCAAAACTTACAAACTTATGATAGACATCATCAGATTGAATTAATTTATGGTGATGCACTGGAACAAATCAAACAATTAAAGGATCGTCAGGAGACATTCCAACTTGTTTTTATTGATGCTGCCAAAGGGCAGTATCAACGCTTTTTTGAATTAATCCATCCTTTAGTCGAAAAAGCTGGTATCGTTGTGTCAGATAATGTATTGTTCCGAGGTTATGTTGCTGATGAGGCAAGCCAATATCCTTCACGTTATAAAAATATGATTAATAAATTGAAATCGTATAATGAATGGCTAAGTCGTCATCCTGAATATCATACGACCATAATCCCAATCGGTGATGGCGTAGCAATAAGTTATAAGTTATCTAAACAATGTATAGGCATGAAAGGACCTGAAATTGATGAGTTTTAAACCAGTCGTTATAGGGGTGGCGGGTGGTAGCGGAAGTGGTAAAACATCTGTAACCCGCTCTATTTGCAATCGATTTTCTGATAAGACAATCCTTGTTATCGAACAAGATTACTATTATAAAGACCAAAGCCATTTACCTTTTGAAGAAAGATTACAAACGAACTATGATCACCCGCTCGCATTTGATAATGATTTACTTGTTTTGCATTTACAAGACTTATTAAATGGACACGCAATTAATAAACCTGTCTATGATTATGCACTGCATACACGTTCAAATCAAGTTATTCCAGTAGAACCAAAAGAAGTGATTATTTTGGAAGGAATCTTGATATTAGAAGATCCGCGTTTGGTCGATTTGATGGATATAAAAGTATTTGTCGATACAGATGCTGATTTACGAATTATTCGTCGGATTATGCGTGATATCAATGAACGTGGTCGGTCAGTTGAATCGGTCATTGATCAATATATAAAAAGCGTTCGCCCTATGCATCTGCAGTTTGTCGAGCCCACGAAACGCTATGCAGATATCATTATTCCAGAGGGTGGCAAAAATCATGTCGCTATTGATCTTATGGCAACAAAAATAGAAACAATTATTAATAAAAACCGTTAAAATAGGGAAAACGCTTGCAAGTTCATAGGAAATCTGCCATAGTATGAACATATATAATAACCAGGTGGACAATCGAGCGCACATAAATATGTGCTGCTCGTTTTTACTACTACTTTTATGTGTGTATATCATTCAAATGTATACATAACAAATTAGTTCTATATATTGTTGTAAAGATGTAAAAAGGAGTGTTTTGAATGTCAAGAGATAAAAGTTATTACATGACTGAAGAGGGAAAAGAAAAACTCGAGAAAGAATTACTTTTTTTAAAAACAGAGAAGCGTAAAGAGGTTGTTGAGCGAATAAAAATTGCTCGTGACTTTGGCGATTTATCCGAGAACTCAGAGTATGACTCGGCTAAAGAAGAACAGGCATTTGTTGAGTCTAGGATTGCACAACTTGAGCAGATGATTCGTAATGCTGTCATTATAGAAAATGATAATAATAATTCAAGTGTCGTTTCATTAGGAAAATCAGTTACTTTTATGGAGCTTCCAGACGGTGAAGAAGAAACATATCGTATAGTTGGAAGTGCAGAGGCGGATCCATTAGAAGGAAAAATCTCTAACGATTCTCCAATTGCTAAAAGTTTACTCGGTAAGGAAGTCGGAAATGAAGTTCAAGTAAATACCCCTGGTGGCGAATTCCAAGTGAAAATCCTTAAAGTAGAATAATAAAAAAGAGCGGTCACGACCGCTCTTTTTTAATTAAATATCATAGAAAAAATGTTACAATAATAGAGTATAAGTGGGAGGGGATGTAATGGATGATAAGAAGCAGTATAGTCGGGTTGATAAATACGAAAAACGTAGAAAAAATACAAAAGCCCTGACGATTTTGTCACTCATTGGTAGTGTACTCATTGTTGTATTGATTGCTATATGGTTGTTCGGTGGAAATGACAATCAAAAAGAAGAACCATCTATGGCTGAATCTAATAATCAGCAGGACCAATCTGATCAAGAAGAAGATGATTCGACCCAGACAAATGCTAACTCTAAAGAAGAAGATGAAGCGGATGAAACCGAAAAGGAATCTGAGTCTGAACAAGAATCTGAGGAATCAGTAGAGCTTATTGTAAAAGAACCAGTTGATCCATCCGACGCCAATGTCATTGAAGCTTATACAGCAAATTGGAAACCTGTTGGTACGATTCAAGAAGGACCACATACAACCCAATTTGATAAATCATCTCAAGACTGGAAAGAGATGACTGAAGCAATGGTCGTCGCAACAGATTTACCAGAAGAAAATATGATTATTCACTGGCTAGGACGTGGCGGAGAACAACAAGCAATTGGTACCATCTCATCAAAAGACAATAGCCAAATATATCGTGTTTATTTGTCTTGGATTGATGAAGAAGGGTGGCAACCAACGAAGGTAGAAGTATTAAAAGAAGTTAATATTCCTTGAAATATGAGTAATAAATGACGAGGTGATTGTAAAAATGACGATAGGAATCATTGGAGCAATGGATGAGGAAGTAGCTCTACTAAAACAAAAAATGACAAAGTCTAAAGAAGTTACTGTTGCAAATTGTGATTTTACATATGGGGAACTTTTAGGTAAACAAATCGTGCTATTAAAATCGGGAATCGGTAAGGTGAACGCTGCTATGGCAACGACAATTATGCATGAACGTTTTAAGCCAACACATGTTATTAATACCGGTTCCGCTGGTGGGTTTGCCAAAGAACTTAATATTGGTGACCTTGTCATTTCAACCGAAGTTGTTCATCATGATGTTGATGTAACAGCGTTTGATTATGAGTATGGACAAGTACCGCAAATGCCAGCACGTTTTATAGCAGATGAACATTTAGTCAAGTTGACAAAAGAAGCGAGTAAGGGAATAGATATCCAAGCCGTAGAAGGATTAATCGCTACGGGTGATAGCTTTATGGATGATTCCGTTCGTGTACAATTTGTTAGAGAAAAGTTTCCGTCAATGATAGCTGCGGAAATGGAGGCAGCAGCTATTGCGCAAGTTTGTTATCAATATAAGACCCCATTTGTCGTTATTCGCGCTTTATCAGATATAGCAGGTAAAGAATCATCAGTATCGTTTGATTCATTCCTAGAAAAGGCCGCTAAAAATGCTGCCACATTAATCATGCAAATGCTTCCATCTATTTAATTAAAAGAGCAACCGTTTTGTATGGGTTGCTCTTTTATTATCTAGATTTTATGATATAATTTAACCATCTGAAAATTTTGTGTGATTTTTTTGAAATGAGTGCTTTGAAAGAGTGATATTTTGTTAATAATTCTTACCGTCGCAACTTTATTAATAGCCTTTGTAATCTATATTCTTCATCTGATACCAGGTATGTCTTTTCTAGCGCGTATACTCCAATTTGGAATAGGGGTTGTTGGCTTTATTTTTTATACGGCATTTATTATGATTGCATTCGGCATTTCAGGTTTTTTAAGTTACCTAGTCATTCCATTTCTACCAATTGATGGGTCAGGGTTAATTTACGAAGGAGATTTGAACACTAGTAAGGATTTTGAAACATTGAATTATAAATTTATGGCTTTCTACGCATTGTTTTGTGCTATCATTTATATTCTCGCTAAATATTTATTAGGACTTTCTAAAAAAATCCGTTACGATTCATTGTTATCAATGTTATTCGTCTCACTTATGGTTATCACAGTCTTTCCAACGATTGTTCCCTATGTATTTCCAGGAATGGATGTATCTTTTTATGCAGCGTGTGTATTTGCTTTTATGCATGTTATTTTGATGCTACTCCCTAGTAAGAAAGATCGTTATGACCGTTATGATCGCTATGTGGAATATGATCGTGCAAGATGAACGATGTATCTTGCACGATTATTTGTCTTATCTTAAGACTGCTTCCTCCGTTCATTGCGATAATACTCATGGAACACTTTCATTAACGCTCTTTTTTCTATCCGTGACACATAACTCCGCGAAATATTTAACCTTTTAGCAATCTCTTTCTGTGTCAATTCTTTTTTATTATTTAATCCGTAACGATAAATAATCACTTCTTTTTCTCGATCATCCAAGATAGAAAAGTACTTTTCGAGCTTAGAGATCTCCATATTCAATTGGATGTATTCAATGATGTTTTCATTTTCTGCTTCTAATATATCAATCAAACTAATTTCATTACCTTCTTTATCTTGCCCGATGGGATCATGCAAGGAAACATCTTTTCTAACCTTTTTTAAAGTGCGCAAATGCATGAGTATTTCATTCTTTGTAACAGTAGGGGGGAGCATGAAACCCAAAATGTTAGGTGTCTTTAAATAATTCTAAATTCACCACCAATACACAAGTAAGATTACATGTATTATACTTAAAGGTTAACATTAATACAAATATGAGTGTAGAAATACGTTTAGTAACCTGGTATACTAGATAAAGAGGTGAGAAGATTGAACGTTATTGATCTTTTTGCAGGGGCTGGTGGATTATCAGAAGGATTTCGTCAAGAAGGTTTTAACATTCTTGCACATGTAGAAATGGATAAAAACGCTTGTAATACACTACGGACTAGAGAAGCTTATTATTATCTAAAAGAAAATAATAAAATTGATTTATACAAAAAATACATACTAAATAAAGTAAATAGAGAACAGCTTTATAAAAGTGTTCCAGAAGAAATATTAAGTAAAGTCATTGAGTCAGAAATTAATGATGAAACTATTGATAGTATTTTTTCAGAAATAGACAAACTTATTGGCGATAAAACAGTAGATTTCATTATCGGTGGTCCTCCTTGCCAAGCATATTCAACTGCTGGAATTTCTAGAGACCCAAACAGAATGAAATGTGATCCTAGAAATTACTTGTATTTATATTATATAGAATTCCTAAAAGAGTATAAGCCTAAATTTTTCGTTTTTGAAAATGTGAAGGGGATTCTTACAGCTAAAAAAGGTGAAATTTTCGAAGGGCTAAAAGGAAATCTTGATAAAGCTGGATATAAAATGGATTATAAAATTTTGAACTCAAAAGACTTTGGTGTGGCTCAATCTAGAGAGCGAGTTATCATAATTGGTTGGAGAAAAGATATAGAGTTTAGTTATCCTAAGTTTCTCGATGAATCTAATCCACCAACTATTAATGAACTTTTTAAAGATTTACCAAAAATAAATGCTGGTGAAAGTCTGAATGGAATCGGAAAATATATAGATACACCTAGTAAAGCACTAAAAAATATTCGAGATGACAAGTGGGATATACTTACATATCATGTGGCAAGACCTAATAATAAAAATGATTTAAATATATATAAATTAGTTGTAGAAACATGGAACAAAGAAGGTAAAATGTTGAAGTATAATGAGTTACCAGAACATCTAATTACACATAAAAATAGTAAATCATTTTTAGATAGATATAAAATCGTCAGAGCAGATTCCCAATCCCATACAGTAGTAGCACATATTTCAAAAGACGGACATTACTACATTCATCCTGATATTGAACAGAATAGATCATTGTCAGTAAGGGAAGCTGCACGAATTCAATCATTTCCAGATGACTTTTATTTTGAAAGTTCTAGGACAGCAGCTTTCCAACAAATAGGTAATGCGGTGCCACCTTTAATGGCGAGAATAATAGCAAAAAAAATTAAGGAAGCTTTTTAATGCTTCCTCTTTTATTATGGCTTTATGCATGCAGTGATGTACGGTTCAAAAGTGTTCCATATTTCTACTAAGTCACTAAAATTAGCGCGATAATTGTAATCGTGAGCAACTCCATTGAAGTATTGTAAAGTATTCTCTTTATTAATACTTTGTCTAACTCGATTAATTGCTTTTAAATCTAATAATTTGTTGTCACTAAACGTGTTTAAAACAATCCTTATATTCCCTGGAAGATTATTCTTTTTAATATCTATATCATTTTTAGTTTGATAGTATTGTGTACTAATATCAATCAAGCATCTTAGTAACAACGCCTGAGAATTAATGTTTTTATTTGTAATTCTTTTTAATTCTTCAATAATATCCTTTATTTTATGCGGAGTTTCTTCACTATAACCAAAACTAATATCAATTATTTTGTTTGGCGATACAGGATTAGGCTTTTTTGTAGCGTCTTTTTTACCCGGTTGCTCAGTAAAATCAGTTTTAATGGTTTGGCTAGTATTATTGTCTTTTGGATAATTTTCTACTGTTTTTCCAGTATTCTTTGCTTCATCAGTTTTACTAGTTTGCTTAGTTTTCTTCGTTTCATTTTCATTATTTAATTGGACTGTTTTCTCTGCTTTATTTAATTTCTTTGTTTGATCAGGATTATATCTTATGCCTATAGGTTGAACCGGATTTCCTTTAATTAATTTTCTGATGTTTCTAATACTCTCTCTTCTATCTGCACCGACTTGTTTCACAATACAAAGGACAGTTTCATGAAAGTAAGTGTATTCTGGAGATTTGATAAAACCTTCTCTATTAGTTTTTTCTTTTAAAGAAATCGAACATACTGGGTCGAGAGTTACCAGTCCATATGTTGATTTATTATCAATATTGTCGCCGGGCCTTTTCAATCTTAATTCCGCAAGTTTTAACCAATCTTCTTCTCCATGCCCAAATATTTTATAACCATTTCGATAAACTGATATCCCTTGATATGCTTCCAACATTTCATTTTTTATTTTAGTTTGTTCAATTCCTTTATGCCAACTTAAGAATGGTCTATCAAAGAAAAAGTTATATATTTCAATTTTTATTTCACCCAAATTAATATTGTTTGCAAAGTTCATTGAAAGAGTTTTGTTTAATGTTGATAGGAAATTATTATTTATTTGATTATTTGTATAATAAGTTTCTCCTTTAATTAGACAGTTAAACTTATACTCTTTTATGTTCATTCCCTCAATTATTGCTACGGCATGGAAAGGTGCCTGATCCAAAAATTTTCTAGGGGATAAATAATCTTTTTGTTGATATGAATCTGGGTAGATTATTTTATGTATTTTATTGTGTTCAGGATGTACAAGGTTTTCAATACCACGTTCAATTTCATAAAGGTTTATTGTTTTACTCAGTTCAGTCAAAGTTATTTGAGTACCCAATTTTTTATTAGTATATTCTTGAAAAATATTAATATCAGATAGACTATTTTTCTCAAGACTTTTTTTATCTATAGTAAAGTTATATGTAATATTTTCCTTTGAAGTTTTTATGGAAATTTTATCTGCTAATCTAAATAAACTAAATCTTCCTACTCCCTTACCACCAAGTTTTGCACTGTCATTAATCTTTGAACTGGTTCCGATTGTCAGCCAATTATCATGGATTTCCTCTAGACTCATTCCTTGTCCATTGTCTGTAATTGTTATAATGTTCTCTTCCATTTTAGAAAAATCAATAGTAACATCTGTAGCATTTGCATCTCTTGAGTTTTTTATTTGCTCTGCTATAGCAATACTATCTGTTTCAATATTTTCTCCACCTAATAGATCATATAATGTTCGTCCATTAAAGTTAAATTTTGCTTTTGTAACATTTTTTTTCATTGTTTTCAAGTCTTATCCTCCTCAATTTTAAGTGAAAATTTAGTGTGTTGAATTTTATCTTTTAACACACATACCTCCCTTGGTACACCATATCTTGCTGCAATGTCATAGATGGTAAGGTTCGTGTTTTTATATTGAACAAGGAATTGATCCGGCATGAGTAGTTCTACGGCGAATGTGTTTGCTTCTCGTTCTAGTTTGCTTGTTGAAAAAAATGTATGCGCTTTTAAAAATGATGTGTTTGTGTCGTGGTGTAGTAGTGCATGTCCGAGTTCGTGGGCACAGGTAAAACGCTGCATCTCTGTGCTGATCTGATTGTTAATATGTATAAATTTTATTCTCTTATATTTATTAAAGTAGCCGTAAATACTCCCCAAAGGCTCATAAAGAATTTCAATCCCTTTGTGTTCAGCGATATAGAATGGGTTGTTGGTATTGTATTTTTTGATTAAATTCGTTGCTGTTTTCTTTGGCATATCATCATATCCCATACCATATTTTAGGACCTTATCAGTAGCAATAAAGTCCATTTTTTAACGTCTTATTTTCTATATTTTTTCGGTGTGAATTTCTTTTTAGCTAATCGTTTTGCTAATCTCATAGAGTTTTCTAGTGATGCTAATAATAATTCTTTATCTTCCTCATCCAGTTCATCTATGGATCGGCCATCAAAATGAGCGTATCCGTCAGTGCTCAAGTTATTAATAATATCTTCTAAGTCCTTGGCAATGTCCTTTTCATCTTTTTCTGTAAGATTAGGAAGAGTATCATTGTAATTATGTTTTTCGGTACGTCCAAGCAGGTAATCAACACTAACTTCAAAATAATCAGCTATATGTTTTAATGTTTCATAGTCAGGTTCACGACTTCCTTGTTCATAATTAGCTAATTTCCCCCTGGAAAACCCAAGTCTATTTGCTAGTTCATATTGACTTAATCCTTTACTTTTCCTTAATTCGGCCAGTCTTTTACCTAGCATATTCAACATCCTTTTCATTAATATATTTTCATTATAGGAAACAATTGGTTTCTAATCTATAAAAGAAACAAAAAGTTTCTTAAATTAGGGGTTGACAGAAACATAACGTTTCCCGTATAGTGTTATTTAGATAGAAACAAAACGTTTCTATAAAGGCAGGTGATATATGTGCAACGAGAATTTTTAATTAGATGTCGAGGAAAAAAATCTCGACAAGAAGTCGCAAATGATTTAAGTATTACTACTCAAATGCTTGGAATGTTGGAAAGAGGTGATAGAACACCATCATTGGAATTAGCAAAAAAAATATCCGAGTATTACCAAGAACCCATTGAAAAACTTTTTTTTAATCAAAAAGGAAACGTATTGTTTCCAAAAGAAAAAAAGGAGATAGTCTCTAATTAAAGTTTAAATTTATCGGTACTGGAGGTCTATTCCAATTAGGAATAAGGGGGTGATGGTTTGAAGGGGTATGAAAAAATAGGCCCGTATGGCCAAGTTATTTTTAACAAAGTCCATAAGTTACATCTAGCTGCAATGGGAAACGAACAACGCAAACAATATGAACGCAATCAAGTTAAGTCAATTAAGGCGAACAATAAGGAGCGCTGTTTAGAAGTCAGATTTAAAAATGGTGAGTTATTTAAGTATTTACCGGAAGGCACTTGGTATTGAAAGGGGGAATGATTTCATGAGTAAGAAGGTAAATGTAACAGTTTTTTTTGGAGATAATTTTGACTATGTACTTAACAAAAGTTATGACTTCATCATGGCTGAAACGAGAAAAGATGAAAAAACTTTAGCAAATATCAAAAAGAGAAAAAAGAGTGAAAAAGGAGCGTAATGCTATAACTAAAATGCTTTCCTCACTCTCAAGCATCCCGGTATATTCCAAATTGGAATAAGGGGGTGATACGTTTGAAAGTCGGATCAATCTTAAAAGCATGTAGAAATAGAAGTGGTTTGAGTCAAGAAGAATTGGCTTGTCGATTATTTATCAATCAATCAGATATCAGTAAATACGAAAACGATGTGAAGGAACCAACGATATCGATTGTTAGTATGTGGGCTCAATATACACAATCCCAGGAAGTACTTGTTGCTTTCCTTTGTGGTGTTGATGGCATGACGATAATGCAGCAAATACTTGAAGGCGCTACAATGCTTGGAATGATTTTAGGAGGGATATTTTGAGATTTCATATGTATTTTTTGCCGGGAGACATTCGGAAAGCGAGTAATGAACTCGATTGCATTAACGAAATATCAAGACAAGCTTTAAATCATGCTGAAAGTGGCGAATTTGAATTAGCAAAAGAACGCTATGAAGATGTTCTACGTTCTTTAAATGAAATGTCGCAAATGGCAACGCGAAAACAGGTGGTGAAATAAGTGGATAATGACGTTCCAGGATGGATCTATACGGTATTGTTCATCATTTCATTGTTATTCTTATATTTTTCTTTAATTACAAGTTAGGGGGATAAAAAATGAGTAAACATTATTTCACGTTTGGGCAAAATTCGTTTTATCATAACCATGTTCAAATTATCTATGCAGAATCACCAGAACAGGCTGAGGACAAAATGTTTGAATTATGGGGTAGTCAATGGGCGTTTCAGTACACCGAGGAACAGTGGCAAGCAAGTATTTCCGAAGGCTTTTTTAAGAATATAAAAAAATTGCCACCGGTATTTTGCTAGGAGGTGACGACGTGAGTTTTATTGATCAGTATCATGCACTAATTTTTAACTTAAATAAAAAACTCACTACGGCAATAGTGAGCTTTTAAAAAAATTAGGTTACTTCAATTTTAACACATATGTTCCCAGACGACAATCATTGGTTGTCGTCATGGGTATTCATAAAAGTAGGGATATTGATGTTTCAAACAAATATTTACGAGTTTATCGATATTCAATCAGATCCAGTCTTGATTAAGCTTTCAGGTTTAGAATTGGGTCAATGTTTTAATATCCAACCAATCACAGTATGCCTAAATAAACATGGAATTTATGAAGTAGAAACGGACCAGTCACATGATTCGTTTTCAGATTGAATGTCGTGTTATCGGCATGTTTGCATGTTAATCGAAAATCTAGAAATCTATCAATGAGCGAGGGGGATAACGTATGCGCGATAAGTATAGAGTAAAGCTTCCGAAATGGGTATTTAATCCGTCAGATGAACAGGAACAAAAGTCTCTAATCAAAAGATATATGCAACGTTATCCCCATTATTTTGTCATCCAAGTAGAAAATGGTTTTGCGATATGTGAAAGAATAAAAAGTTAGCTGGAGTGATTCTTATGCAAAAAGGTTGGTTTAAGGTTCATCGTAAATTGTTTTTGAGCAGTATTTTTAAAAACGAAAAACTATTAAAAGTATTTATTTATTGTCTGATTAAAAGCACACATACACCTTTTGAACAACGTGTTGGAAGACAAAAAATATCGCTTAAACCTGGTCAATTTGTGTTTGGAAGAAAGAAGGCAGCGCTGGAATTAGACATGAGCGAATCGACAGTTTACGACTACATGAACATGTTAAAAGATGACGGAGTTATCAACATCAAAACCACCAATAAATATAGCGTTGTAACCGTTGTGAATTGGGACATCTACCAATCTAACGAAACAGAAAACAACAAGACTTCCGACAACAAATCAGACAACAACACAACACCAAATGAACAGCAAATCAACACAAACAAGAACATAAAGAATGCAAAGAACAATAAGAATAAAAGATATCGTCGCAAACGAGTTTACGACGAATCATCTATTTTTTATCAACTTGCCATTTATTTTTATGAGCAAATAAAAAATAATAATCCAAACCACAAGGAACCCAACTTTCAGAAATGGGCTGATGATATTCGGAAGATGATTGAATTGGACAAGCGTACTGAGAAACAAGTGAAATATTTAATGACTTGGGTACAACAAGATGATTTTGAGATGGTTAATGTTTTATCACCAGCAAAACTACGGAAACGGTTTGACGGTCTTGTCATGAAAGTGAAACGTGAAAAGAATCAATTACCATCCAACGTTACACCAATCACGGAAGGTAAAAAGAAAAAATATAATTACGGGTTTTAGGAGGCAAAAGAATGGAGTCAGTAGCTAAGCAACTTATTCAACCACGTCAACGACTTATTAAAACATATACATGTGATGGATGCGGCAGACACGTTGAGCAGAAAGAAATGGTTATTCCAATGGGACCAAGAAAAGGCGAAATCATTATTGCTAACCTTGGGTGTAAATGTGAAGATATTCGTCTTGTTGAGCAAGCGATACGGCAAGGGAAGAAAAACAAAATTAAGAAAATCTATCGGATGTTTACTGGTAACTCAATGATGAATAGATCGCTCCAGTCAGCAACATTCAAAAATTATCACGCTACGACAACCGAACTGCATGAAGCAAAAGCGCGATTAATGCAATATGCAAAAGAGTTTAATCCGCATGAATCTGGAAATCTTTTATTAGTTGGAAATTATGGCACAGGAAAAAGTCATTTATCCGTTGCCATTACAAAAGAGCTTATGGCAAAAGGATATACTTGCTTATTCTTGTCAGTACCTAAGCTAATGACAAAAATTAAAACCACGTTTAATTCAAATAGTGATCATACGGAGTCCGACATATTCGATTTGATAGAGAGTGTCGATTTATTCGTACTTGATGATTTAGGAGCCGAATATACAAACATCAAGAATAAAAACGACAATTGGACCCATACAAAACTATTTGAGGTACTAGATAATCGTTCCGGTAAACCAACCATTTTCACGACTAATTTAAGAAGTGATCAGCTAGAGATAAAAATGAATGAACGGAATCTATCGAGAATACTAGATGGAACTGAAATCATTAAAATGGACGGACCGGATTACCGCAGGAGGGAATTTTAATGTGTGAGACATGTGAATGTGAGACAAAACTTTTAGCTACATGGGGTGTTGTTTTTACTCCATGTGTATGTCCTAAAAATGTAGATGATGAAATCAATAAAACGCTAAAAGTCCTCGAGGAAAAATTAGCGCAAATGGGAGTAAGCGAATCAGCATGAATGAACAAGTGATTATTTTAGATAATGCGAATTTTATGTTTGGAAAAGTAGAATTAGCCCATATTACTAAGTTTCATAACGAAGGCATGCATTACAAAGAGATTGCTAAGAAATTTAAGCGCGAACCTTTAGAAATTGTATTAGCACTTTTACATCAAGCAAGTGAAGGAAAAGTATCGTTACGGACATTTGGTTATATACAAGTGTGAGGTGATTAGATGGAACATAGATTATGTATGCGTTGCAAAGAAAATAAGCATTATGTTTCAAAGACTGGATCATTTCTATGTGATACATGTTTTGAAAAACAAGTAAAAGAGATTAAAGAAAAGTGTCGTCCGGTGGAGTCGAGTAAAAACTGGACGAGAGTAGCTATTGAAAATGGAATCAATCTTCACACATACAAAACAAGGCTGAGAAATGGTTGGGATGAAGGAACTGCAGCAACCTTTATTACAGAATAGGTGGTGAAAATAATGTCAAAAAGTATGTGGTCTCATAGGCCACCAATTATTAAATGGACCATCAAGTCCAATCGTGATCAACGGACCGGAGCAATTAGTCCAGTGAAACCTAGCCGATATTTTAAATACTTATCCGAGATTGGGGCGGGGTGGGAAAAATGAAAAAGAGAATTTTAGCGCTTATCGTCATTGTTACCTTGAGTTTATCCGGATGTAATTTCTTTTCCAATGAATTAGGTAAATTAAACGAAGCATTAAAGGGCCGTGAGGTAATCATTCAAACATATGACGAGGAAAGCAGCATTATCGATAAAGTTGAAGGTAAATCTGTAAGCATTGCCTCAGATAAGACATTTGAGATAACTGATTCAGAAGGAAATACAGTAGACAAGTCATCTGTAATTAATTTAACGGTAGGTGGAAATGAAGTCTTACATGTAGGAAGTAGCTTAATACTACATGAAAAAGAATTAGAAGATGTTTTTGCTCAATATGCACAGCAGGTCAATATAGAAAACAATGATAGATCTGTTCCGTTTATTAATCGAATGGTTAACGATATGAAAAACATGACTACTGGAAAAAGTAAAATTCTACTAGTTCGATCACAAAGTGGCCAACCATTAGCAACATTTGCTGGTGATGATGTTTCATATTTTGCTACAGATGTTGATAAATCAACAAGCTTCTTAATTGATGGTCATTATTTATTCATATATCGATGTGACTACACGATTTATGATTCAGAGTTATTAAATTGACGGAAATCGGAATTGAACTGGTAAAAAATATTTACAAGTTGAACTATCCGGCATTTCCGGATAGATGTCTGAAAATAAACAGGAAGTGTGGAGGGAAATAAAAGTGATGAAAGTAATAGTAAATGAGCAACCCCAACAATTTTATTTAGCGTATTTTAATAAATGGATGCCGGCAGTCGGTCATGAAATCAGAGTAGGATTGTATCAATTCTGTGCTATTCCATTAAGCAACCATATTAATGTTTCGGAAGTAACGACTGGCACAAGGGTATTAAGTATTTCAATTGATTTTGAAATTATGATGCACACCGCAACAAAAGAAGGCACAATCGAGTATTTTGAAAAAATAGGCAATCAATTAAAACAACTTATCGAGCGTACAAATGATTTTGACCAACAACTAGTAAAGATAAAGCAAGTAACGTATGAACGTTTAGGTGAAATGCCACCGATCGAGGAAGTAGACATTCCAGCTAATTAAATAGTAGACACAAACTGTGAAGAAAGGAGAGTGCGAATTGGAGCGAATAACAGAGAAAACTATAGGTTGCTTTCAATATGATTTAAAAGACCATAAACCGAAAACAGGTGAATTTAATGATTATGATTCTTTTTTTAACTACAGTATGGCAATAAAAAGACTTGGTGAATTGGAGGATGCACTAGAGCCACAACCAATTAACGAATGGCACGAAGATATGGGGGATTGCTTATGGTGGAAATTTCCTGTTGATGAAGCACCATATTGTGGAAGTCCGTTAGATTGTGATTTTCCAGATTACGTTACACACTTTACGAAATTGTTACTACCTTTAGGTAATTAGTTAATACACAGTCCGAAATTATGTCGACGTTTTATCCGTTGTGATTGTGACTACTGGAGAATTGAAGCATATTGAAATGGGTGATTATATGATTTGTCCAGCGTGTGGTGAAAATGAAATGGAAAGTTGGCATATGGATATATATGAATGTCCAAACTGCAAAATTATGATTCCAATTGATGATTTAGAAATGTTGGAGAGTGAAGCCAATGGATCCTAATCATAATGGTAGGAGAACATGGATAGCACTTTACAAATATGAACGAAAATGGGGAAGGCTAGACTATAAACCTAGGGATTTACGTGAGCAAGCTAATACATGCAAATGGTGTCATGGTCCACTTAAGAATAATCGTCAAAAATCATTTTGTAGTGAAGATTGTAAGTATTGGTGGTATCAGCAATATGTATTCGGAAGAAACCGACCACCGGTACCATGGAGAATACTATGTAGAGATGACTTCACATGTCAGAAATGTGGTTGGAAAAGTAGATTTATTAACAAATATGGAGTTACTCATTTTAGTTCACGTGGATTAGATGTACATCATATTCAATACGTTTCGCACGGCGGCACTGATCATGAATCCAATTTAATTACTTTATGCAGAGATTGTCATAGAAAGGAGCATAGTAGGGAATCTAATGAAATTGAATAAGTCAGGTATGGATTTCTTGTTTCATGTATCTGGATCCATACTCATAACTTTAACAATAATTATATTATCAATAAAAATTATTTCATAAAAAAAGCCGGGATCACTCCCAGCAACCACTTGAAATTATTATAGCATAAATAGGAGTGATCATGGTGAGATTAAAAGATATTAAAGTAGACCCCAAGACTATGAAACTCGAAATTGATATAATGAATAAAAAGGATAACTTTGCCATTGTAGTAAGTGAAGGAAGGGCAAAAATAGCTGAACTTCCTCAACATGGAGAAACTAAGATTATTACGCATCAAGGTAAAGTCAAAAGGGTGAAGTGGGATGAAGGGGAAGAATTTTAAAAGGAAGTATGGTAAAAGGATATATCGTAAAAGAAAGATAAATAAAGGCGGATTAACGTGGAGTGAAATAATGACAATACTCTCTGCTCTAATTCTTGGCTTATCTTCAGTTTACGCAGCATTTATTACTAAAACCAATAAAGTTAAATACGAACATATAGCAACTCAAGAATGGAAAATAGAAGACGCTATAGAGTACTATCCATTAAAAAAAGGAAATGAATGGATTTATACAGGGGAGATTGAGTCAATCAAGTCAAATGGTGATAAATATCATAAAAAAATAAAATTAGAAACAAAGATTACAGATGAAATAATAAACGGGGATATAAAGCTATTTATTTTTAATAATAATTTACTTAATATAAATGTAAACGACTATTATATGAATGACATCCATAGCAATAAAGATGATAATTTTTCACGGGATAGATCTTCTGGAATTTTAGTCGTAGCAAGCGATGTATACTTTGTAGATAATTCCGTTATTGAAGAAGTTAAAGAAGAGATTATTAATTTAGGTAAGATAAAAGATAGTGTAGCCACAACCCCTCAATTAGGAAAGTTAGAGCTAATTTATAGATTTCCTCTATATAAAGGGCAAAGATTTGGGGATTTGGACAATATTGCCCGTGAAGATTTAGCGTATTTTTGGTATGTTAATAATGAAAGGACATTATTAGAAACAGAAAATGACAGTGTTATTGAGAAAAAAATATATGAATTAATTTATCAAGAATTAGGAGGTTTTCAAAAAGTTATATTTAAACCATATTTGGGAGTGACGGAATATGTGAATGAATACAGTGTAAAAGGTAAAATACACTTTACACTTGATAGTTATCGATTAAAGTAATTAGTTAAATAAACTGTTCTACCAGTCAACTGGAGGGCATCATTCAACGCATTAAGCGTTGTTTGGTGTCCTTTTTTAATTTTATAAGAAAGGGTGTTATATATGCAATTAGCATTTTTACCAGAGATTGATCGGGAGAAAACAAGGAAAAACGTAGAGGCAGCATTGGAACAGTATCGAATTATGCTTTTAATGAATCCAGAAGAATATGAGCCAAAAGTAACTTCATCCTTAAAATTGATTCCATCTGCACCAACAAATGAGTTTCATTCTTCTACCGAGGATGTGGCCATTAAACGAACAGACATGGAAATAAAAAGAAATAAATTTATAA
The DNA here is from genome assembly GCF_036516575.1 of Cerasibacillus sp. Lineage (NCBI taxonomy): Bacteria > Bacillati > Bacillota > Bacilli > Caryophanales > Bacillaceae > Cerasibacillus > Cerasibacillus sp. The sequence continues at coordinate 177,587 of NZ_DATBTY010000040.1, forward strand.
AAAGGATTCTCCGTGCTGTTAATCAGTTAAGTTATCAAGAGCGATCCATTATCATTAATCGTTACTTAACAGGTGAAGACACCTTTGATTATGAAATATACAATGAATTAGGCTATAGCGAAAGTAAATATTACAGGATTAAATCGGATGCATTTTATAAATTGGCTTTCATTCTAAGAATTGTAGTCTATAAAGAAGAAGGTGAAGTAGTATGAGGATCGTTCAACCAATTCGTGATCCAGATAAGATTGATAAGATGAAACTGTATTTAAAAAATAAGCGAGAGCGTGATTATATTATGTTTCTGCTAGGCATATCGGTTGGCTTACGTATTTCTGATATTTTGCAACTTAAGAAAGAAGATTTACTTAAGTCACATATTGATATTAAGGAAACAAAGACACAGAAAATAAAAAGAGTAAAGATTCCAGGTTATTTAAAGAAGGAATTCGTAGCATACGCTAAAACGTTAGATGATGGTGACTATGTTGTTAAAAGCAGAGAAGGAGAGAATAAGCCTATTTGTAGGACGACAGCATATCGAATATTAAGAGATGCTGCTGAACATGTTAATTTAAAAGAGATTGGTACTCATACACTTAGAAAGACGTTTGGGTACCATTTTTATAAACAAACAAAGAACATAGCAATGCTAATGGAGCTATTCAATCATTCAGAGGAAAGTACTACGTTAAGATATATCGGTATCACTCAAGATGCGCTTGATGAAGCAATGGATAAATATCGTATATGAATTTCTTTTTTTGATATAAGTACAACATAAATAATAATAGCGTGCACTCATTTTATGAATGTTAATTAAGTCAATGTTATCAAGGAGTATAGCAATTTGGCGAGTGCAACAGTCTATGTATTGTAATACACTCTATTAATTATTAGGAGGAATAACTATGAAGATTGAAGAAGCGAAAGAAAGAATTAAAGAGTTGGAGAGTTACATTGAATTAGTAGAAAACTATGAACCACAAACAATGGAACAAGAAGCAATAAAATTGTATGTGCTTCTAGAAAATGTAACGAGGGTGACTAAAGAACTTAACGAAAAGGGATATAAAATTGAGAATCGTAAACTTGTTACAACAGATGTATCCAAGATATTAAAAACAAAACCAAAAGATAAATTACACGAGTTGGCCCATAAAATGTTTAAAAAGAATCGACGTAGACCCCAAAATATTATTTATTAATAATACGTAACATAAAAATTTCAGATTGTGAAAGGTTGACAATTTTTTAATTCTATTTATATGTCAGTGAAAGGTATACGTATTTTCACCGGTGAACCTTGGAATATGATAGTATGCTATATTAAGGATATATATGGTAAACATGGAACTATGAAATCTTATTTAGGGGGATGTAAAATTGGGAAAGTCTAAATTAGATCAACGAAGAATAAACTTCGTTAAAAGTTTACCTTATAAAACAAGAGCAAGGATTCTTTATGAATATTTAAAAAAAGGTACAAGTAATCGAGATATTGAACGGAATGTCGATGGCTTAAATGAAAATGATGGATGGGAAGCTTGGAGTGTAATTCATTTCTATGGACATAATAGATTTAGTAAGGCTCAATACCCACATATTACATTGAAATATTTAACAGATATACTATCGGAAATTAGTGATGAAGACTTAGAAGAGTTTCATCTAAAAAATGATGAAGTTGTTAAATCACAAACGTTAATGAATGAAAATGATGGTAAAGATGTTTTAAGAACTATTACAACTCGTCAAGGACAGTATAAACTGAGACAGATTCTTTTAAAAAGTTACAAATCAAGATGCGCTATATGTGATATTAATCATCCGAAGTTATTAATAACTAGTCACATAAAAACATGGGCTGAATCAACACAATACGAAAGAATAAATCCTAGTAACTGCATCTTATTATGCTCACTTCATGATGCTCTATTCGAACATGGGTTCATTTCTTTTGATGATAATTATAAAGTTTTGTTTTCACCAAACTTTGACTTTAAAGGACAAGGTATAGAAACTAACTTAAATTTTGAAAGACCATTACATGATCCACCTTCAAAGTTTTTTCTTCAAGAACACAGGCTAAAGCATGGTTTTCAAAAAGTGAAGTCTTTTGAAACGATTAATCTATGATTGAAAATAGCGAAAGGATAAGCATATGTTCCACCTTTTTAAAAGAAGATGGCTAAAAAATTTGTGGGAGATTCGTGGGAGAAAAAAGGGAGAAACTTGAATGACTATTTCTGTATTTATGTGTTTTAATGATAGTGTGAGAAGAATCATTCATTACAAAACCCCACTCTTTTAAGCAACGATCACTAACGGTCGTTGCTTATTATATGAACAGTTGCATTAAATTACCAATTCTAGCATAATATTGTTGATTACATATATTAGGAGTTGATAACATGAATAAAGAAAAAGTTAAGAAACCAATTTACAAGAGATGGTGGTTTTGGTTAATTGCAATTATTATAGTTATTGGAATAGCTTCTGGTGGTGAAGAAGAAAAAGATAAAGCGAAGGAAAATAAAGATGTTGAACAAGAAAAAGTTCAAGATGAAGAGAAAACCACAAAAACTTCCAAAGAAGAATCAGATGAACCTGAAGAAGTAGAGGAAAAGGAAGAAAAAGAAAAGAAGAAAGAAAAAAAGAAAGAAAAGGAAGACATACCTAAAGAGTATGAGTCAGCACTTAAAAAAGCAGAAACATACGCTAATAATATGTATATGTCAAAAGCAGGACTGTATGAACAGCTCACATCAGAATACGGAGAAAACTTTTCCGAAGAAGCTGCACAATATGCCGTAGAAAATGTAGAAGCTGATTGGAAAGAAAATGCATTACAAAAAGCAATTATATATCAAGATGACATGGCGATGTCGCCAAACGCTATATATGATCAATTAATCTCAGAGTATGGGGAAAAATTCACTGAAGAAGAAGCGCAATACGCTATTGATAATTTGCCAAAATAATTAAGACATCTCATAATGAGGTGTCTTTTTTTATGATGTTAATGATACAGAAAACAGTATTTGCGAATAAGACTTCATATTAACTGAGTATATAGTAATTTTAATACTAAATAATTCCAATTGAATGGAGTGATATATTTGCTATTTAATAAATCTACTCATTTAACATGTTGTGATCAATGTCATAAGCCGTTTGAAATCAATATAAAAAGTAAATACTTAGGTGAAGGCATTGTAAGACGGTACTTCTGTTGTGAGCACTGTAGTGCAATGTATACAGTTGCTTACATCAATAATTCTATCAAGAGTCGGCATAAGAAGTTGAATCGGATCCGCAGACAAATCCAAATGACCCAGCGAATGAAAGTTCATAAGAGTAAACTTCTAGAAAAAGAAGAAAGACTTGAAGAACTATCAAAAGCTGCAAAGAAACTCATGCTAGAAAATAAAGAAGAACACGACCGGCTTGTTATGATTTATGAGTGATGTAAATTGGCTGAATATAAAACAGATGAACAAAAGAAATCATTCTACAATTCAAAGGCATGGCAAGAGTTAAGACAGCAGGCACTAGAACGTGATAACTATGAATGTCAGTGGTGTAAGAAGGAAGGAAAGGTTACTGTCGATAGCATTAAGGAAAAAGGTAAAAGAAAAGAAATCGTTTTGAATGTGGACCATAAATATCCAATAGAAAAATATCCTAAACTAGCCTTGGTGTTAGATAACCTGCAAACATTATGTATATATCACCATAATGTGAAGGAAGGTAGGATATTTAAACGAAGGAAACCAAAATGGGATGATGAGAGGTGGTAATGATACCCCCGTCAAAACATTTTGGTTTTTATTTTCGCCTGGGAGACCGGGCAGGGGGCTCGATTTTGTAGATTTTTTAATTTTTTCACGTATGGGGGGGTGGAGTGTTTGACACGCAAGCTAAGAATTGATGTAGGCATTGATAAAATAAAGGATTATTTGATGTCTAGGATAGATCAAACTAATCCGGTTGAAGTAGAAAAAGTTGGTAGGTACTTAAAGCATATAGAAATTTATCGGCGTATGGATCGTACGATTAAAAAAGAAGGTGTATCAGTTACTACGAAAAATGGTAGTCAGACATTTATTAAAGCTCATCCACTACTCCGTGAAATGAACAGGGTTAACTCGGCCATTATTAATATTGAACAATCATTCAATTTAGAAGACGGCAATAAGAAATTTAGTGCAAAAGATTTGATATAAATGCTTAAAAATAAACATGTTGAATATTATATGAACCAATACGAGACTGGAAAAATTAAAGTCAGTAAGTACGTGGTTCTTTTGTTTTCATATTTAAAAAATCACGTTCTTAATCGTGATGATATCTATTTTGATACAGAAATGCATGAAAAATATATTGCGTTTACTGAAAAAAATTATTTCAACTTAATGCCGTTTCAAAAGTTTAAGACAGCATTTGTATTTTTATATTATAAGGAAGGCGGCTATCCGTTTTTTGAGCAATTCTTTTTCTATGAAGCACGTGGTGCTGGAAAAAATGGATTAATTTCCTCACTAGCTCATTTCTTTACGAGTGATTTGCATGGAATTGATAATTATAATGTATCAATTGTGGCTAATAGTGAAGAACAAGCAAAAACTTCTTTTGAAGAAATCTATAACACAATTGAACATGATGGGAAAGATGGAGTTCTACAGTCACTTTTTTATCACACTAAATCAGAAATTATAAGCCGAACGAATCAGAGTAAAATAAAATATCATACTTCAAATCCAAAAACTAAAGATAGTTTACGTGATGGTTGTGTTATATATGATGAAGTTCATGAATATGAGGATTCAGCTATAATAGATGTATTTTCATCAGGATTGGGAAAAGTAAAACATTCTAGGGAATTTTTTATTACGACTGATGGTTTTGTGCGTGGTGGATATTTAGATGATTTAAAAGACAGGGCTATCAATGTTCTAAAAGGTGAGGCGTTAGATGATCCGTTATTTGCTTTTATGGCCACCTTAAATAGTGAAGATGAAATGGATGACTACGATAATTGGCAAAAAGCAAATCCGATGTTCCATGAGCCAATGTCTGAATACGCAAAAGAATTATTCCGTAAAGTTAGAACTCAATATATTACTTTAGGAAACTCTAAGCCTTCTGCAAGAGTTCGTTTTATGACGAAAAGAATGAATTTCCCAGGAACGGATTTAGAAACATCTGTAGCAACCTGGGAAGAAATAAAAGCCACAAATAGAGAAATGCCAAATTTAAAACATAAATCATGTGTAGGTGGATTAGACTTTGCCTCTATTCGAGATTTCGCTGCAGTTGGATTACTTTTTAAGCAAGAAAATAATTATGTTTGGAAAAGCCATTCATTTGTAAATAGGAATTTTTTAAAAAGAGTTGATTTAAAACCGCCAATTGAGGAATGGGAAGAGAGGGGATTATTAACGATTGTTAATGAACCAGTCATTAATGTTAAACATATCGTTAATTGGTTTGTAAAAATGAGAGAAAGTTATGGTTTAACAACAATTGTTGCGGATACATTTAGGTTGGATTTAGTTAAGCAGGCACTTGAAGATGAAGGTTTTGAGCTTGCTTATGTAAGGACAAAAGGAATTGAGGCATTGCTAGCTCCTAGGGTAGAAACAATTTTTGCTGAAAAGCGCGTTATATTTGGTGATAATCCACTTATGCGCTGGTATACGAATAACGTAAAAGTAATAACAGATTCAAAAGGTAATCGAACGTATGGTAAGAAAGATGAGATTAAGCGTAAGACAGATGGTTTTCAAGCGTTTATTCATGCTTTATATCGAGATGATTTGATAGATGAAGAATTGGATTTCTTCTTAGATGACATTGATTTTTAGGAGGTGATTCATATCGGATTGTTTAATTTATTTAGTACTAGAAATGAAAAGTTAGAAATATTAGATGACCTTTCATTGTATGAGGATAAAGTCAGGAAAACAGCACTTAAACGTATAGCAATTGAATCTGTTATTGGAATGATTTCAAAAACAATCATTCAATCGGAATTTAGAGTTATAGAAGATGGTTCAAATGTAAAAAATGAAATGTATTATCGGTTTAATGTAAAACCAAATGTTAACCAATCAGCTGCTCGTTTTTGGGAACAAGTTGTCAATAAACTAATTTATGATGGAGAATGTTTAATAATAAAAGCAGATACAGATGATTTATTAATAGCTGATGATTATATGCGAGAAACGTTTGCTATTTTTCCAGATAAATTTAAAAATGTTATTGTGAAAGATTATGAATTTAAGCGAGTATTTAATCGTAATGAAGTTATATTTTTTCAATATGGCAATGAGAGCTTGTCTTCATTAATTGATAGTCTGTATTATGATTATGGTGAATTACTAGCTAGATTAATAGAGTTCCAGCTGAGAAAAAATCAAATAAGAGCAACAGTTGATATAGAAGCTGTTGCAGGAAAAGATGAAAAGGCAAAAAAAAGACTACAAAACTTTATTAATCGAACTTATAAAGCAATTAAAGAAAAAGCAATAGCCATTATCCCACAACAAAAGGGTTTTACTTATCAAGAACATTCAAAGCAAACAGGAAATCAAGTTAGTGTAGATGAAATTAATAAATTAACGAATGGATTTATGGATCAAGTTGCAAATGCTGTTGGATTGCCTGTCGCATTGTTACGAGGAGACATGGCAGATGTTGAAAAGATAACAAGAAATTACATGAAGTTTTGTATTGATCCTATCCTTAAAATTATTCGTGACGAGTTAAATATGCAATTTATTTCTAAAGATGATTATTTAAAAGGAAATAATATAGACATTAGACGCGTCACATATAGTAACGTATTTGATGTCGCGAGTTCGGTAGATAAGTTGCGCTCTTCCGGTGTATTGAATGGAAATGAATTACGAGACGAGCTTGGATATGAACATGCAGATGATCCAATGATGGATAAATACTTTATTACTAAAAACTATCAAGAAAGCAGTCAAGCACTTGAAGGAGGTGATGATGAATGAACAATACGAAATTATTCAACCTGAAATCCCATCTAGAAATTAAAAATCAAGCGAATAAAGAATTAAGGCTATTCATTTATGGTTTTATCGGTGGATGGGACAATAACGCAAAGGACATTTTACGTCAGTTAGAGCATTCAAATGCTGAAAAAATCCATGTTCATATTAATAGTGGTGGTGGATCTGCATTTGATGGTATAGCAATTTCTAATTTACTTAAAAATCATAGAGCAGAAGTTATCATTCACGTTGATGGTTGGGCGGCAAGTGCAGCATCGATTATCGCTATGGCTGGCGATAAAATTATTATGCCAGCTAACACATTGATGATGATTCATCAAGCAAGTGCATTCGTTTATGGAAATGCTGATCAGTTAGAAAAAATAGCAAGTGATTTAAGAAAAGTTGATAAAGCTGTTAGTGCATCATATAAAAACCGTTTCGTTGGTAGTGAAGAAGAATTAGATAAGCTGCTAGAAGAAGAAACTTGGCTTACAGCAGATGAAGCAGTTGCACTTGGTTTCGCTGATGAGGTTTCAGACAAAATTGATTATGAAGAACCAATCGATAACGAAGATGATGAACCGGAGAACCTAAAAGATAATCTAGTTGCTAAGTATTCAAAACAAAATAAACAAGTAGCAAAACAACCTGTAAATGAAAATATTGCTAGGTTGTTTTTATAATTTAAGGAGGAATATTTAATGGGAGCAAATATTAAATTTAATAATTTCGAAGACAAAAAATTGGCTTTTGCTAAAGCTATGCAAGAAGGTACAGAAGAACAACAAAAAGTAGCTTTAAATGAAATGTTAGAATCTCTTGCCTTAGACGTTAAAAACGATATTATGCAGCAAGTTAATACACAAATGGCTGATAATGCTGTTTTACAGTCACGTGGACAAAATGTATTAACTAGTGAAGAACGAGAGTTTTTCAATGTGGTTATTGAAGAAGGTGGGTTTAAGGACACTGATACTTTACCAAAAACGACACAAGAGCGTGTATTTGAGGATATTAAAGAAGAACACCCACTTCTAACTCATCTCGGATTACAGAATTTAGGAGCAGTTACAGAATTTATTTATGGTGATCCGGAAGGGATGGCAGTGTGGGGTCCACTATTTGGTGAGATTAAAGGACAATTAAATGCTACATTCCGGAAAGAAAAAATTGAGCAATTGAAACTTACAGCATTTATTCCTATTGCTAAGGACATGCTTAAACTTGGTCCAGAATGGATTGAACGTTATGTTCGTACCATTTTAGTAGAAGCAATGTCTGTTGGATTAGAAAGAGGGTTTATTGCGGGGCGAGGACAGACTCAAGATGAACCAATTGGTCTATTGAAAAATGTTAATAAAGAGACTGGTGCAGTAACAGATAAAACAAGTGCTGGTACATTAACATTTAAACCAGGCCGGACAACTATTAACGAAATGAAAGATGTTGTTAAAAAGCTATCTATTCGACCTGTTGGAAAGGACCAAGAAGAAAAAGTTCGTAAAGTCGCTGGAAAGGTAGTCATGGTAACGAATCCATTTGATACATTTGATATTCAAGCGAATGCCACTGTTCAGAACGCAAGTGGTGTGTATGTAACTAACTTACCATTTAATCCGATTCCAACTGAATCAGTATTTGTTCCACAAGGCAAGGTAGTTTTCTTTGTGAAAGGAGAATATATTGCTGCAGTGGGTGGTGGTTTAGAAGTTAAACGTTATACAGAGACTCTTGCTCTTGAAGATGCTGATGTATTTATTGGAAAACAATTTGCTACTGGTAAAGCGAAAGATAACTATGCTGCACAAGTCTATGACTTGAATTTAGATTTAACAGATCAGGCTCCAACTGAACCTGAAGGAGCTTAAGAGGTGATTAAATGATCACTGATGAGTTTTTAAAAGAATTTAAAGAGCGAATGCATATATCACACAACAGTGAGGACGACAATCTAAAACGATTGTTGTCCTTTTCAATATCTTATATAAAGGAAAAATGCGGTGAATTCGATTTAAACGGTAAACTTAATACCGATTTACGAGCTAAAGAACTTGTATTTGAAAGAACACGTTATTTATATAATGATGCTGTTGAATTTTTTGAAGACAATTTTCTAAGCGAAATTACTAGTCTTGGTTTAGATTTAGCAGAAGAAGTTGATGACAATGATCAAGTTTGAATTTAAGAAGAAACGAATTAACAGCGGTGATTTGCGTACGCCCGTTGTTTTTTATGAGTACGCTCCAATAAAAGGGCCAGATCCAGGCGAAAAGGAAAAACGTGTCCTATATGAATGCTTTGCGAAAGTAGAAACGGTTTGGGCTAAGGATTTAGAACAAGCGAAAACGACTGGAACAGTTGAAGATTTAACGATATCCATACGCGATCCACGTTCAGATTATAGACCGAACAATAAGCATTATGTTGAAATTGATGATATTTATTATCGTGGAAAACGTTATAACATTAAACACGTTCAACCTGATTTGCAAAATAAAGATTTTATCAAAGTTATTGCGGGGGTAGAGTCATGAGTGTTGAGTTTACTGGTGTGAATAAATTACTTTCAGAGCTTGAAAGAAAACTAGGTAAATCTAATATTCAACGTGTTAGTGATAAAGCATTAACTGAGGGCGCTAAAGTTTTTGTAGCTGAACTTAAGCGGCAATTTGAAACATTTAAGGATACTGGGGCATCCATTGATGAAATAACGATTTCAAAACCAATGACAGTCGCCAGAAAAAGGATTGTTAAAATCTATTGGCGTGGCCCAAAAGGTCGTTATCGTATAATCCATTTGAATGAATGGGGAACAATTAACAATCCCAATCCACGAGGAAAAGGAAAAATTGCACTAGCTCTTAGAAATGCTGAAAAAGCGTATAGAGATACTATTGTGCGTTATCTAAAGGCGGGAATCTAATGGATATATTAGATATTGTTTATAAAAAGTTAATTGAAAATGATTATCTAAGTTCACAAACATATATCCCTGGGGAAGATGATTATCGAATTAAATTCTATGAATATCCTGAAACAGGAGATATAGCTGGACCTTATATAATTATTGATCCATTAGATGATGGAAAACCAGTTAATTATGCTGATAATAAATGGACACAGCTTGATTTTTTATTACAAGTGGAAGTTTGGTCTTTAAATAGAAAAACCACACTACACTTATCCCAAGCGATACGTGATTTAATGTGGAGTGAACTAGGTTTTCATCAAATCAAAGGACCGAACGAATATGACAAGGGTATTTATCGTAATGCGAATAGATATAGAGGAACCTTTTACAGAGATGATTTTGAAACAATATAATTAGGAGGAATAAGTGATGACAGAAGAAAAAATTTATCGTGCTTCAACCGGTGTGGATGAATTTTATTATGGTGAAATTGACGAGTCTAAAAATATATTGATTGAAGGTAAAAATATTGAAAGAATAAAATTTTTGCAGACAATCAATATAGAGATGGCGCAAGAAATTGTCCGCGCTTATGGTGATAATAAAACAGCGGAAATGGCAACGTCAAGTGGAGATACGACAGTGACGTCAGCTTTTCACACAATCCCTATTCAAGATAAACAGAGACTACTAGGTTTAGAAGTTGTAGAAGGCATTACTGCAATGGGAAGTGAAGATAACCCACCATATGTTGGTGTCGTCTTTGCTAAGACTTATGAAGATGGTTCACGTGAATATGTCGGACTTCCAAAAGGAATTTTCACACGTCCAAATATTGAAGGTCAGACTAAGGAAGACGGTGTTGAGTTTAGTTCAGAAGAAATTGAAGCTCAATTCATGGATCGAAAAGTAGAAGGATTCAAAAAGGAAAAGTCTGTTTTATTTGCTCGAGACAAAGCAGGAGAAACAACAAATCGAGATGCATTATTTTTGAAAGTTTTTGGTAAACCACATCCTGAATCTGGAACACCAGCTGAACCGGAGGGAGCATAATTATGCAAGACATTAATAAAATGAAAGTCCATGAAATTAAGGAAAAACTTACAGAGTTGGGTGTTGAGTTTGACGATAAGCTGAACAAGCCTGAACTTGTTAAACTTCTAGAAGAAAGTTTAGATAAAATGGTCTCTGATGAATTAGAATCGAAACCAAAAAGTTATGTAGTGATTCATGACTTTAAAGATTTAAAGGATAATAACACAATCTATATTAAAGGTGATATTTATCCACGTAGAGCAGATGCTAAAGTAGATGACGACAGAATTAAAGAATTATCTTCCACTAACAACAAAATTGGTAAAGTTTTAATTAAGGAGCAGGGATAATCACTTGCTCCTTTTATTTATGCGCATAAATAAGAAAGGACGATTGTAATGGCTAAATTAAAGCGAAATATGATTGAACTTGTAAAAGAAGTTAAAGAAGGTGAAATTGTAACAGAGAAATATCTAACACCTGTTTTCATCCCCTTTTCAGTGGTTTATGAAGCGATTGATATTGTAGAAAAAATGGAAAAGGAAGATGAGAAATCAGAAAAAGAAGTTATTGAAATGTTGCTAGATTTTGTTGCTAACAAGATTTACAAAGGGCAATTTACGAAAGATGAATTGTTTAATGGTTTACATGCACCAGACGCAGTTAATACATTACGTGATCAAGTCTTGTTTATTGCTCAAGGTCAGCAAAGTGATGAAACAAAAAAATTCCTGGAGAAGAAAAGTTAACTGATGAAGACTTTTCTTCTCGAAAACAAAAGGAATATTTAGATAAAATCATCATGGAAATGATGAAGGAAGGAAAAGACATAAACGAAATACTAGATATGCCATTTCATTTTATCTTAGAACTGTTAAGAGAAAAGAATAAACCTAAAAGAGAAAAATCCTTAATCGCTGCATTCGGTGGTTAAGGATTTTTTATTTTGCAAAGAGGGGAGGTTAAAAAGTGGCCACAAGAATTGAAGGTCTTTCCATTGGTCTTGATTTAGATACATTAAGATTGGACCGTGGGTTAACTGGTCTTAAAGACAGGTTGAGAACTGTTAATGCTGAAATGCGTAAAAACATGTCTGCATTTGATTATGGTGATCGATCAATAGCAAAATACGAAACTCGCCTGCAAGGATTAAATAAAAAGCTGGAAATACAAAAGGCGGTTACAAAAGAAGCAAAAGCAGAATATGAAAAGATGGTTGCTGAGCATGGTGAGGGATCCATCCAAGCAGAAAAAGCGGCACGTGAATATAATCGACAATCTGCAGCATTAAATAATCTAGAACGTTATGTTGATGGCGTATCGAAAGAGCTTGCCGAAATGCGTGAACAACAACGACTTACTGAATCAGGTTGGGGCCGTTTAGGGAAGGTATTTGAAGATACAGGTGCTAAATTAACAGCAATTGGCGACAAGATGAAATCCACAGGACAAACTATGTCAATGTATATTACAGCACCACTTGCCGGCTTTGGGGCATTAGCTACAAAAACAGGAGTAGACTTTGACGACTCTATGGCTCAAGTACAAGCTGTTTCCGGAGCAACAGGTAAAGATTTAACCAGATTACGTGATAAAGCCAAGCAAATGGGTGCCACAACTAAGTTTAGTGCAAGTCAATCAGCTGTAGCACTTAATTATATGGCTATAAAAAATTGGTCGGTTACAAGGAAACTTGTAGCATAAAAAAGGGTGTGAATTCGGGGGAACCTAAAACTAAGAGTCATGGCAATCCCGAGCCAAGCACATTAGAAATAATGTGAAGGTGTAACGACTAACGCATGGAGTCTAAACAGGTTAGGCTGTAGACGGTAAAGCGACACGAGCGCACCCCACCTAAACAAGTAAGGTTGTAGGTGAAGATATAGTCTGATACCCATTGGAAACGGTGGGAATAGGGATAAACAACCCTATATAACATTTGATGGCTGGTTGGAAAACAAATGACATGATAGATGGTCTAGATGGAATCATGAGTCTTGCAGCTGCATCCGGTGAAGATCTTGGTACAGTATCAGATATTGTTACTGACGCATTAACTGCTTTTGGTCTTCAAGCTAAAAATTCGGGTAGATTTGCTGATATTTTAGCGTCTGCATCATCAAATGCAAACACGAATGTTTCCATGATGGGTAAGTCATTTGAATACGCTGCGCCAGTTGCGGGAGCGTTAGGTTTTGAGGTGGAAGATGTTGCTGTTGCGTTAGGGTTAATGGCTAACAGTGGTATTAAAGCTGATAAGGCAGGTACAGCATTACGAACCATGTTTACTAACTTAGCTAAACCAAGTAAACAAATGCAAAAAGCAATGGACAAGCTAGATATTTCTTTAACGGATAATGAAGGCAATATGAAAAGCCTTGATACTATCATGAAAGAATTACGTGTATCATTCGGTGAACTTGATGAAGCACAACAAGCACAAAATGCGGCTGCTATTTTTGGTAAAGAGGCCATGTCAGGTGCTTTAGCAATTATTAATGCATCCGAAGAAGATTATAATAAACTGGCTAAAGCTATTAGAAATTCAGAGGGCGCTGCTAAAGAAATGTCCGATATCATGGAAGGAACACTAGGCGGTACGATTCGCGAAATTAAATCAGGTCTCGAAGGATTTGCTATCTCAATATATGAACATATGCTACCAGCTTTGCAGGTCGGGGTAGATAAGGTAAAATCTTTTGTCGAATGGCTTAATGGTTTATCCCCAGCAATAAAAACAACAGGTGTAGTTATTGCTGCACTAGCAGCGGCTATAGGGCCAACTTTAATTGTATTTGGTTCTTTTATTGGGCTTATTGGTAAATCATTATCATTTCTGGCTCCATTAATGACAGCAATTGCTAAAGCCGGGGGATTATTAGGTTATCTTAAAGCGGCCTTTCTAGCATTATCAGGACCTGTTGGGATTGTTATTGGTGTTATTGCTGCATTAACTACAGGCTTTGTTATAGCTTATAAAAAATCAGAAACGTTTAGAAACCTAATACATGGTTTAGGAGAAACTATTAAAAACATATTTGTAGGAATCAGCAATTTTATTAAGCCTGGAATTAATGCTGTCATTAATTTTTTTAGTGAAATTAAAGCGAAAATAAATGAATTTATAAGTAATGAAGGTTCTCAGATAATAGAAGCATTTCGGAACATAGGAGTTGTCTTTCAGTCTATTGGTTCCGTTGTTTTGACAGTACTAAATGGTATACGGACAGCTGTTAAATGGACCTTTGAACAGATATTCAATATTATTCAGTTCATCATGCCGGCGATAGAGTTTATTATTGGCATGGTATGGGATTCAATCAAAAACATCATTATGGGATCGCTGGATATTATCATGAGTGCTGTGAAAATATTTTCTGGTTTGTTTACCCTTGATTTTGCTCAAATGTGGGAAGGTGTGAAACAACTATTCCTTGGCGCGATTCAAGCTGTATGGGGTCTCATAAACCTTTCATTTTTTGGTCGAATTATTAAAGGTGTTGTAGGTTTCGCAGGTTTATTTCGAGGTGCCATATCGAAATTATGGACTGTAGTGAAAGAGATATTTAGTAAATCAATAACAAGCGTGCGGAACTTTGTGAAAAATGGTTTTACACGAATCTTAAATACGATAAAGTCTATTAACACTACCATAAAAAATGTTTTGTCGGGAATCTGGAAAGGGATCCATACATCAATTAGAAACATTGTCACAGGATTGTGGAATTCAGTAAGGAATATTTTTACAAAATTAAAAGATGGTGTCGTCAATTTAACTAGTAACGCACGACAAGGAATCGTAAATCAATGGAATAGAATTAAAAGTGCGGTGAGTGATCTAGCCACTGGCATGTGGAATTCTGTTAAAAAGACCTTTACTAATATGGTTGATGGTGCAAAGAAACTTCCTGGGAGAATCGGCAGAGGAATAAAGAATAGTGCAGGTAAAGCTGTTGAAGGCGTAAAGTCTATGGGTAATAGGCTACTCAAAGGATTTGGTACTCCAATCAACAAGATGATCGGAGGAATTAATTGGGTAACCGATAAATTAGGAGTAAAAAAGAAGATTCCTAAGTGGGAAGTACCACAGTATGCAAAAGGAACAGACGGCCATCCTGGTGGTCTTGCTATTGTTGGTGAGAAAGGAAGAGAATTAATAAAATTACCTGATGGACGATCATTTATAAGTCCGGAAGGTGATACATTACTAAATCTACCGAGAGGCACACATGTTGTACCAAATAGAGAAACAGAAATGATACTCGAATCTGATATTGCTCATTATGCAAAAGGAACAAAAGGGTGGCTAAGTAAAATCGGTGATGTATGGAGTTACATTACTAATCCAACAAAGGTATTAGACAAAATACTTGATGGTATTGGTCTTGGAAAAATATCAGGTTGGGCCAAAACTTTAGCAAGTGCTGGATGGAATTTTGTTAAGAAGTTACCTGGTAAATTTATTAAGTCTATCTTTAAAAAAGCCGAAGAAGATTCAGGAGCTGGTGGAAAGCCGGCATTTGGTTGGCCAATCACTTCTCCATTCGGATATCGCACGCACCCGATAAGTGGTCAACGTAAATTACACGGTGGTGTTGATTTTGGAGCACCAATGGGAGCACCTATCCCATCAACTACTAGCGGTCGTGTTAGTTACGCTGGTTATGGCTGGAATGGTGGGTTCGGTAATCTGGTTAAAATTAAGCAAGGTATTTGGGAAATGTTCTATGCTCATTTGTCTAAGATTTTAGTTAAAGCAGGACAGTCAGTTAAAAAGGGTCAAATTATTGGACTTGTAGGTAGCACCGGAGCATCAACTGGACATCACTTACATTATGAAACACGTAAAAATGGTGTAAGAGTAAATCCTATGAGTTTAAAAGGTTTTGCTACTGGTGGATTGGTAAAATCGAAAATGTTAGCTATGCTAGGCGAAGATGGAGAAGAAATGGTAATACCATTGAATCCTAATCGTAGAACAGATGCCATGAAACTGTTAGCACTTGCTGCTAAAAAAATAGGTGCCGATGATGGAAGTTTTGTAAGACCTAACAATTTATCTAGCCCAGAAACTACTGATAATAATGACTTAAAAGAAATGATCACACTCTTAGTTGAACAAAACGAACACTTGAGAAAGTCTAATGAATTATTAACAGCACTTCTAGGTAAGGACTTGGATTTATATAAGTTAAATAAAAAGGTTGATGAAGGATTGAATAATCTAAGCAGTAGACGTAATGCTGCGTGGGGTGGTAACACATGAAGTTAAATGCTTCAAGGATTAAAATAAACGGGATATATACTGATGAAAAAGGTATCTATCCCAAAGGTCGTTATGAAGTACCGACAGCAGAAGAAGACATAGAATTTATAGAAATAAAAGGACGTGATGGGGAATTAACGAAGAAATACGGATACAAAAACATTCCGTTCCCTGTCACGTTTTATATGCATGCTGATTCATTTAAAACAGCATTTAGGAAAGCGAAGCCCTTTATATTAGGAGCAAAAACCATGCAGGTAGATGATGACGATGAAGTATTTTATAAAGTTAAATCAGTAAAGATTAATCCCGCTGAAAATGTTATGAAAACATTTGGTGAGTTTGAAGTTGAATTTACATTAGATTCCTATATGTATGAGTCGGATAACGAACCAATTAGGGTAACATCAAGGACCGTAATTAAAAACGACGGTCATAAAACGTTACCGATTATTACCGCTCAAGTTAGTGGTACGGGCAAGATATATATTAATGACCAGGAAATTACGATAAAAAACGTTAATGGATCAATCACGATAGATTCAGAAATGCAAAATGCATACAGGAAATCACCGACAGGATTGATTGCTGAAAAAATGAATAAGCATATGATTGGTGAGTTTCCAGTCTTACAGCATGGTGATAATGTGGTTGATTTTAGTGGAAATTTAAGTGTGTTGGAGATTGTGTGTAATAGGAGGTGGGTGTGACTTATTCATGCTATACTCTTATTAATAAGTTTAATAGGAGTGAGCTATGTGTCGCTGAACTCATTAAATTTTGTACAATTTATTGAGATTTCAAACTTACTTAATATTTTACTGATTGTTATTACTCTTGGAACAGTAATGTATGCTAGAAAAACATTATTTATGGAGTATTCTTCTCAAGTACTTATTAGTCGTTATAGAATTAATCCAGATCCAGATGAATTTACGCATACTTGGGAAGTAGATGTCATAAATAAGGGAAGAGGCTACGTTGTTAAGGGATTCATATTGTTATCTATAAAATCTAAAAAAAGCTTATTTAAAAAAGAATACCATTTATCTAAACCAATTGTAGACATTGATCCAGGAAAAAAGGAAGTTATAAAATTAAAACTAAAAGAAACTCATTTCAAAAACGTTGATCCATTAAATGATGTGGTAAAGATAGAAGTGTATTATCAAGATGCATTAAATAAAATATATGTTGTTTCACCAGGAGCCATGGAGAGAGGAAATCATTTAGTGGAATTTGATAAATTACCGAGGAAAATCATTTTTATGTTTCCGAAATACTTTATGTATAAGTACAAATTTAAAAAAGCAATTAAACAAGAAAACACATATGTAGATAGAAAAGAAGCAGAAATAGAACAGAAAAACGATAAAGCAATTAAAATAATGGAATCAATAAAAAAAGTCGACACCAAATAAACAGTATCTTTTTTGGAAGAAGAGGAGTTGGAGCTAAACAAGGGGAACCCCCTTGTTTAGATTATCCATTATGACACTCGCGACTACACCAGTAACAGCCATCAAAGTTTGTTTTACCGGTATTTCTAATTGCTAGCTCAATAGCTGTCTCACAGTCTGAGACATAGCCAATATATTCACGATTCGATCGTGATGGCAAGTGAGTGCAACTTTCATGATGAACTTCATGGTTACCTTTCTCGTCTACGTTTATATTGTAGTAATAGCGTTTCATCATAATCACCCCCCTTCATTGACATTATTCGACAATAAAGGGGGTGTTTCCTTTTGTTATTTTTGACAAATTATTGAAATAACTTAGAAAGGAGGAACTTTACAAAAATGATAACTTTACACGAATCAAACATCACATCGTTTCCACTCGACAACGGAATCGGTGTTTTAAGTGATGCCATCGTTGCATACACAGAGGAAGAACTCAACGGTATGTTTGAGTTTTATATGGAGTATGATTCTGAGGGGCATTTAGTAGATGAGTTAAAAGAAGAACGTATCATAAAAGCAAAGGCGCAAGACAAATTAGGTTATCAGTTATTTAGAATTTATTCCATAACGAAAAATCACGAAAACGATAATCTAATAGTTAATGCACAACACATCACGTATGATCTTGCTAATAACTTTGTTGAAGAGTTAAAAGCTAATAGACTTACTAAAAAACAAGTCATGGAAAAGATAGGTTCAAGCACAGTTTTACCACATACATTTAACGTGACAAGTAGTAATACCACTACGATATCAAGCACATCGTTGTATCGTACCAATCCATTGCAAATGATAGCTGGTATGGAAGGTTCTGTTTTACAAATTTGGGGCGGACAGATAGAGCGTGATAATTTTAATTTAATCTTGCATGATCGACGTGGCCATGATGATGGTGTGACGGTCACGTATGAAAAGAATATAACGGGTCTTGTAGCAACGTTTGATATTAGTAGTTTGGTTACTCGTATATTTCCATACGTGTTTATTGAAGCAACGGACGATACACCGGAGCGACTAATAACCGTTAACGGTAAATACATTGACAGTCCGCATATTAACGATTACGAAGTCATACGCACAGAACCAATTGACTATAGTAACGACAATCGTATTGATACGCAAGATAAGACGGACGCTCAGATAAGACAACAATTAGAACATTTAGCCAAAGACTATTTCAAGGAAACAGGCAACGATAAAATAAAATATGAAATGGAAGTACAGTTTGCACATCTTTGGGAAGCTGAAGAATATAAAGACGTTAAAGTGCTTGAATTAGTCGGTATGGGTGATACCGTTACGACTAATCACAGTAAATTAAAAGTTAATGCAACAGCGATTGTTAACTATATAAAGTACGATTGCATTGCACAAGTAAACGAGGAAGTAAAGCTAGGTAGCGTTAAAGCACGATTGACTGATTCTATTAATAAAATTGATTCGATCGAAAAGAAAGTAGAACAAGCTGAAAGCAATGCTAATCAAGCTATTGTTTCTGCTAACGGTAAAAACACTACTTTTTATGGTCCAGATGAACCAGTCGAGGGCATGCAAAAAGGCGATTTATGGTTTAAGGTTATTGACGGTCAATATCATAAAACGTACAGATATGACGGTATCGAGTGGCAACTCATCATCGACATGGACTCCCAAGAAGCCAAAGAGCAAGCACAGCAAGCTAAAGTCGATGCACAATCCGCGGTAGATAGAGCTAACCAAGCTACACAACAAGCGACTAATGCTATTAATCAAGCACAGACAGCGTTTGATAGTGCACAAGAATCTCTCACATTAGGACAAGGCTTAACAAGTCGCATGTCAGATGCAGAGGGCAATTTAACAGTATTAAATCAGACGACACAATCGTTAGCGGGTCGCTTGTCGGACACAGAAGGTAATCTCACGACTTTAACAGCGACTGTTTCCGGTCTACAAACAACCGTATCGGACATCGACGGTAACGTGGCTAATTTGACTGTTATCTCAAACGCTATGCAAGCTAGATTATGAGACGCAGAAGGTAACATTAATACTCTTACGCTAACGTCGCAGAGCATGCAGTCTACTATTAGTAGTTTGCAAGATGAGTGGGATAACTTGGAAATTGGTGGAAGGAATTTAATATTAAATACGAGTAGCAATTTTAGAAGTGTAACTGTGTTCCAATATGGCGCTTCTCACCTATTTAGAGTGCCAATTGATAGTGAAAAAATTTCACATGGAGATGAAGTGACATTTAGTGTTTATATTAAAGATATTCCAGTTGGTGAAAGAGTTAGGTTAAGGTTGGATTGGTATAGGGACGATAATACTTATGGAGCTGCAACTGCGCCCATGAGTCAATTTACGGATAAAAACGGGAGACTGACATTCGCAACAAGAATACCGAATGACACCAGCTACACTAATGTACGTGGGCGCATAATGCCAGATAACTGGAAAAATAGTTATCAAATTAAGATAAAAGAGGAACAACTCGAAAAAGGTAACAAAGCCACCGATTACTCACCAGCACCCGAAGACATGGCAACGCAATCCCAGATCACGCAACTATCAAACGCTATTAATTTACGTGTTCAAAAAGGCGATGTAATCAATCAGATTAACATAAGCGATGAGTCTATTTTAATTGCAGGTAGACGAATCCATATCACAGGGCAAACGACAATCGATAATGCAACGATAAAATCGGCTCATATCTTATCTTTAGATGCGGGGAAAATAACAACCGGAACACTCGATGCAGGAAAAATAAGTGTAATCAATTTAAGCGCTAATTCGATTGTTGGTGGAATTCTATCAAGTCAAAACGATAATATGACACTTAACATGAATACAGGTAGATTGCATATGCAACGAGTTGACTTTACATTAGGAAGTGGAGCGAACATAGAGTTTTTAGATCGAAACAACCGTTTATTTTACACTAATAGAGGCATTTATGCAGGCATACAATTCGACCACTCGTTAAACAGTGATGGTCGTCCAATGATTGGAGTAGGTGTATCGGATGGACAACATAGTGTAAACGACAGTACTTTTCGAGGCATCCGTATTCACAGTCTGGGGGCTGAGGGAGAACAGGGCTATGGTACAAATATCGTATCTCAAGAGTTCGGAGTCTATTCATTAGCAGACTTATCTGGTAGCGGTTATGTATTTAGACTACACGCATTAAATGGTAGACGTGCGATATATCCAAGATACACAGGAAGGTTTGATTATGATCTAGGTACATCACAAAATTTATGGTCAACATTATACGTTGATACAATAAGAACAACAGGAAGTATTCAAATCAGAAACACAACCGGTTCTGGTGGCTATCAATTAGATACAGTTTATCGTGATGGAGCACCGCATATGTATTTACGAGGGATTAACACTGGTACAATGTATTATGCTTTAGGAGCACCAGGATATCGATTTAGGTATGTTTATTTAACTTATCAACCAGATGTTAGTTCAGATGAAAGATTGAAAGAGAATATTACTGATAATAGTCTTGGACTAGACTTTATTAAAGATTTATCAACCAAAGTCTTCAGGATGAAAAATAATAACGGACATGAAGAACCATTACAATTCGGGATTATTGCACAACAACTGAAATCGACATTAATAGATCATGGAATCAACATTTCAAATCATAGCATTGTGAGCCGGAATGGAGATGGATTTTATGGCGTTCAATCTGCACAACTTATTTTCCCAACCATAAAAGCAGTGCAAGAACTTGACGAGAAAATGATTAATGTCAAAGACGAAGTTAATTGGCTAAAAATCGAAAATCAATACTTAAAACAAAAAATAAAACTATTGGAGGAGAAGGTATCATGAAATTAGAAATTAAAAACATTGACTTAGCAAAGGTTATCTCATTCCTAGAAAAAACAAATTTTAAAGGTTTGCAATCTGTTAACCGAAGTAAGGTAACAAATTATATGACTGAACAATTACGTGAAGTCGTCGAAGGTGAAAAAACAATTCGAGAAGATGGAAAAGATAAACCAAAGCAATGGCTGGAAAAAGAATTAAAGGAGTATTTCGAACAAACAGTTACGATTGAGGGAACAAATTATCTTCCTGGACTTACAGCAATTAAAAACAAAATAAAAGAACTCACGAATGAAGAGAGCGAGCGGGAATTTTCAAATGAAGATGCCTACGCTCTTTTTGTTTTGTATGAAGCATTCAATTTAGAAGGGGGTGACAAATAATGAATATAAGTATAAACCAAATCACGCCACGTCGTACAGACGGTGAAATAACAAGTGTCACGATCCACTTCACAGCACGCACAGAGGATGGGCTTATTAATTTATCTGGAAGCGTACCGATTGAAAATTTCACTGATAAAATTGATTTCGTGGGATTAGAAGATGAAGTGAGAACCGAATTAGTAAATAGGATTATGACTGGGACATTAGAAGATGAATAAGTGATATTTTATATGTGAAAAAGCAGGACTTTTGACTCACCTTGTCGTAATATGTAGATGAGGGGGGGCAGGAGTTGCAAAATTTAATAAACACTGGTTTATTATCATCTACTATTGCATTAATCTTGAGCAGTATCATTTATGTTATTAATAACTTCAACACTAAAGATGTTGAAAGAAAATTAATGTCTAACTTCCATAAAATAAGATATGTATTATCTTTATCACTTGTTAGTGCTTTCTTAAATACAATAGTCATTTTGGTATTATACATGATTAAAGGAGGTGTGGTTACTGGTAATATATTTATAGGATTATTTATATTGTCAATTACTGTTTTTTCTGTAATTTTATTAATGGTAGAGCTATGTTTTTTATTTATAGCTAGGAAGTTTAAATTTATTATTAAACTCAATGACGGAACAAAATGGGAAATTATTAAAACGACTAATGATAAAGGATTACTCTTAAAAAAAGGTGATGAATACAAAATTATAAAGGATTACTATAATCTTCCAATAATAAAATTAATGAAATAATAATGTAACAAAACACTCACATCCGTGGGTGTTTTTTCATGTCCATTTTTAAAGGAGTTGATGAAATTTGGAAGCATTATTAGGAGCAGGTAGCGTCGTATTCGGCATGGTTATAACATATTTTACCTTTGTTAGAAATCGAGATAAAGATGTTAAGCAAGATGCAGAAGATGGCGCTGTCATTCGAACAAAACTGGACTCTATCGGTAAAGGTGTTGATGATATACGAATCGATCTAAAAGCAAATGAAAAACAAATGAGTCGCATGAATGAACAGCTTATTCGTGTAGATGAAAGTACGAAGTCAGCACACAAACGTATCGACAAATTAGAGGGGGTGAGAAAGCATGGTTGAAATCTTAGCAATGGCCAGTGTGATCGCTCCAGTAACTAGCGGTGTGGTGCAAGTGGTAAAGCAAGCTACACAAATTAATAATCGTTATTTACCAGCAGTTGCGACTGTCCTAGGAATGGGATTAGGTGCAGCTGCTTATTTTTTAGACGCAGAACTCGGATTAAGAGTTTGGGCAGGTGGGGTATCCGGTCTAGCAGCAGTCGGTTTATTTGAGCTAGGTAAGCAAACTGTAGATAAAGAGTAATCACTTCGGTGGTTGCTCTTTTTTAATATATAAAAGGAGCATGATATTTATGGTTAAAATTATTAAAAAGTTTATTCCAAAAGGGCAAACAAATCAAAGACCTGGTAGTTATATGGATCCTGAATATATCACGGTACACAATACAGCGAACACTAATAAGGGAGCCAACGCAGAAATGCATTCACGATATTTATTAAATGGAGCAGGTGGCCGAGTTGTTGGTTGGCATTTCACGGTAGATGATTCAGAGATTTATCAGCATTTACCATTAGATGAGCATGGTTGGCATGCAGGGGATGGAGGAAATGGTACTGGTAATCGCAAATCAATCGGAATCGAAATTTGTGAAAATAGTGATGGAGACTTTGGAAAGGCTGTTTCTAATGCAGTGTGGCTCATTCAAAAATTAATGAAGGACCATAACATCGGTATTAATCATGTAGTCACACATAAGCATTGGAGTGGTAAACATTGCCCAAGACGTTTACTAGATCAGTGGCATGGTTTTAAAAAACGCTTAGAAAATAGTAAAAAGGCTAACTCTAAAAAGAAAACATCTAAAAATCCACAGACAAGCGCATACACTGGTTCCAGTATTGTTGACTACCTTAATAGCATCAACGTTGATTCTAGTTTTAATAATCGAAAAAAATTAGCTAAACAATACGGTATTTCTAACTATAAAGGAACAGCTAAACAAAACTTAGAGTTGCTAAATAAAATGAGAAAGGGAACTAAACCAAAGTCAGTCAAAAAAGGCAACATGAAAACAACATCGATTGTTGATTATTTAAAATCAATCGGTGTAGATAGTTCATTTTCTAACAGAAAGAAACTAGCTGCTAAGCACGGTATTAAAAATTATCGAGGCACAGCATCCCAAAATACTCAATTGCTAAATAAAATGAGATAAATAAAAAATACCCCTCAGATTTGAGGGGTTTTAAAATTGAATATTTATATCGCAATGTTTTTTGAAGTTTTTCTTGATGCTTTCTAAAATGTGTGTTTTATCCATTTTATTATTGTAGACATTGTCTTCATAAAAGATTTTTATCATACCAAACTCATTAACAGAGAAAGAATAATTCTCTTCATTAATTATTAATATACTTCCGTAATCTCTGTAATTACCGTGTGTTTGTTTGAATTCCTTTTTTACTTCTTCAAAATTTAAGTCGAGATACGTTTTAGCGGGAGAAAATGATTCACTAATCAATGTCATTTTAATCCCTCCTGATCTATTTTTGAAGTAATGTTATTGAAGTCTTTCACACTTGAATAATGATTGACAATGTCCTCTAATGATTTGTTTTGATTTCTTACATATTCAGTTTGATCGTCAATTATTTTTTTTAGATGTGAGTATTCCCAGTTTGCTTCAGTGATATTCCCATTTTCAACTAAGCTTTTTAATTGTTTATCCATGTCATCGATATTACTATAACTATGTTCTATGGACCCATACTCTTTAAGTTCATTTAGCAGCTCGAATACCTTTAATACGTTTTTGTTATTGCTTTTATTTTGCAATCTGTGAGAAAAATCTATAAATCTAAATTCCATGTTATCCAATAACCTCTACCCCATATTTTTTGAGTTTTTTTGTGATGTTATTCAATAATCTGGGAACGTCCTTTTTTTTATTAAGGAACTCTCTAGGGTCACATAAAAATATTTTCATTAATGTATTGAAATCATTTTTAATATCTTTAGGCATAATAAAGAAAGTCCAAGAAGCTTCTAATAAGTGTTTTCTTAATTTGTCATATTCAATGGTTGTAGAATCTATTGTTCCACGAATAATTATACTAAATAACTCTTTATTATTTTGTGTAAGTGCTATTAATACTGTTCTCTTATGTCTTGATTTTTCTCTTTTCATATTAATGATTTGTCCAATCGTAAATGTAAAAATAGTTATTATAGCTCCTACAAGTGTATAAAAGGCTTTATGCTCTAAAAACGATATTTTAGAAAAAATAATCATTTTTCTTTAAATTTATCTGCATGTTTTTTTAGATTCTCTAAATTATCAATTAATTTGTTAGATTCTTCAATATAATGATCGATTAATCTGGAGTCTAAGTTAAAAATTCCCTTATGTAATGATTGGACAGTGACATTAGAAAAGATGCTAATAATACCTAACATAGACGCGGTAGTAAATAAAGCGTCTAATGATTTTCCGTCCACACGAGACAATCTGATTTTATGGTAATTAGAATTATCTTCTATATTTATAGATGCAGAACTTAATAAAAACGGATTGTTAGATGTTTTATCGATATGTTTTTTTAACGGGAGGCTATACATAGCTTTTATGTTATTAAGCTCATCTAACAAATGTTGAAAGTCACTATCTGATTCTTCAATGGTATTATCAGAAGCGATATAGCTTATTAATATCGGTGTTAAATCCTTTGTCAGATAACTTAGACTTTCTTCTATATTGATAGATGTATTGTCTTGGTTTAGGGTGTATTCCAGAATAAATTTTAATGAATCCATAGAACCTGTTCGTTTATTGAAGAATTCTAACAATTTATTCACATCTGCTTTTAGCTTTCTTGCATCCATGCTACTGTATTCTCCTTCTAAAAATATTATTTTACCATATTATAGCACAACAGATTTCTTTATGTGGTTTTGTTACAAAATAGTTGTTGATTATATGTGATTGTCTTTTTTTGTTTATAGAAATCCTTTCCACTTGAAAACAGAACATTAGTTCCCTATAATGATAATTAACAGGAGGGAACAGATGTGCGTAAAGAGTTGTTGAAATGTATGTATAAAAATCAGTTAGCCGAACTTATTTATATGTCTCAAGATGGAAAGATTACAAAAAGACGAGTTAAAGTTTATAAGATAGATGAACAACATTTCCAAGGTTATTGCTTGCTACGTAGGGCAACACGTACATTTAATTACAACAATGTATTAGCACTTGTTCCAGTCATAGAAAAAGAAAGAATGGTGGTTTAAATGAACGATCATATAAAAGATCGTGGCACAAAGAAATGGACATCAATTATGTTACCAGAACATGTGAAAGCATTGAGGGAGCTTAATAAAGAATTGGATAAGGTGCAAAAGCCCATTTTAGACGAACAAAAGATATGGGAAAATGAAGTTAAGCTGCAGATGGCTTAACATTAGAACTTGTAAGTAATAAAATGATGAGAATTTGCCTAAAGAGATTTGAAGGGCTGTTTGCTTATATTTAGTATCAATTAACTCTGTGACTCAAACAACCCTCATAGTTTTATGTTAGAAAATCATATATCTTATTTAATTACATTTCGTGGTTAATTTTTTTTTTGAAAAAAGATAATAGAACCCAGGATATTATAAATGATAATATAGGATAAATTATATTCCATGATGAAAAGTTCATAGGTAATTCAGGATAAAGTATTTTAAAATAAGAAAATTCATACATTAAATTTAGTATCAATGTTATTATAGGTGCGATAAATAGCTTTTTTGTGACAATAGATACTGCAACACCGAAGCCAATCACTACTAAAGGTACTATAACCAATTGCATAATAAAAGGATCAATAGAGCCCATGATGTATCTCCTCCACTTTGATATTATATTTTATATTGTGAATCAAACTATCACCATTTTTTCTTTTTATATATAAACCCGTTATAACTTAGATATGATTGGTTTATATAATCATAAGGCTTTATAATAGATGGCGTCCTCCATTTAAGTGGCATATTTGGACCAGAGTTCTTGGGAACTTTGTATGTTTTTCCTGCCTTGTAATAAGAATACCATACTATTTCGCTACAATACGTATTTTTAATATTTTTCGGGTCTGAAGTTATAAGATATGGTATTTTTTTATTTTTAAAATATTTTTTAGCCATGTTTGCAGCTTTTTTTCCTAATGCTGCTGATTTTGGTCTAACCACTTTTGTTTTTGGATATTCTTTAAACCACTTAGTTATAGACATAGTTGTAGGATAAGGTGAACTTTTTCTACCTGATGTATGCAAAATGGTTGTAGAAGAAATTGCAATACCGGTATGGCCAGTTAAGCCTTTTGAACTAGTAGATTTTGTAATAAAAATATCTCCAGGTCTATACCCTGATGCTTCAACTTTATTGTCTGTAAACAAAACAAAAGACAACATAATTGTGAAAATCATCAGTAGTTTGATAATTCTTTTCATTATGAAATACCTCCCTAATTATTATAGTAAAAAATATAAAAAAATAAACATGAAATGCAATAGCTTCGACAAAAATAGTTACAAATCGACAGCAACACCTTATGTATATTCCGTAAAATATGTATGTTATTCTACTAAATATTAAATATTGATGAATACAAAAGGTAATTTATCTTAAACAATATTAGAGCTTTCTTATAAAGAAAAGAATAATAAAAAGAAAAAATGAACTGTTATCAAAGTAAGATTGACTGGAGAGTCCGGTAGAATACCGGAAACAAACCAGCCAAATTTCTGCTTAAATATTTAGTCTAACTTTTGGGGTTCAGTACATACTCCTCAAACATGAGGGGTTTTATTAAGAAAAAAGAGTCGTGCTTAACGACTCTCTTCCTTATCTAAACAATCATGACAGCTCACTTTGCCATTTCTAACAGTTCCATCATCTGAATAACTTCCACAAATTGAACACGATTGGTACATATGATCATCCTCCAAATTTATCCTTATTAAAAATAAGCATGGTATTAGTATCATTTTAATGTAAATCTCATCGTCATTCAACTTAATAAGGGAACTAATGTTCTTGTTATTTTCCTAACTAAATACTATAATGTACGTAAGTGCATTACTATTAATACGGACAAGTTGCATCATCATACGCTATATCGAGGTGATGCATCATGAAAGTAACCGTCATTAAAGGTAAGCACTTCGACAGTCATTTGAATAGGGCATATAGGTACATTATTGAATGTTACAGGGAGGAACTGAGACGTGATAGGAATTTACGTAAGAGTATCGACCGAGGAACAGAAAAAGGGATACAGTGTAGAAGGACAGATAAATGATTGCATTAACATGGCTAAAACAGATAACATTATAAAATATGTTGATGATGGGTATACCGGTGAAATATTAAATCGCCCAGCACTGACTAAAATGTTAGAAGATGCCGAGAACGAAATCATAAATAAAATTATTTGTTATGATCCGGATCGTTTATCTAGGAAACTATTAAATCAATTAATCATTACGGAAAAACTAGAAAAATTTAATGTGGAATTAAAATTTGTTCGTAGTGATTATAAATCCGATCCGGAAGGGCAATTATATTTTCAAATTCGTGGTGCTTTTTCTGAATTTGATAAGGCAAAGATAAAACATAATACAATGACAGGTAGATACAGAAAAGCCAAAAAAGGCCATGTTGTAAAAGGTTCTGGACTTTTTGGTTATGACTATGATAGGGAAAAAAAGACATATGTTATTAATGAAGAAGAGGCAAAAGTTATTAAGATGATTTTCGATTATTTTACTGATCCTCATACAAAGTTTAAAGGGATAAATGGCATAGCCCACCATTTAACTGAGCTTGGTATTCCGACACCGAGAGGGAAAAAAGTTTGGCATAGACAAGTGGTCCGACAAATGTTAATGAATGAATCATATACGGGTCGATATTTTCAAAATAAATATAATACAGAAGGAAATTATGTTAAAAAGCAAGCAGGGGAAAGGGTAGAATTGCGACTAAGACCGAGAGAAGAATGGCTTGAAACGAGAATTCCAAGAATCATTAGTGATGAGCAGTTTAATTTTGCACAACAAAAAATAAAGCATGCTAAAAGAAGGTTTGCGAACTATGGCCGACATAATTATTTGTTGTCTGGTTTAGTAAGATGTGGTCGATGTGGAGAAACGATGACAGGTAGAAAAAGAAAGTCTCACGGAAAGGACTATTTTGTTTATGAGTGTCGTAAGAATTATGCCGGTGCAAAAAGTAGAGGCTGCGGAAGAGAAATGAGTGAAAACAAATTAAATAAAATCGTTTGGACAAAAGTCGTTGATATGTTAAATAACCCCGAAAAGGTAAATGAATACAAAGATGATATTCCAGCAAAGAATTATTTGTTAGAAGAAATAACTCACCTTGAAAATCAAATTAAACGCGTTAGAAATGGTAGAAAAAGATTACTTTCATTAATTTCTATAAGCGATGATGAACTCAATCTTGATGAAATTAAAGAAAAAATGAGAGAGCTCCAGGATGAGGAGAAAAAATACAAGGAATCATTAAAAGAATTAAAGAAAGAAAACAAACACCAAAAACATAATGAATACAGCGAAATCATTCTTCAAGAAACCCTTCAATATTATTTATCTGTGAAGGATACAAACTTTGATAAAAACCAAATGAAAAAAATAATCCGCATGATTGTAGAAGAAGTTGTCGTAGTTGATGCGAAAACGGTTTACATTCATACATTCTAACGATTTTTAAATGTACCCCCCTATTGTTATAAAGATTTCATTTTCAACACACCTCGCCGCATAGGTGGCTAATTTTGTTCCTTTACCTAATGAATAGCTCTCAATGCCTTTAATAAGACCAATGGTACCGATGGAGATTAGATCTTCTGTATCTTCTCCGGTGTTATCAAATTTTTTTACAATATGGGCAACTAGTCGTAAATTATGTTCAATCAGTTTATTACGTGCCTCATGACTCCCTTTCTGCATCTCTTGAATATATTTTAACTCTTCTTCAGGGGGGAGGGGTTGAGGAAAGGCCTGGTTTTTAACATATGATACAAAAAAAAGCGCTTCTTTAATTAACAATATAAGAGCACTTATAAATGACACAAAAAGACACCTCCGCTTTTTTATTAGGTAAACGCCTATATTGTATCTTTATGAAGCTGAAGGTGTTCTTGTGTCTGTCCATGCAAAAAAGAAAAAAGCGACCTTATAAAGTCGCTTTTACGCTTTGTTTTGTTTCATTGCATTTGCTAGTTCATCTTTACGATTTTTTGTTAATGGTTTAACACCTGCACGATGAGCTGCTCGGGAAATCATATGTCCTGATACGGGATTCGTCAGTAATATGAAGAATAGCGCCAATAATAACTTTCCACTGATGATATTATGTTGAATGTATAGAAAGATAAACATCCCGAGTAAGATACCTGCTAGTCCAAGTGTAGAGGCTTTTGTTGCAGCATGTAGACGGGTATATATATCGGGAAAGCGCACAATCCCAATCGAACTCGATACAACAAAAAAAGTTCCAGTTAACAAAAAGAGAATAATAACAATGTTGAGTATGATATTAATCCATGTCTCGATCAATGATAACACCCTTTTCTAAATATTTGGCGATGGCAACCGTTCCAAGAAACGATAGGATTGCAATTAATAAAATAGCGTCATTTAATTGCGTTGTTACGAGAGAAATGGAAACAAATGCTGCAACAGCCATTAAATTGATACCAATAACATCTAGAGCAACAGCTCGATCAGCATTTGTAGGTCCAACTAAAATGCGATACACCAAAAGGGTAAGAGAAATGGATATACCGATAAAACAAATCATGACGACCCAATCTAAAACATTTTGTGTCAGTAATAAAATTTCTTGACTCATCGGGTCACCTCCATAATGGCTTTTTCAAACGTGTTTTTAATGGACTGAATGGACTCATCAATATCATCAATATCCATCGCATGAATATAAATAGTAGAATTATCATTTGAAAATGCAACAGATAACGTGCCCGGTGTGAGTGTAATTAAGTTTGCCAATAATGTTAACTCCCAGTCTGACTTTAATTCTGTTTCATATGCAAAGATTCCAGGTTCGATATCAGGTTTAGGTGTATAAACGAGCTTAACAATATCGATATTTGATTTAATTAACTCTTTAATAAAAAGGAAAATGAGTTGAATAATCTTAACGAAACGATCTAGATAAAATCGTCCCGGAATGAACCGATTCAAAAGTAATAATAAGATTATCCCAAGTATATACCCGGCAATAAAGCTTGTTAGCGTATATGTCTCGCTTAAGAACATCCACATAATTGCAATAACGAGATTGATAACAATTTGAAAGGCCATTGACATTACTCCTTTAACACAGAATCAATATATTGTTGTGGATCGAGTAGATATTCTGCAATTGAATCGATTGTCGGAACAAAGAATTCAGCTCCGATTCCTAAGATGACTGAACAACTTAATAAGAAAACGACCGGTCCAACCATTCCAGAAATTGATTTTTTATCAATGCTTTGTTGTGGCGTTTGTTCGCCCCAAAATCCGCGAATGAATATTTTCATGACGGAGTATAGAATAAGTAAACTTGTTCCTAAAGCAATTAATCCAATAACGATTTCGCCATTTGCAAAAGCTCCTTTTAGAAGCTGTAATTTACCGATGAATCCACTAAATGGTGGAATCCCAGCTAGTATAAAGGCTGCTAAGAATAATAGCCACCCAAGGAGTGGGTATGAGTTTATGAGTCCTTTCATCTTTCTAAGATCGGATGTACCGGCTACATAAGCGATAATACCGACAAGTAAGAAAAGGGCTGATTTAATAATCATATCGTGAACTAAATAATAAATAGATCCACTCATTCCTGCGCGGTTATAAAACCCAATCCCCATCATAATAAATCCAATCGCTGGGATAATGTTATAAGCAATAATAAGTTTAATATTGTTCGTTGAAAGAGCTCCAATGACCCCGAATATCATTGAAAGTCCGGCAATCCAAATGAACATGTCGTGTGTCATATCTAATTTATGAACAAATATTAACGAAAACACACGAATAATTGAATAAATACCGACCTTTGTTAATAAAGCCGCGAAAATGGCTGAAACAACTGGGTTTGGAACGATATATGATTTAGGTAACCAATAGTAGAGCGGGAATAATGCTGCTTTCGTAGCGAATACAAAAAATAGCAATATCCCAATCGTTGTTAAGATTCCCTGTTGGTCTACCTCTTGAACACGTTCAGCAATTTGCGCCATATTAACGGTTCCGACAACACCGTATAGAAACGCAACAGCAGTAACAAAAAGGATCGATGAAAAGACGTTAATCAATACGTACTTTAATGATTCCCTCAATTGTACTTTATCGCCACCAAGTACAATTAATGCATAAGATGCAATAAGAAGGACCTCAAAGAATACGAATAAGTTAAATAAATCTCCTGTTAAGAATGCGCCACTAACCCCACTAATTAGAAAGAAGAAAAATGCATAAAAATAATGTTTTTCCTGTTTCATTGAGATGGAGTGTGGAGCATAGAATATCGCTGCAACAACGATGATATTC
This sequence comes from Cerasibacillus sp., assembly GCF_036516575.1. NCBI lineage: Bacteria > Bacillati > Bacillota > Bacilli > Caryophanales > Bacillaceae > Cerasibacillus > Cerasibacillus sp. The sequence goes on from NZ_DATBTY010000040.1 coordinate 210,196, forward strand.
GTCGTTAGAACTAAAATAGCAGAAAGCATATCCATAACGATGACTATGCCATAAGGTGCGACCCAATCCCCAGTTTCTAAAACGATTGTACCATTTTGTGAAACGTAATAAACGAGATAGATAGCTCCAAGTAAATTACCCGAAGCAAAAAACTTAGCCAATGAACGCGATTGTTTAATGTTCGAATGAGTAAAAGCTAAAATCGTTCCGGCAAGGAGTGGGAATATAATTGGAAAAATAGCTAGATTATTCATTTGGCTTACCCCTTAATTGTTCCATATTATCTGTATTATTTTCTTTAGCAGTTCGATAAGCTAACACAAGCATTAAGCTCGTTAATCCAAAACTAATAACAATGGATGTTAAAATCAAAGCTTGTGGTAGCGGATCAGTGTAGGATGTGATTCCTTCAGTTAATATTGGTGGTTGTCCACGCTTTAATTTCCCCATTGTTAATATAAATAAATGGGCAGCATGTGAAATAAGCACAGTCCCGATAATGATACGGACCATTTGTTTTTGTAATAAGTTGTACACTGCAACAGCAAAAATGATTCCAGCTAATATAGAAATGATGATTTCCATTATTTATCCGCCTCCTTATCTTTTCTTAATTTGATAAGGCTGAATACGGCTAATGCAGCAATTCCTAATACTGTAATCTCAAATAAAGTATCCAGACCACGCATGTCCACGAGGATGACGTTAACAACGTTTGTTCCTCCACCAATCGATTGGGCAGTTTCTAAGAAATAATCGGAAATTGGTTCAAACCAATTTGAGCTATGAGCTGATATTCCGATTAAAGTCATGAGTGTTCCAAATCCAATCGCGATGACTGCGTTTTTTATCTTTGTTGATCGTTTATCGTCCCGTTTACGCATTTTTGGTAAATGATAAAACGCTAATAAAAACAAGACAACAGAGACGGTTTCTATGACTAATTGAGTTAGCGCTAAGTCAGGTGCCCGATAAATAAGAAATAATATTGACACACCGTAACCAACAATCCCAGTAATTAATAGAGCTGCTAAGTTGTGATTAGTAAATACTGTTGCAATCGATGCTATAACGATTAAGACAACAACAACAATTTCAATAACCGATATATCAGCTAGATTATCGTATTGAATTATAAATCCATCGGTTGTAAACAAATAGGTGGTAGTCATTAAAACGATTGTTCCGATGATTAATGATATATACGTTTTTAAAGAGCCATTCATATATGAGTTTGTTATTCTAGCTGATCGATGGTCAATCTGCTTTATGATTCTGTCATAAACACGATTAAAACTTGATTGACCAGGTATGACATTATAGACTTTTGTCCATACAGAACGTGTTCCATATAAGACAAGGCCCACACCAACAACAATTAAGGACATGATAAATGGTGTATTAAGCCCGTGCCAAAATTGAATTGGCTCGCTCTTAACAAACGGATTAATTGCTCCTGCAGCATGAGCTAAAAATGAACCATTAAACGCGTTTGGAAATAATCCGATTGTAATAACGCCTAAAACAAGGATAGCAGGTGGGATTAGCATACCTAATGGAGCTTCTTTAGGTGTTTTTGGTAATTTTAAGTCATGTTTCTTACTACCAAATACTCCAAAAAACAAGTACATCGAATAGACGAATGTAAAGATGCTACCAAACACAGCAAGATAAGGCACGACTTGCGTAAGGACTTGTTGTAAACCAGAATCGGTTAATGGAAGTTGAAGCGTTGAATCAAAGAACATTTCCTTACTATAAAATCCGTTCAAAAATGGTAATGGAATTCCAGCCATCGAGAACGTGCCAAATAGGGCAAGTGTTGCTGTCATAGGTAACAATGTAAATAGTCCACCAAGTTTACGGATGTCACGTGTACCTGTTTGTAAATCAACAATACCAGCAACCATAAATAAGCTACCTTTAAATGTTGCATGGTTTAAAATA
>NZ_DATBTY010000041.1:0-8683 GCF_036516575.1 Cerasibacillus sp.
AATCATGTATTTAATAATACGAGATTAATTGTTGCACAGGTAGATCAAGTTATCTAAAATGCTCATATTGTGAATGTTACAGGTGATAGTTTTAGAGTGACGAACGCACTTTCGCGTCAAAAATAATAATAACAATTGGAAAGCTGGCAAGCTTATGTATTTCTTCTTGCATTCTTTTGTACTTTTTACTTGCAAAATACAGATATGTAATGAATACAATTAAAACAAAAAAGAGGTGTGATATGGAAAATATATTCTTGGAGCAATATATTGTGAATATGGATAATGTTAAATTGAAAATTAACCATCAGCGTTTGAAAGATGTTAAAAAGTTTGTCAATCAAATTAACGAAAATCCAGGTTATTTATTTCTTTTAAATAAGTATGATGAGAAAGTTTATATAGGAGAAATCATTGAGATTTCGTATAATACTGGTGGACCGGTTAGTAACTATGAAATTGAAATTGGTAGTGAGAAATTTAGTTTGAAATTATTTGAAAAGATGCAGAAGTTCAATTTTGATATTTTAGAGAGGATTTATTCTCAAAATCAAAAAAAGAATATAGGTATAAAAAATTTTTCTCTGAAGAATACATATGGCAAAAAAAACTTTAAATTTGCTAGACCAATTATTTATAATTATGATTTTTTATTGTGGAATGAGTCTGTACATAATTTGAGGAATTCTATCCTAGAAGAAAAGACTTTGTTTAATAACAATAATAATAATAAAATTTATGCAAAATTTTTAGAAGAAGATGGAGAAAGATTATTCTCTTTAACTAATTTTAAAATGATTGAAACAGATTTAAAAATGTTGGAGACGCTCAGAGAGGATTATAGACCTTATTTTTATGAGTTTTATATTGAAGAAGATAAATCGCAACTTCATAAATTTCAGATAGGTGAAATTTATGAAGTAGTAATTGCTGATAAATATTATAAGGTAAAAGAAGAGGAAATAAATATATATGAAGGTAGCTTATTATTTAGTGCATCCCCATTAATTGAGATACCTGCAACCTTAATAATTAAATCTAAATTATCGCATGATGAGAAAGAAAAAATTAATGAATCAGAAAAAATTTTAAGACAAAAATTAGAAACCAAACGAGTCAAGGATGGAAAACTAATTGAAAGAAGTATAATGAATAAGATTCCCACTACCGAAGAATTAGATTTTGAGATAACGATTTATAATGTTGGACAAGGCAATTGGTCTAAAATAACTGTATCAGATTCAAAAGGAAATAAACTAGATATAGTATATGATGTAGGCATGGGAAACTCCCGAAATTTATCACTAACAAAAAAGATTGCGCAAAAAGCCGCGGCTGCCATAGAGGAACATCATATTTTTATATTATCTCACTGGGATTTAGATCATATAAAAGGAGTTGTTTATTTAACTGAAATACAATTTAATACAACTTGGATTGTTCCAGAGTTACCTTCAAACATTAGTTTTTCTGCATTGAGATTAGCGTTATATTTATTTAGACATCCAAATATTAACGTAATATTTGTCAGTGAAGAACTAAATAACAAAGCAATTTTTTCAAACAAATATATCGCATTAGGAAAAGGGGAAGGTAAGAAGATTGGTACTAAAGCAATCAGAAATAATATAGAGTATAAAACTTCCTATACAATAAATAATAATATCGGCTTGGTACTATGTGTAAAGAATAAGGAAGAAAAAATATTATTTACAGGAGATTGTGAATACATACAATTACCAATTGAATTTTTAAATACAAAGTATGATGCAATTGTAATGGCTCATCATGGTGCGAGTATTAAGTATGATGATTTAACTGAAATAGGTATGCTCCCAGCTTCTAAAAATGAATCTAAAGCATATGTTTGTGTAGGGAAAAATAACAAATATCCTCATTGCAAACATGTCGCCGCAATAAAAAATTTGAATTTTAAGGTAGTTGAAACTAGAAGTTATATAAATGAGAATAAGCAGATAAAAATAATTTTAGACTAATTTAATAATGTAAATCCATCTCAAATTAATCTGAAATTATTATTATATATTTTAAAAGGCTCTGATCCAGATTTTGGATTAGATTATTATAAAGAGACCTATTGATGTCAAATAAAGTATACGATATCAATACGTTTAAAGAGGATTTGATTAATAACTTAGAAATGCAAATTGTATTCGAATGATTGTATTTGGCAACTAGAAAATGTTCGAAACGGCAATTAAATATGTAGCCGCTTGCCACCCCCTTAATTTATTGATTCATTAAAGATTCTTTGTGACGATAACTTTCACGATTAAAGACAATCAAATGTGAATGATGAATCAGCCGATCAATGACAGCTTCGGTAAGAATAGGATCTCCAAAAATGTGATTCCATTGTCCAAACTGTAAATTCGTCGTCACGATTAAACTTTTCTTCTCATAACACAAATTGATCACTTGAAAGAGGAGCTCTGCTCCTTGTTTATGCAAAGGAACATAACCTAATTCATCTAAAATAAGAAGATCTAGACTTTCAATTTGTTTCAAAAGTCGTCCCACTGTTCCTTTTTCATGGGCATCTAATAAAATATTGACGAGCTGTGCGACGGTATAAAATCGTACTTTATATTGGTGCTCGAGTAGGGCATTCCAGCCAATTGTAGAAGCCAGTAACGTCTTTCCAGCTCCAACACCACCGTATAAAATCAAGTTTTCTTTTCTCTCAATAAATTGCCCCTGCAGTACTTCCTGTTGTGATAGATTTCCGTTCATGTGGAGATTCACCCAATCAAATGATTGGTGCATAGTGTCAGGAAGAGCGGCTTGTTTAATTAATAAATTAAGCTTACGCTCCTCACGCTGTTTAATTTCTTGTCGAAAGATTTCAAGCAGGAAAGCTTCATGATTATCAGCTTGAACCTCATGATAATGCTCACGAATCCAACTCAATTTTAATCGTTTTGCGTATTCTTCAATTTGTTCTCTCATTTCGTACCACCTCCTTGGATAGCGAAAAGCTGATCATAGTGATCTAACCCTCGCTCCGCCGAAGGCGGAATAGTGACAGATAGATGAGAATTCGGCAAAGTTTCCCGAATTCCTCGGCCATTAACGAGCTGATAAAAAACTTGTTCAATCGCTGCCGCTGTAGGATGATGGCCATGAGCTGAAGCGACATCTAAGGCTTGATCGGCTAAAGTAAAATCTCGTTCTTTTAAAAGGTTTGAGAGTAAGGAAAGTGCTGCTTTCTTTTCTGATATCGTACAATCCTGTAAATAATTTTTCCATTTTTCTGAAAGTTCGTCGTAAAATGAACTGTATTTTAAGGCATTCGGCCTTTTAGCCATCATGTGTAGATAAGGTTGCCAATTCATAGACTTCATCTCTTCATCACCATATAAGCGTTTATGCTTCACGATTTCAACTTGCTCTTCATTAAATAAAATAATGTGATCATAACTAATTTTTGCAATGACAACCTGACGAGCATAGCGTGGAGAAGTAGAATATTTTTTCTGCTCAATTTGGATAAAACCATATTTATCTGCTTTTAATGAAAGGAAACGTACGCATTCAAAAGGCTTTCCAGGGAGTTGTAGAAACTTTTCCTGATCTGCCAAATAGAGTTCGGCAATTGGCAAATTCTTTTCATAGTGCTCGCGTTGGCGATTCTCTATGCTCCACTGGATGGTCAATTCATGTAAGGATTGAAAATCATGATAAGAGACAGCTGGCAGTAAGTAGTTGTTGCGAATATACTTCACCATGGATTCTACATGTCCTTTTTCATGCCCACTATTCGGATTACAAAATTCATACTGAAACCCATAATGTGAAACAAAACGTTGGAATTCATCTGTCAATTCCCGCTCTCCATGAGGCAATACTTTTTTCACCGCAGGTGATAAGTTGTCAAATCGAATCGTGTGTGGAACGCCTTGTAATTCACTGAACATATTAGCGAGTCCTTGTAAAAAGCATTCTCGATTTTGAGACGGAAAAACTTGAAATAAAAATGAGTTACTATAGGGAAAAGATAATACCAAGTAAGGACGCACGACTTCTTTTCCTTCATAAAGAAAAGGTGCTTCTCCAAAATCAACTTGGGCAGTTCCTGCTCTTGATTCTAACGGTAAGTAAGCAGCTTGATTTTCTTCTAATAACTCTTGTCTTCTCTTAGCTACATAAGCTCGTACAGAACGATCTGACCCTGTAAATTGATGTTGTTCGACCAGAAGGTCGTACATTCGCTTAGCGGTACGTTGAAATTTCTTCTTCTTTTTCATATCTTCTCGAATCCATTGATCGATGATTGGTTTTACTGGATCCATTACACGTGCTTTTCTTTTTTGTTTAAACGGTTGTTGAATTTGTACCTCGTCTTGTTCTGCATATTTCTTAATAGTTCTGCGATCCCGATTCATTTGTTTGGCAACAGATGAATAGGATTTTCCTTTGGTATTCGTTTCGTATCTGATATAATTAATTTCGGCCATTGCTAACATCTCCTTGCATACCCCTCTCTACTTGATTTCCCAATCATCGAGAGTGTATGTGATTTTGGAGGAGTTGGCAAGTGGCTATTTTTGTGTCCATAAATTAGCTGCCGAACTGTTCATTCTCATTCTGCCATAAACAGTATTCAATATGACATCGCCTTCCTTCATCTCCGCAACCGCTGCCTTCGTTACATAAAACAAGCCAAAAAAGTTCGTTTCAAATGTTTCATGCAGTTGGTCACTTGAAATGTCTGCGATTGTCGATTGTGGAAATTGTTTTCCCGCATTATTAACTAAAATATTTAACCCGCCTAGCTGTTGACGCACACGCTGAATGAGCGGTGCGCTATTTTCTTCGCGACTCACGTCCAACTGTTCCATATACGTTTGAACTCCGTACGGTTCCACCGCACGCAACGTTTCTTCCGCATCTTTACGTTCTCTTTCATCTAAGTAGACGATCGCAAGGTCCGCCCCTTCTTTCGCAAACGCTAATGCGATAGCTCGCCCGATTCCGCTATCCCCTCCTGTAATTAATGCTTTCTTGCCACGTAAGCGACCAGCGCCTTTTGTTCCATTGTCAAAAATCGGAGCTGGTTCCATGTCGCGTTCAATTCCAGGTTGCTGTTGTTGCTGTTGACGACCAACAGCTTCATCGACTTCCTCGTAATGTTCTTTCGTCATTGCCATCTCTCCTTTTTGAATGATTACTCTACCGATGCCCTCCTCACATAACATTAAACATTTTTCAAAAATACCTCCTTTTGTTCTGCAAATGCATACAAAAAAGCACCGATCTCTTTTCAGAAATCGATGCTTTCCTTATAAGCAGTAAACTAACGCGGCGCATCATCCATCGCTCTCTTCACGGACAACATCCGAATACTTAAAACGATAAACAACCCGACGAGCAAACCGAAAGCGATTTTTAACGCACCAGATGTCGGTGTGCGAAATAAAAAAGGAATGAGCACGATGAGCAATGCCCCGACGACACTAACGATTCGAATATAACGAGCGAGCACTTCATTCATGAAAATTCTCCTTCCGATGATCAACAACATGCATCAATCAGGCATATTACTCTTCATCTTACACCTTAGCGCTACTGCTGTCACACCGGAAAACTGAAATTATTTAAGTGGAATATCTAAATATATACCAGGATAATGGTCACTTTTTCACGTTACATTCATTTTATTCGCTTTTTTGGATAGTCGATCCCCTACCGATTGAATCAATTGAACGACGATAATTAAAATGATAACTGTCGCAATCATCACTTCTTGTTGGAAACGGTGATATCCGTACCGAATGGCTAAGTCCCCGATGCCACCGCCACCTATCATGCCGGCCATTGCAGAGTAACCAAGCAAACTAATAACCGTCACCGTAAGACCCGCAATCATGCCAGACTTCGCTTCGGGTAATAAAACATCCCAAATGATACGCCATGGGGAAGCCCCGCATGATTCGGCTGCTTCAATGACACCGCGGTCCACTTCTCGAAGCGCGCTTTCAACGAGTCTCGCATAAAATGGAATACCTGCGAACACGAGTGAAACACTTGCCGCCGTCGGTCCTGTCGATGTCCCTAATAATGCTTTCGCTAATGGAATGAGCAAAACAAGTAAAATAATGTACGGGAGCGACCGAATAATATTAATCGTCGTGCCAGCAATCGATTGAACGATTCGGTTTTGCCAAAACATCCCTTCACTCGTTACAAATAAAAAGACACCTAATGGTACACCGACCGCAATCGAAAAGAATGTCGCGATTCCAAGCATCCAGCCTGTTTCAATGAATGCTTGAACAAATTCATCCGCCATATTAACTAGCATAACCGAGCACCTCCAATCGATTCGTTCGTTCCGTTAACCAAGCCGACGCCCGTTTTCGTTCTTTCGGTTCACCTAACAACTCGACAATCAACGTTCCGAGCGCTCGATCTTGAATGTACGTAATTTGTCCGTGTAAAATATTGAGATCAACTGCAAAACGAGTTGCCGCCTTTGAAATGATTGCTTGCTCGGCATCATCTCCTCGAAACGTTAATTGTAAAATGTCTCCTGTCCGCTCCTCTAACAAACGAGGAGGCAATGTTAATGAATGAACGGTATCAACAAACTGCTTCGTCAATGGTTGTTCAGGGGAGGCAAAAATATGATACACATCTCCTTCCTCTACAATTTTTCCGTCTTCCATTACCGCAACGCGATGGCAAATCGTTTGAACGACTTTCATTTCGTGTGTAATGAGAATAATCGTAATATCGAGTTCTTCATTAATTTTCTTTAAAAGCTGCAAAATAGATGCTGTAGTTGTCGGATCGAGAGCGGATGTCGCTTCATCGCATAATAAAATATCTGGATTATTTGCTAACGCTCGCGCGATTCCCACTCGTTGCTTCTGTCCTCCTGAAAGTTGAGCAGGGTAATGATTCGCTCGATCTGACAGTCCGACAAGATGCAACAGTTCTGGCACACGTTCGGCAATTTCAGCCGTTGATTTTCCAGCCACCTTCATAGAAAAAGCTACATTTTGGTATACGGTTTTTGTTTGAATGAGATGAAAATGTTGAAAAATCATTCCAATTTTTTGTCGTATTTGACGCAATGCACGTTTAGATACTTTTGTAATGTCGATGCCATCAATAATAACTTCACCTGAAGTCGGTTGCTCTAATCCATTCAAACAACGAAGCAATGTACTTTTCCCTGCTCCACTGTAGCCAATCATGCCAAAAATATCACCGCGTTCAATCGTTACCGATACATCATCCAATGCGAGCACATTACCGTATCGTTTCGTTACTTGGCGTACTTCAATCATTTTTTCGCCTCCTGTTCTTGTTGATATGGGGGTAAGACGTACCCTTGGGAATGTTCTAGTGTATAAGTATAAAATTCTTCCGATTCATACGCTTCTTTTAATGCTTGAACGAACGGCTCATCTTCCTCTCCTTCACGAACCGTTAAATAAATTAAAAAATCTTCCGATGTTTGTTCAACATCCACCGCTTCTGTCAACTTCAATCCAGAAGCAATCGCATAATTTCCATTGACGAAAGCAAAATCAGCATCCTCAAGAGAACGAGGGGTCGCTGCCGCTTCTAACGGATTCAACTTTAGATGATACGGATTATCGATAACATCTTTTTCAGAGGCTGTAATCGGGTTAACATTTGGATCAACTGTTAACCACCCGTAGCTCTCTAACATATTGAGCGAACGAGCTAAGTTCACCGTATCGTTCGGTAATGAAATCGTCATTCCTGGCTCAAGATCGTCGAGCGATTGATGTCGTTTTGAATACATCGCAATGGGGGCAGTCGGGACAGCAAAAAGCGCAGTAAGCTTCGTCCCTTGATGCTCGTTAAAATTCGATAAATATAAACGGTTTTGGAATAAATTCGCATCGATATCCCCTTCTTCTAATGCATTATTCGGCTGAATATAATCATGAAATTCAATAATGTTTAATTTGATTCCTTTCTCTTTTAAAATCGGTGCGATTCCTTCTTTTAATTGATCACTATATGGACCTGCTGTAGCTCCAATCGTAATGGTTTGATTTGTTTCACCCTTTGCTTCTCCGTCACATCCGGTAAGTATCAAAGCAGTACTCAATATGAGAAACCATGTGAATAGTTGTTTCATTATGCATTCTCCTTTTCTTCATAGAAAAAGCCTCTTCGATGAAGAATATGTGATTACAAACACACTTCTTCAATCGAAAAGGCCTCTAGTTGTCTAGTCAGCTTCTTACGACGTGGATATTCTAAATTTTTCTGTGCGATGAACTTGCACAACTTGTCCTTCATGAATGGTAATATGAACTTCTCCAAACTGCAATTCTTGCAAGGCTTGTTCAATAATTGCAAGCACTTCATCCTTTTCTTTTCCCATAAACACCCCTCCTTCTTTTATGTAGAACGTGCATTAAAAATAAAAAGCGACCCCTATATAAAAAGAGGTCGCGTCATACGAAATATGCACTGCTCCTCTCATCTTCCAAGGTTTCCCTTGCTGGAATTGGCACCGTTTGATAGAAATCAATGGTTGCCGAAGCTTCACAGGGCCAGTCCCTCCGCTTCTCGATATAAGAGTTATCGTTAATTTATGAAATTAGTTGTTATCATATCCTGTCTTTTTAACAATGTCAACAGATTTTATTCAATTTTTCGAAAATAAAGAAAA
>NZ_DATBTY010000042.1:0-8049 GCF_036516575.1 Cerasibacillus sp.
CCAAATAGGGCAAGTGTTGCTGTCATAGGTAACAATGTAAATAGTCCACCAAGTTTACGGATGTCACGTGTACCTGTTTGTAAATCAACAATACCAGCAACCATAAATAAGCTACCTTTAAATGTTGCATGGTTTAAAATATGGAAAACGGCTGCAAATACCGCAATTTCTGTTCCAAACCCGAGCATTGCCATGATCATACCAAGCTGACTAATTGTAGAAAAAGCTAAAATTGCTTTTAAATCCGTTTGGCGCACAGCCATATAAGATCCCCAGCACAATGTCACAATACCAATCGTACTAACGATAATAAAGAACCATTCGTAACTAGAGAAAATAGGCGAGAAACGGGCGACTAGGTAAAGACCTGCTTTTACCATTGTTGCTGAGTGCAAATAAGCACTAACAGGTGTTGGCGCTTCCATTGCATCTGGCAACCAAATGTGGAATGGAAATTGAGCGGATTTAGTAAATGCACCTAAAAGGATTAATCCCATTGCTAATGGTAAATAATCATTATTTAATATGACATCAGCATGCTGAATAAGTTCTTGTATGCTAGTTGTACCGGAAATGATGCTTAGTAAAACAAATCCACCTAACATACTTAAACCACCAAAAATGGTGATTAACATCGATTTTTGTGCACCATAACGCGAACGTTCTTTTGTGTGCCAGTATCCGATTAATAAAAATGATGAAATGGATGTTAATTCCCAAAAAGTGTACAAGGCAAATATGTTATCAAAGGAGACGACTCCTAACATGGCTGCCATGAACATAAGTAAGTAAACATAAAAATGGCCTAATCTCTCTGTTTGATCCAAATAATAGATTGAATAGGCGACAACGAGTGTTCCAATACCACTTATTAAAAGAATAAATAATAGACTAAGTCCATCTAAATATAAATCTAGATTCATTCCTAATGATGGAATCCACGAGTTAGACTCTTTTATCGGAACAAATTCTTTCCCGACAAAGCGAACATAATAAAGGAAAATTCCTAACGGGACAAGAAGTACAAAAATCCCGGTATGTATTCGATGTTTGAGTCTACTTAAGAATGGGACTATAAAGGCAAAAAGTAGTGGAATGAATATTGCGAATATCATGAAATGGATGCCCTCCTTATAAGATCTTTCAAATTTAACTTTACTTCCATCGACATAAATTGTTTATGTAGAATTCGACAAATAGATACATACTAAATTAGTTTAACATAATTAGAGCGACTGGAAAAATAAAACCCCCTTTAAATCCGGAGAAACCGGAAAGGAGGAATGCCGATTGATAACCAATTTTAAAGAGTAGAGTTTAACATGTTACTTTTACTTTGTGGATGAGATTTCGCCTTGAAATTTCTTTCTTAATAAGCGAAATAAAATCTGCTTCTAAATTCAGTTCGATTGCCTTTCTATACGCCTCCAGTAATAATTTATCAGAAAGCCGATACATAAAAAAGTCCCCCTATATCCATACCATTAAAAGATGTGATTAATGTACTTACGTTTTTATCCGTTATGAAGACTATTAATAATCTATCATGATTTTTTAAATCTAACAAGAGGAGACTTATCTACATTTTGGTGTGTATAACTTTTATTTAAATTGTTTTAAATGTTGTTATATTACCGTCTGTTGTTGTTGATAATGTTATCCACAAATCGAAAAATAGGAGAATTTGTCGAACGATTTTATCATCTTAAATACGATTAAGCCTTCTGTTTATTGTTATTTTCTTGGTTTAGTAGTAAATTTAACGTTATTATTTAATTTTACTTCCTAATCGAATCTATTTGTTATAGTATTAAATAGGGATTCATTGTTATTTTATGGATTGCTAAACATTTCGTTAGTGTATTGTAATATATGTTATGAGGTGTATTTAATTTGCTGAAATTATTTTTGCCTGATCATTATGTGAAGACTGTTTTTGAGATTAAACCTGAGGGGTTAAAAAGTAAGGGGATTAAGGGTATTATTACAGATTTAGATAATACATTGGTTCCTTGGGATGTTAAAGATGCAACACCAGAAGTATATAAGTGGTTCGAAAAGATGAAACAGAATGAGATAAAAGTGACCATTATTTCCAATAATAATAAAGAACGTGTGAAAGTTTTTTCTGAGCCGTTGGGTGCTCCTTATGTTTTTAGTGCACGAAAACCATTAGCACGTTCATTTAAAAAAGCTGCACAAGAGATGGGATTAAAGCGAAACGAAGTTGTCGTCATAGGTGATCAGCTTCTAACAGATATTCTTGGTGGAAACAGGGCTGGATTTCATACAATCCTAGTAGCACCAATTGTTAAGACAGATGCAAAGATAACATCGTTTAATCGTCGTATTGAACGTTCTATTTTAAATCGTATGCGCAAAAAGGGGATGATTACATGGAACAAATAAATGAAGTGTTATTTTGTTTAGGTTGTGGCGCTAAGATTCAATCAGAAGATCCCGAGAAAACAGGCTATACACCAAAATCCACGCTTGCGAAGGAAGATGTTTTATGCAAGCGTTGTTTTCGTTTAAAACATTATAATGAAATCCAAGATGTAGACATTACAGATGATGATTTCTTGAAGATGGTATCGAGTATCCAAAATAAAAGGGGTCTCGTCGTTCATCTTATTGATATATTCGATGTAAATGGTAGTCTGTTAACAAATTTACCACGAATTGTTGGTGAAAATCCAATCTTGCTCGTCGGAAATAAACAAGATCTATTGCCAAAATCAACGAATGAAAGACATCTCATCCAGTGGTTGCGTCGTTCAGCGAAAGAAATGGGCCTGAAAGTTATCGATGTTGCGCTTATTTCATCGAAAAAAGGACATGGGATGGAAGCTCTAAGCAATATGATTGAAACCTATCGAAAGGGACAAGATGTATTTATTGTAGGGACAACGAATGTCGGTAAATCAACATTCATTAACCGTCTTATTAAACATTCAACAGGTGAGAATGATGTGATCACGACTTCTTATTTTCCTGGAACAACACTCGGATTTATTGAAATCCCTCTTGATGCAAAATCACATATGATTGATACACCTGGGATTGTAAATAGAAAACAACTATCCCATTATGTTTCCGAAAATGATTTAAAACTCATCCATCCAACTAAAGAAATTAAACCAAGAGTATATCAATTAAATGCTGAACAGACATTATTTTTTGGTGGATTAGCGCGGATTGATTTTATAAAAGGTGATCGCAAGTCTTTTATATGTTATTTTTCAAATCGATTACCTATTCATCGTACGAAGTTAGCAAAAGCCGATGAGCTATATAATAATCATTTAGGACAAATGCTAGCACCACCTGATGAAACAACACAATCGATGCTTCCACCGCTTGTTAAACATTCATTTCGATTACAAACAGGTAAATCAGATATTGTTTTTCCAGGATTAGGGTGGGTAAGTGTAGCGGGAGAAAAAATAACTGTTGAAATTCATGCTCCAAGGGGGATTGCTGTAAGTTTAAGAGAAGCTTTAATATAAGAACCATGGAGGTGATCAAATGTATTATCGTTTAGGGTTAATTGGACATCCAGTGAAACAGTCTTTGTCTCCGTGGATTCACTCCGAATTTTTAAAAAGAAGCCATTTGAAAGGTCAATACGATTTAATTGATGTTCACCCAGAAGAAGCTTTGGAAAATGTGCTTCATCATTTGCAACATGAAGGCTATCATGGATTTAATGTCACAGTCCCATATAAAGAGAAAATCATGAACTATTTAGATATTGTCGACGAACACGCCCATCGAGTCGGTGCAGTTAATACCGTTGCCCGGCGCGGTGGTAAATGGATTGGATATAATACAGATGGGATTGGTTATGTCCGAGCTCTTGAGGAGAAATATCCCAAGTTTTTTCTTGGGGCTGAAAAAAACGTTTTATTAATTGGAGCAGGTGGTGCCGCCCGTGGCATTTATGCCAGTTTATTGACTAAACCGTTACAGCGCATCGATTTGGCTAATCGCACCTTGCAGCACGCCGAAAATATTAAAATAATGAATGAAACATCCATTCAAACGGATATTCTTTCATTAGAACGTGCCAGAGAACTTTGCTCGACATATGATTTAATTATTCAGACAACCGTTGTAGGAATGAATCCTCATGAAAATGAGATGATTATGTCTTTTCCGGTTTTAAGAAAAGAGCAAATTGTATCGGATATTGTTTATCAACCGATTATGACAAAGTTTTTGCGGGATGCTAAATCAAAAGGAGCACAAATCCATTTAGGACACTCAATGCTTCTTCACCAAGCTCAAGTAGCTTTTGAAATATGGACAGATCAATTAGTCGAGCTAGAAAAAATGGATCATCAACTCGAAGATATACTGAAAGGAAGATAATATGTTAACAGGTAAACAAAAACGATTTTTACGATCTAAAGCCCATCATCTTAAGGCCATTTTTCAAGTTGGAAAAACAGGTGTCAATGAAAATATGGTTAAACAAATCGCGGACGCATTAGAAAGACGTGAATTAATTAAGATTAATATTTTGCAAAACTGCCTAGAAGATAAAGAAACAGTTGCTGAGCAGTTAGCGGAACAAACGGAAGCAGAAATCGTACAAATCATTGGGAATCAAATTATTTTATATAAAGAATCAACGGAAAACAAGCAAATCGAACTACCAAAATGATAATCATTTCAAAGGGAGAGTATCATGAAGCAGATTGGAATTTTAGGAGGTACATTCGATCCACCACATATAGGTCATTTAATGATTGCCGAAGAAGTTCGGCATGCATTAAAGTTAGATGAGATATGGTTCGTACCTACTGCAGATCCCCCGCACAAAGATATTGCACATGCAACGACAGAAGAGCGTATTGATATGGTGAGGTTAATGACAGCGCATGAGCCTGCATTTAAATTAAATACGATAGAGATTAATCGTGGTGGTAAGTCATACACGTATGATACGATAAGCGATTTAAAGACGCTTTATCCAAACGATAAGTTTTACTTTATCATTGGTGCTGATATGGTTGAATATTTACCACATTGGTATAACATTGATGAATTAATGAAACGTGTTACATTTGTTGGTGTTAAGCGGGTTGGATACACATTAAATACATCATATCCAATCATAACTGTTGATGTACCATTATTTGAAGTCTCTTCTTCAGATATTCGTAATCGTATAGCAACAGGACGCCCCATTAAACATCTCATATGTGATTCTGTTTACTCTTATATTAAGGAGCGAGGACTGTATGAACCGCGATGAGGCATTGTTACATGTTAAACCACATTTAACTGAAAAGCGTTTTGAACATACGATTCGTGTTGCAGATACAGCATTGAGCTTAGCGGAAAAGTACGGCGTATCGAAGGAGCAGGCTGAATTGGCAGCTATTTTTCATGATTACGCCAAGTATCGTCCAGTGGCAGAACTGAGACGTTGGGTAGAATCATCTTATTTACCGAAAGACTTACTGCAATATCACCATGAACTATGGCATGGACCGGTTGGCTCAATGTTAATAGAGCTTGAATATGGTATCCATGATCAAGACGTTAAGTCAGCCATTTATTACCATACAACAGGTAGAAAAGATATGTCACCACTTGAACTCGTTCTCTTTGTAGCGGATTATATTGAACCTGGACGCCAATTTCCGGGTTTAGATGAAGTCAGACAAATGGCGAAACTTGATTTAGTGAAATCGGCCTGGATGATATCGCGAAATACAATAAACTTCTTGATGAGCAAAAACCAACCCATTTATCCAGATACGTTTTACGCTTATAATGACTTAACTAATAAAGTATATGGAGGTTTTTAATGGATGGAAACAAAAGAATTATTACATATCGTCGCTAAATCATGTGACGATAAACATGCGGAAAATATGATTGCTTTAGATATGAAAGGCATTTCCTTTATTGCGGATTATTTCCTCATTTGTGAAGGAACAAACGAAAGACAAGTCCAAGCAATTGCTAAAGGCATTAAAGATTCATTAGCTGAAAAAGGATTAAATGTCGATCGTATAGAAGGATTAGAACATGCGCGTTGGGTTCTAGTTGATTTAGGTTCGATCGTATGCCACGTGTTCCATAAGGACGAAAGAAGTTACTATAATTTAGAGCGCTTATGGGGAGATGCCCCACAAGTACCATTACAAATTGGACAAGAAGGGTAGTATAATGACATACCAACAATTGGCCTATGTGTATGATTCATTTATGAGCGAGGCACCGTATAATCAGTGGGTTGATTTTACAAAGGAAATCATAAGAAGGCGAGGGCCTGTCAAGCAAATTGTTGACTTGGGCTGTGGTACAGGCGAATTGACCATTCGATTGGCTCGCGAGGGTTATCAATTAATTGGTGTCGATTATTCTCACGATATGTTAGCTGTTGCAGAGCAAAAAGCCAGTCTTTCTCACGATATTCAATGGATCCAGAAAGATATTAGAGAGTTAGAAGGGTTTAGTCATAATGATATGATCGTCAGTTATTGTGATGTCATAAACTATATTACGACAGAGGAAGACCTACTCCTCGTGTTTAACAATGCATATAGATCATTGCGAGAAGGTGGATTATTCGTATTTGACTTTCATTCTCTATCTCATGTTAATGAGAACCTAATTGATCAAACCTTTTCCTATGTGGATGATGCGTTTAGTTATATTTGGCATTGTATTCCTGGAGAAGAAGTAGGAGAAATGTATCACAATCTAACGTTTTTTGTTCAAGATAAAGATCGGCATTATATTCGTCATGACGAAGTACATCATCAGCGTACCTTTTCTGTTGAATGTTATCAACATTTACTTAATCAAGCAGGTTTTAAAATAAAAAATATTTATGGTGATTTTGCTATAGAAAAGAAATTTTTGGAATCAGAAGCAGAGCGAATCTTTATTATCGCGGAAAAAAGATCGGAATAACGTTATTTCCCGATCTTTTGCTCTTTTGGTGTATTTGTCTAATTAATTGATAGTCGTTATAATGAGGCTGTATCCACCTAATCAACATAAAAGGGGTGTGATCTGCCTTCCTGCATTTTATAAGAAAATATGGTGTCATTATTGCTATTGGAAGTGTGGCTGTGATTTATTTTTTATTACGTGATGCCGATGAGACGAATGTAACGATTGTAGAAGATGTTGCTAACGTTTCTAGCCCTATTGCTAATCAAGAAGACGAATTAGCAAATACTGAGTCTCAAGAAACGGTCGTGATTGATATTAAAGGAAGTGTTATGAATCCGGGTGTTTATGAACTAGATTATGATAAGCGCGTTCATGATGCCATACAAGTAGCTGGAGGATTTACCGATAATGCTGAACAATCGCAAATCAATTTAGCTCAACGTTTACAAGATGAAATGGTCATTTATGTGCCGAAAAAAGGCGAAGAACTAATAAGTGGTGCGATGGATCGCGCAGGCTCAGGTGTAAATGATGGACCGAATAAAATTCGCATTAACAGCGCTACATTAGATGAAATCACGACTTTAAACGGTATTGGTCCGAAAAAAGCACAGGCAATCATCGACTATCGAGAAGAACATGGTTTATTCCAATCGATTGAAGATTTACTTGAAGTTCCAGGAATCGGAGAAAAAACACTTGAAAATTTAAAAGAGTACATTCAAATACCTTAATTGTTTTACGACTATTTAATAAAAAGATAGAGGGGAATAAAGTTGAAAAGAATACCTTGGGATCAGTATTTTATGGCGCAAAGCCATTTATTAGCCTTACGTAGTACTTGTACAAGATTAATGGTTGGAGCGACAATTGTTCGCGATAAAAGAATTATTGCAGGTGGATATAACGGAAGTGTGTCAGGCAGTGTACACTGTGTAGATGAGGGGTGTTATGTCGTTGATGGTCATTGTGTGAGAACAGTCCATGCTGAGGCAAATGCGCTTTTACAATGTGCAAAATTCGGTGTTGCTACTGAAGGGGCGCATATATATGTGACACATTTTCCGTGTTTACAATGTACAAAACAAATCATCCAAGCAGGGATCGATACCGTTTATTACGCCACAG
>NZ_DATBTY010000043.1:0-20949 GCF_036516575.1 Cerasibacillus sp.
TCCGTTCAATTTCGTCAGCGACTTTTTCAATTTTTGCTTGACTGTCTTCTGATAAATCAGTGACATCCTTTACTCTAATTCGGATCGCTGATATCGGTTTATCACCGATAATCGCTTCAGCTGCTTCTAACGTTGTTAAAAGGGCAGGTGGCTCAGCGATAAAGTCTAAAGCATCATTTGTTAAACTATTAGAAGGTTTTAAAGTAATCGGTGGATTTACGGGTTTCATGTTTTTATCGAGAACAAGTTCTGTACTTGCTGGACGATACGTTTCCATCGGTAGTTCATTTGTTGGATCTCTCGAAATATTTAATTTGGTCGGATCATAGAAACCAATCCAGCGATGACGGACATAAGGCCAAGAATCTTGATCTAGATTAAACTCATATACTTTCATTTCACGGAAAGATTCTTTTGTATACCCAGCATCATCATATTCTATTTTTTTCAATTGATAGGCAAAAGGCCATCTCTCTGAGTAAGGACTTTGTTTATTCGTATATTGTAAAGCGCTCGGGCGTTCTAAATCAACATGTTGAAATCCGTCAGGCTTATCTAAGTATAACGTTCGACTTACAGACTTGCCTGAATCAATATCAAATCCAGCCATGCTACTGCCTATTTTTTTAAACATGTCTTTGCTTGTAAAGGAATACGTTTTTGTATTTCCACCAGGCAATTTATCTAAATAGGTTTCTCCACCTTTTTTCATAATAGAATCGAGTGTTTCTTCAGCTGTTTTTTGTTCAAAGGGAATATCTAATTTTTCAAATGTTACTGTTAGTTTATGATTGCTATAGGCCCGATTACTAATAATAATAGGCATATCAATAAGGGGTATATCTGATTCAGGGATTTTTTCTATATGCACTTTATCGTCTTTATTAAAGTAGCGACCATTTCCTATATCGATTATCGCTTTATCCAAGCCAACAAGCTTAGCTTCTTGTTCTGGATCAATAGCTGCAAGTAATAATGTTTGCGGATTGGTAATAACATCATTAGCAATACCGTGAATAATAGGATAATCTTCAGGTTTATCTAAAAAGTTCTCATGTAAAACATCCCAGTCACCAAAAGCGATATAACTTGTTTGTGTTTGAATATCGCTTTGAATACCGTCATCCACTCTGTAATGTTCATTTAAACGATAAATGCCATTACCATCATATTCGTAAGGAGCAATTTTAAAATAATAATGTAAATCAACAATGGTAGCGATAGGTGCAGCAACATCCACGTTCGGTATGTTTTTGATTGTTTCATATTGTTCCATCGTAATGCCGCCACTAATTCCACTTAAATAATTCGGGTCAAGGAGTCCCGTTTCTTCCGTGATACTTTGCGTTCCTTTAGGGCGAACAACGATATCATAAGATGATTTCCAACGCTTTTGTAGTTCATCAACGATGGTTCCTCTATTCATCTCTGATAAGCCGACTAAATAAGTAAGCCCAACACTAATGATGAGCACACCAACTAGAATTAAGAAAAAACGTTCCTTTCTCCGCCACCAATTTTGCCAAATAAAGCGAATCATATGTAGTCACCAAATCTCATAGCTTTCATAACCTCCACGTTCCAATAAGTAGAAAAAGGATTAGGAACTACGTTTATAAAAAAATGATACTCTATGATGTCTGGATTAGGTAGTTCCCAACCAAAGACTTATTCATTGATTGTATTTGTCATAGGACAGATTCCGGTACAAGTGACATATCCTTCATAGGTAGCGCGCCACTTACTGTTGACTTTTTTTAAATTGACAAGATAAAGAGTCCCAGAATAACCATTGCTATTATATCTAATTGAATCTGGAGCATTATTTCTGTTTGAATATGTTCTATTTACAGATACAAAGCGTGTATAGGATTGTAATGTCTCTTCATTTTTATCCACTATTTGTACAGTCTGAGAGGTTGGTGCTGCTGCTACAGGGGTTAAAAACATTGATGCAATAAAGGCTGTTAAACCGATAACAGTGAAAAGTTTTTTCATGTTTCTCCCTCCCTTCTAATATTCTGACTCCATTATAGTCAACTCGTTTTGTTATTTCAATATATTCTGACTAAAAATAAAAAGATTCTTCCGACAATATTTTTATGTGAAAGTAGAAAAATGTCTTAGGCTGATGCAAAAAGAAGAAAAGCTCATAAAATGGAGAAAAGTCCATTTTATGAGCAAAAATAGTTCTTGTTTTAAAAAAGGTAAGAAGTTACTTGTTTCATTTTAACAGCATCAAGGTCCTTGGAAAAATCTTGATTAAGACGTACGCCTGAACCTATATGATATTCGGTGGCTTGAAGTTCGTTATGAAGTTCTTCTAGATTACCTGGTTTAACGCCACTACCGACCAAAATTTTCGGACCGTTTAATTGTTTTGAAAGCTGAATCAGTTGACGAAGGTTGTCTATCCCGTCGATTGCGTTTGGTTTACCGCCTGATGTGAGAATGCGTTTAACATGATGTTTGTATTTATTTAATATGTGATAGGCTTCAACCTGTGAACGAGCATCATCAAATGCACGGTGAAAAGTTATATCAAAGTCTGGAACACATTCGATGACTTTGTTTAATAACGTTTCATCGATATGACCGACATCCGTAAGTGCTCCAAATACGATACGATTTCCGCCTAAAGATTTAATCGCTAAAAGATCTTCTTTAATTGTTTTCCAATCTGTTTCATTATAAACAAAACCATCGCTATGAGGCCGGACCATAATTTGAACAGGAATGCTTGCTGTGGCTAAGACATTTTTTATCGTTCCATAGCTTGGTGTGAGTCCACCTTCTTGCATTGCACTGACAAGTTCAACACGTGTAGCACCTAATCTTTCGACTTGTAATGTATCCGTTTCATTTAATGTAATAATCTCTAATTCCATCTATTGTACTCCTTTGTCATTTTGTAATGGTGCTTTTTCTATCACTCTCCCTTTTCTCCCTTCTGTCGTCTCGGCATGAATAAGAGAGTGAATGATAGCTGACTCTGTCGATTCTATAACCGCTTGAAAAATGACTTCCATAACTGGATGATCATCCCTTATAAATGTATATGAATCAAAAGGAGTTTCTTTCGAATGATGAATGTGTTGCGCATTGGAAAAAGCAATGGCGATATCCCCACTTCCATTGGCAATGATACTTCCTGTTCGTGCTAATCCAGCCGTAGCGCGTTTAGCTAATCGTTTGAGTTGTCGGTCATATAATGGGGCATCTGTCCCAATAATGATCATGATGGAGCCATCTGGTAAATCATTTTGTCCGTGGGGAAAATTTTCAAATAGAGCTTGTTCCTTTTTGCCAAAATTACTTAAGACAAGAACCCCGACGGTATAATTTTTATCTTCAAATGGGACGAGCCGTGAAGCTGAACCAATCCCACCTTTGTAACCGAAGCAAACCATTCCTTTACCAGCACCGATGGCTCCTTGCTCAATTGGTCCAGTTGTTGCCTGGGTGATTGCTTGGATTGCATGATGCGGTTCAATGGCTTGTAAGCGCATAGAGTTCAAATAGCTATCATTACATTCACCGACGACAATATTAATTGAACTCGTCGAATCACCAATATCTGGGTTTTCGTCTAACATATAAGTGAGCGTACCTTGTAATACAGGTCCAACACTAAATGTATTTGTTAACATAATCGGTGATTCGATTAAGCCAAGTTCTTTGACTTGAATGAGGCCCGCTGTTTTACCAAAGCCATTAATAACATGTGAAGCGGCTGGTGTCTTATATGTAAATAAATTGTTTTCATGAGGAAGAATAGCTGTCACACCCGTACAAATCGTATCTTGTTCATTAAGCTTTTTATACAGTGTGACATGCCCAACTCTCACACCCGGAACATCTGTTATATCATTATTTTTTCCAGAAGACAAAGTCACGCCACATTCTCCTTTATGAAAAGTTTTATTATAATGCCCCATTGAGGTTTAACGCGTGCTCTCGCGTGAGAAAATCGCCCTGAGACATCGTATTGAAGCTTTAACGCGTTCTCTCGTGAGAAAAAATCGCCCTGAGACATCGTATTGAAGCTTCAACGCGTGCTCTCGTGGAAAAAAATTCCCCTGAGATAATGCATTGAATCCTCCAACACACTCTCTCGCATGATCAAACAGCATCGAGACATTGCATTAAATCATCAACACGGCTCTTCGTACGAGCAAACCATCTTGAGACATCATATTAAATGAGCAATACATTCCGTTTTAAACATTGAATTTTTAATTCTAAGAGCATCGTACCATGATATGAAAAACGGCGCTAGTCTCATATTTTACTCTTGCATAAGTTTGCAATATTCAAAAGTTAACCTTATGATTAAAAAAATTAATAAATTAAAACATTATATATTTAGGGAGGATATCATGAAGAAGTGGAAAACATTACAATCTAACTATCTATATCAAACACCTTTTGGAAACTTACGTAAAGATATGTGTGAGCTTCCTGATGGACAGGTTATCGAAAATTATTATGTGAATGAGTATTCGGACTGGGTAAACGCCATTGTCCTTACTGAAGAAAACAACATTGTTTTAGTTAAACAGTATCGCTATGCAGCGAATGATTTCTTTATAGAAATTCCGGCAGGGAAACGAGAGAAGGGAGAAACATATAAGGAAGCCATTTTAAGAGAAATTCGTGAAGAAACTGGTTTTGTTTCAGATGAGGAGCCTATTTTGTTAAGTGAGTGCTTTGTCAATCCCGCTACACAAACAAATAAAGTAAGAACATATCTTATTCGAAACGCCTATCAGGCCTTCGAACAAGAATTGGATCCGATAGAGTTCATAGATATTAAAATCATGGATATCGATACCCTAGGAGAGTTAATTGATCGGGGAGAAGTAACTCAATTTTTTACAGTGAGCGCTTATTATATGCTAGAGAACTTTAGGAGGAAACACAAATGAAAAAACAGACGGGAAAGATATAAAGGGAACTCGTATGATGCATCTTATGATAGCAGATAAAATTTCGGATTCATTAGCAATAGAAGACAAACAAGCTTTCTTATGAGAAGGACTTGATCCGAATGCTAAGTTTATTAAAGAGACATCCCATTTCTTTGTATGTGACAATATCGAATATACAAAGACGATTAAAAAATTATTTAAGGAGCCGCTTATGATATATAAAGAAACATACATCCCGTTTCATCAACATCATATTTATATGAAAACAATTGGCAGGGGTGAGCCGATTTTATTCTTACATGGAGGTCCAGGAGATGAGCATCGTTATTTTCTACCTCATGTTGAACCATTAGCGGCACATTTTAAGCTTGTGTTTTATGACCAAGCAGGCTGCGGCCGGTCGATGTCACCACAAAATCATCGCCATTCTATTGCGGAAGAGGTTGAACTTGTACGTCATATTCAAACCTATTTAGAAGTAGATAAAATAAACATCTTAGGACAATCTTGGGGTTCCATTCTCGCGTTATTATATGCGACCACATACCCGACAGCAGTTCATAAACTTTGTCTTGCGTCTGCACTCGGATTAACGGGGAAGAGTATCGTCGATTTTTCCGAAGAGTTAATGAAGCGATTGGTTTATAAGAACGCGAGAAATTGCAAGATCTTGAAAAGAGACAACCGCTTCCTTTTCAAGACATTCAATCATTGCTTGATCCATATTATGTCGCTTATACAGAGAATTTAAGCAAAAAAACAAATACAGTCATTCAACCGCGGGTTAATCAAGAAATTATGGATGAGGTCATTCAGACATATGATATTAGAAACAAGGTGCCTGTTCTTAAAGAGATTCCGACCATGATTTTGCAAGGAACAAAGGATATGATTTCACCAGATGATATACGACGGACCATATTAAAGGAAATCGTCCGTGCTCAATTTATCGAATTTCATGAATCAGGTCATTGGATGTTTATGGAAGAAGCGGATAAGTTTAATCATGTCGTGAATAATTTTTTTGAAAAAATAATTAGAAGTTAAATCTCATAGTAAAGCCGCAATATGACCAAAAGCACTTGGTTTTATTGCGGCTTCTTCAATCTTATCTTCTATACTCCTTTTCCACACCGGTTGTAAATTCGATTGACAGTTCAAAAATTGCTCCATCAGGAATATTGAAGGCATCACTAATTTTATTTAGTACTTCTTCATCAGGTGTATTTTCGTCAAAATCGAAGTCACTAAAAATTGGATCCAACTTTTTTAACGCCTCATCTCCCCTGAGTTGTATGTCCTGTAGACGGTCGATATAAGTTGCTTCAACTTTATTCGGTTCATTGTCATATTCAACTTCGATAACATCTTTTTTATCGTCATGGTCTACTTCTAAATCAAATTCTTGAAAGACATACGGTGTGACATTCGTTTGATCATTTGTTGCTTCTTCCATTGCGTCATCATCTTCTGGTTGTTTTGTTAGCTTCCCTTGTTCATCTTCTGGTAATGATGAATTAGCTGGTGGATTCGTTACTTTATCACCTGCAATACACCCTACTTGAAAAAACAACAGACTGATTAATAGACTTGAGATGATTTTTTTACCCATCCGATTCACTCCTTCTATATTATTTAACATACCCAGTTGGAGAAGATTTATTAATAATCATGTACAATGAATTTATACATAAGCTAATTGTATATCTCTGCCGGATACAAGTGTTTTTTAGAAAAAATATAGATTTTCATCAAACTTTCACATTGAGTCGATATGATGAACATGATTTGAGTAACTGGAGGAAAGAACATGACAGCAGCAGTATGGAAATTAGCGTCTATCGGCATTATTGTCGTAGGCTTAATAGCGGGGGTTATTTTTTATTATGCGATGAGCCCAGCTAAAAAAGATGTAAAAAAGAAACATTTAGAAGAAACAGCTTCGATATTAATTAACTTTGTTATTTTTATCTGGATCGGTAAAATTATTGCCAATATAAACATATTTATCGAAGATCCTTTAGCTATTTTGGCATATCCGAGTGATTCCAAAGCTTTTTACATAGCTGTTTTATTGACGACTATACAAATCATCTACAAAACAAAGAAAAAGCAATTCAATAGTACGGCATGGTTTGTTTCATTTGTTCCGATCTTTTTATTTAGTTCATTTGTGTATGAATTTATTCAAAAAGTGGTGCTGAACAATAGTCTTGGATTTCAAAGTATTGGTTTACATGCGGTACTTCTTATTTTTTATCTTATGTTACAAGGAAAATGGCGAAGTGAAAAAATTTCCTTCATCACGATTATATTATGGAGTGTCGGTCAGCTGCTGTTAGCGTTTATTATGCCATATGCTTCTCTTTTCGGTTACTTAATGGCACCATGGTTTCTAATAATGGTGAGTGTGTTATTCATTGCTTTGTTAATTTATGAGAAAAGGAAGGTGTCTTAAATGACAGCGGCAGCAGATTTAACGATATGGTTAGCATTTGGTGCGGGGGCACTATCATTTTTATCACCTTGTACTTTACCGCTTTTCCCTGCATATTTATCGTATATAACTGGAATGAGTGTGAAAGAATTAGAAGGAAAGAAAGAGATTGGAATTCGTAGTAAACTTATGATTCACTCTATTTTCTTTTTACTAGGAGTTTCGACTGTATTTATAGGGTTAGGTGTCGGTATTTCATTTCTTGGTTCTTGGATTCAAGGACTATTAATCGGTGATTCAGGAAAACTCATTCAGCGCTTGGCTGGCATTTTTATCATCGTGATGGGATTATTCGTCGCTGGATGGATTTCAATTAAACCGTTTATGAAAGAAAAACGATTTCAATTTACTAAAAAACCAGTTGGCTATTTAGGAACAATTTTTGTCGGAATGGGATTTGCAGCTGGATGGACTCCGTGTATTGGTCCGATTTTTGCCTCAATACTAGTTGTAGCAGCAGCTAATCCGACTCAAGGAACGGTCTATACATTGGCCTATGTATTAGGTTTTGCCTTACCATTTCTTGTGTTGGCATTTTTCATCGGATCCACTCGTTGGATCGTTAAGCATAGTCAAGTCATTATGAAAATCGGTGGCAGTTTAATGATAGTTATGGGGATCTTATTGTTTACAGGTCAAATGACTCAAATTTCAACATTTTTATTGAAGTTTGTTGAAGATACATGGTTAATGAATTTAGGCTGATGGAGGGAATGAAGCGTGAATAAAAAATGGATTTTTGTAGTCATTATTCTCGGAATGTTAGCATGGGCTGTTTATGACTTTGGTTTTAAAGATAAAGCATCATCGTCCATTAAACAAACAGATGTGCTAACCGAAGAAAACAAAGATAAAAAAGAAGACAAAAATGATACAGATAAAGAAGCTGAATCTAAAGAAACGATGATTAAAGTCGGTCTCGAAAAAGGGAATCTTGCACCAGACTTCGAACTGGAGACATTAGATGGTGAAAAAGTGTCGTTATCTGACTTTCGGGGAAAACGTGTCATGTTAAATTTCTGGGCAACATGGTGCCCACCATGCCGTGCTGAAATGCCTGATATGCAGAAGTTCCATGAAAATAAAGATGTTGTTATTTTGGCGGTTAATCTAACTGAAACAGAAAGTAGTAAAGACAATGTACCAACGTTTGTTGAAGATTATGGTATTACATTTCGGGTACCACTAGATGAAGATTCATCCGTTTCAACGTTATACCAAATTCGTCCCATCCCAACGACATATTTAATTGATTCAAATGGAATGATTCACAATGTCGCATTTGGTGCGATTAATTACGAATTAATGGTTCAAGAGTTTGAAAAGATGCAATAAGTTGTTTGTTTGATATACAATGAAAGAAAGAGATGTACGGGTGAGGTGTTAACGATCAAACAGACGATACTTGTTGTAGAAGATGATGCGATGATTCGGCAATTAGTGCGGATTTATTTAGAGAAAAATGATTATCATGTGATTGAGGCTGCTGATGGCGAACAAGCAAAAGCAGCCTTTTTAAAACATCATCCATGTTTAATTATTCTTGATTTAATGCTTCCGAAGTTAAGTGGGGAAGCTTTTTTGGAATGGGTAAAAGAGCAGGAAAATGATGATGTTTCGATTATTATGCTATCTGCAAAAGCTAGAATAGAAGATAAAATAGCGGGGTTAAAAATGGGAGCCGATGATTATGTGACGAAACCATTTAATCCTGAGGAATTAGTTGCCCATGTTGAAGCTGTCTTACGTCGGACAGGACAGTTTTGTCAAAAAATCGTCCATGACGGGTTATGTGTCATGCCAAGACGTGGAGAAGTGCTTCTTTATGATGAAGCCGTTCAATTAACAAAACATGAATTTAATTTACTCTATTTTTTTATGCAACATCCGAATATCGTTTTATCCCGTGAACAGCTCGTTCAAGAAATTTATCCATATGAAGAACAAGATGTATCAGACCGTGTCATTGATGCACATATCAAAAAAATACGCCGGAAAATCGAGGATCATCCTGCTGAACCGAAGCGGATCCAAACGGTAAGAGGAATGGGGTATAAGTTTGTCACGTCTTAAACGTAAAAAAACATGGTTACCAAAAGGTTTCGTATGGCGCTTATCAGCTATTAACATCCTTTTTTTAACGATATCGATCGCTATTAGTGGTTGGGCAGTTTATCATACAGCATGCTTTCTCGTTGAAGGAATGACATCCTTTAGTGAAACACGTCAGAAACAATTTAATGCGACATTATTTCAATATTTATGGATTTTTAGTCTTGTCACGATTACGTTTGGAAGTGTTTTACATTATTATTTTGTGAATAAATTAATACGCCCTCTACGTCAATTAATCGACTCCACACAACAAATGAAACAAGGAACATATCCTAAGCCACTGCAACCGAAAAATCATGATGAAGTCGGCGAATTAATGCTTCATTTTAATGAAATGGTGTCACAACTACAACATAATGAAACAGAAAGAAAGAAGATGATTGCCGACATATCACATGAATTACGGACACCATTAGCTAATTTGAACGGCTATTTACAAGCTTTGAAAAACGGTATCGTCGAAGGAAAGCCCGATTTGTATGATGCATTACTTCAAGAATCGAAGCGGATGACAATGATGTTAGAACAACTTGAACAATTAAAAGAATGGGATCATATTCGTGAGCAATCATTTATTCATAAAGAAGTATGTCAATTAGAAAAATTAATTGACCAAAGTGTCCGGATGTTTGATTGGTCATTGAAGGAAGCTCGTATACCATTAAAGCGCTCAATTGAAAAACAAGATTTATATATTAATAGAGAAGGCATTTACCAAGTGTTAAGTAATCTGTTGGATAATGCGATTCAATATTACTGCGATAATGATGGTAACAGTCCGATTCACATTGAAGGAAAGAAGATGCCAAATGATATGTACCGCGTAAGTGTGACCGGACCGAGTGACGAAATAAGTGAAGAAGATGAGCAACGACTTTTTGAACGTTTTTACCGTATCGACCATTCACGTAACCGCGAAACAGGTGGTAGTGGCTTAGGCCTTGCTATTGCCAAAGAAATTGTCGATCAGCATTATGGGAAAATTGGATTGGAGCGGGGCGGGAAGCACAATTCATTTTGGTTTGAGCTGCCTGTCTCGTTAGAGGGAACGTGATAAAAGACCTATACCCCCCTGGGATATAGGTCAAAAACTAAATATCAATCTGTTTTTAATAATGAATATACATTGATGTCATGAAACTTTTCTTGAGCCTTTTCAGACTGTCTTAGTGTTCCTTCAAATTTAAAGTTTAATTTACTTAGAACTTTTATAGAATTCAAATTTTGAGGAACTACTTTTGCTTCGATTCTATTTAGTCTCAAATTTATAAACGCATATTCTAGTAAAGAATGTATGGCTTCTGTAGCATATCCTCTACCCCAATATGCTTTGGAAAGTTCATATCCTATTTCTGCTTTTTCATGTTCAAAGTCTAGATAATTAAATCCACATGAACCGATTATCTTTCCTGATTCTAATTCAATTATAGTGAATCGAATCGCTTTATTATCTTGATCCAAACTTTTAAAAAGCCCGATCATTTCCTCGGCCTGATTAAGAGTAGTAAAGCTGGTAATATTCATGAATCGAGTGACATCTGGATCAGACCATATTTTAAATAAAGCTAATGAATCTGATAATCTTACTTTTCTTAAATATAATCTATTGGTGTATAGCTCTATTGACAATACTTTTACCTCCAAAAATGTTATTTATATGGATTAAAAATATTGTTATCTGCGCATCGTTCAGTCCCTTCAAGTTAATCTCCGCTAATTATACAGGAAATTTACGTTTTAATAAATAAACAATTATTAATTGGATAATCTGTAGTTTGATATTGGTGAGCGTTAGAAAATGAATCCGAAGTAAGTATCCTTGGCTTATTTCCAGCGGCTACTCCATGCTTGACACTAACTATGTAATAAGCGAAGGCAGTATCATGGGGGGCGCAGAAAAAAAGCTCCCTAAATAGAGAGCTATACTATACGCTAAAACAATCCTGCATCTCTAGCAGCTTCAATACTATCTCTAGCGAAATCAAATGGATCCCCTACATTTTCCCAATGCATATACATTAATCTCGGTTCATCAAATAACCAATGATTATGGAGGGCTGTAACTATGATCCCTCTCTCTCGGAGTTCAGAAATAAAAGGATTAATTTCTTCTTGAAGAATAACTGTTTCTCCTAAATTTAAGGTGTCGCCACATATACTATTTTCAAATGACAGGGCAAATGGTAGAGACAAAGGAGATTGTGTTCTTCTGTTTAATATCGTCGCATCAATATCCCTAAGCCGTGATACAGCACATACATCATCAGTAGATGCTAAAATTGATCCACCTATTATTTCAGCTAATCTCGCACAACAGCATGATTCCATACTTTATCACCTCCATACGTTACTTATAAGGTATGTAAGAAGTAAATGCCTGTTTGGATGATAAAGCTAAATGGTAAAAAATAGGTTAGTAGCTTGAATGATAAGAATCTATTTTGCATTATATTGATTTAGATTAGGAAAAAAGAAGTAGTAGAATCATACAAGGTTATTTCTCTCTTTATAAATCATGCCAATTATACAGTTAGGTGTAACGGATAGCTGAATTTTAAAATACACTTATAATCAATGCCGATGATAATATTTAAGCTGATGGCAAAATAGTTGGACTGGTTAAACGGTTTATTCATATTTTCGTAAGAGAAATATTGAATCACAATGGCTAAGCTGAATAAAGATAAGTAAGAAATAAGATAGAT
Source organism: Cerasibacillus sp. (assembly GCF_036516575.1). Classification (NCBI taxonomy): domain Bacteria; kingdom Bacillati; phylum Bacillota; class Bacilli; order Caryophanales; family Bacillaceae; genus Cerasibacillus; species Cerasibacillus sp. The sequence continues at coordinate 12,249 of NZ_DATBTY010000043.1, forward strand.
GTTTCCCCTTTCAGTAATTTATTATGAATAAATGATTGGTAAGAAAATAATAACTTGATGCCCCCTAATCGAGTTTCGTTTCGATTATAGATTTAACAGGATATTTTAAAACTATTCTATAATTACTGCACCCCATAATTGTCTTGTGAACTATTAATAGATTAGCATTTCACCCGATGCGACCTCGTTAAAAAATAGAAAGAGACAACGAGTGAGAGCCAGCCACCACTCGATACAAACTAGACTTAGATTAGCAACTAATAACGTGAAGAACACCACCAAAAAATGCCGTAGAACCACAAATTCCAAAATCTAAATCTCTTGCCAATTCTACATACTTCCGTTATCATGATCATGTAATAGAATATTAGTTTTTCTTTCGGGGCAGGGTGAGATTCCCGACCGGCGGTGATGAAGCGAAGGCTTCTTAGTCCGTGACCCGAGTGCTTGTTGCATTCGGTGGATCTGGTGTAACTCCAGAACCGACAGTATAGTCTGGATGGGAGAAAGAATTGGAGCGCGTATGAAACGTGAGGTATCTCCGTGGCTAAAACCAAGCTATTTACTTGGTTTATTTGGGTATGCTTGTAGCCTTTGAATATAAGTGCTATGCAAACCCTATATGACCTTTTCGGATATACCCATGTTATTCCTAGTTTTCCTTAAATTCTGACTCTATGCCCCTGAAGCAATTTCAGGGGCTTTTTTGATGGGAAAAAATAAAAAATGGAGGTGATCATGGTGGACGATAAAACATATATGCAATTGGCACTGAAATTGGCTGAACAAACACTCGGCCAGACGAGCCCGAATCCAGTTGTTGGAGCGGTAGTCGTGAATAAAGGGCAAATTGTCGGAATGGGTGCCCATTTAAAAAGGGGAGAGGCCCATGCGGAAGTTGTAGCTCTTGATATGGCTGGTGAAAAAGCTAAAGATGCGACATTATATGTCACATTAGAGCCCTGTAGTCATTACGGAAAAACGCCGCCTTGCACGAATAAAATAATCGATAGTGGTGTTGAGCGGGTTGTTATTGCAACATTTGATCCGAATGAAAATGTGCATGGAAAAGGTGTGAAGTGCCTTAAACAAGCTGGGATTGATGTCACGGTTGGCATTTTGGAAAAGGAAGCACGGGATTTAAATCGTTTCTTCTTCCATTACATCCAAACGAAAAAACCATATGTCACGTTAAAAGCCGCCATGAGCCTCGATGGAAAAACAGCTACCAAAACGGGTGACAGTCAATGGATTACAAGTGAACAAGCTCGGCGTGATGTGCATCAGCTTAGAAAACAGCATGATGCGATTTTAGTCGGTGTTGGGACCGTTTTAAAAGATAATCCGAGTTTAACAGCACGATATCCAGACACGGGTCATCACCCGATACGAATTATTTTAGATACACATTTATTAACGCCAATTGGTCGCCATGTAATAACAGACCGTCAAGCGGAGACATGGATTTTTGTTGGTGAACATGTAACGAACCAGGAAATAGCTCGTTTTGAGCGTTTTCCACAAGTCAAGATTATCCGACTTCCAACAGAAAAATTAGAACTTAAAGATGTCCTTTCATATCTCGGTAAAAAAGAGATGACGAGCGTTTTTGTTGAAGGTGGTTCAGAAATTCATGGGAGTTTTCTACAAGAAGAGCTATTTAATCAAGTGATTATGTATATCGCACCGAAACTAATTGGTGGCAGACATGCTTACACAGTTTTTGCGGGTGAAGGTTTTTCAGCGATGGAGGATGTTACAGATTTACAATTGATAGATATTGAGAAAATAGGAAGCGATATCAAAATCATTGCCGAACGAAAAGGAGAGGATCACGTTGTTTACAGGGATCGTTGAAGAAGTCGGTACAATTAAACGTCTGACTAAGGAGTCGCCACATGCTTGGGAGCTCACGATTCAAGCTGCACATATTTTAGAAGATGTGCAGCTTGGTGACAGCATTAGCGTGAATGGGATTTGTTTGACGGTTACTTCGTTTGATACAAGGCATTTTACTGTTGATGTCATGCCAGAAACTGTACGCTCAACTTCATTTCAGTCATTAGGGCACGGGTCTCAAGTTAATTTAGAGCGGGCTATGTCTGGCAATGGACGCTTTGGTGGTCATTTCGTTTCTGGCCATATCGATGGTGTCGGGAAAATTATCAAGCGTTCGCCCGTTGAAAATGCCATCTATTATGACATTAAAGTACCAGAACAGTGGATGACATATATCGTACCTAAAGGTTCAATTGCTGTTGATGGGACAAGTTTAACGGTATTTGCGACTGGAAAAGATTCATTTCAAATATCACTCATTCCGCATACGCGTCAGCAAACGATTTTAGGTGAAAAAGCAGTCGGTGATGTCGTAAATATCGAGTGCGATTTACTCGTTAAATCACTTGCTCATATTATAAAACGGCAAGCAACGGACAAACAACTCAATCAATCATTTTTACAAGAAAATGGCTTTATGTAAGGAGGAAAACGATGTTTCATTCCATTGAAGATATATTAAACGATTTAAAAGCTGGAAAACCAGTCATTGTTGTTGATGATGAAGATCGTGAAAATGAGGGCGATCTTGTTATGCTTGCTGAAAAAGCGACACCTGAGATGATTAATTTTATGATCACACACGGAAAAGGCTTAGTCTGTACGCCAATGACCGAATCATTAGCAAAACAACTCGATTTACCACGAATGACTTATGAGAGCACAGACCCATTAGGTACAGCATTTACCGTTAGTATCGATCATATGAACACGACGACTGGAATCAGCGCTTACGAACGTTCGTATACGATTCAAGCTTTACTAAATGAAGGTGTTAAGAGTGAAGATTTTAAACGGCCGGGTCATGTTTTTCCACTAATTGCTAAAGAACAAGGTGTGTTAGAACGACCTGGGCACACAGAAGCGGCCGTTGACCTTGCGCGTCTAAGTGGCGCAAAACCAGTTGGTGTTATTTGCGAAATCGTAAAAGAAGATGGCACAATGGCACGCCTTCCTGATTTACTTGATATAGCCAAAAGATTTAATTTAAAAATCATGAGTATTGAACAGCTCATTGATTATAGAAAGCGACATGAACGCCATGTTAAACGCGAAGTAGAAACGGTGTTACCGACACATTTTGGTTCTTTTTCTATTGTCGGCTACTCCAATCAATTGGATGATAAAGAACATCTTGCTTTAGTAAAAAGAAAAGATGAACAACAGATTCCACTCGTTAGACTGCATTCGGAATGTTTAACTGGTGATGTCTTTGGCTCCAAACGATGTGATTGCGGGCCACAACTTGAAAAAGCAATGCAGCTGATTGAATCATATGGCGACGGCGTCATTGTTTATTTACGCCAAGAAGGAAGAGGCATTGGTCTACTAAATAAACTACGGGCCTATAAATTACAAGATCAAGGATTTGATACATGGGAAGCAAATAATGAACTTGGCTTTCCAGCTGATTTACGAGATTATCATGTCGCCGCCCAAATATTACTCGACTTAGGCATTAAAGAAGTTAAGTTAATGACGAATAATCCAGAAAAAATCGCATTTCTTGAAAGCTATGGTATTCAAGTGGTTGAGCGGATCCCGATGCAAGCGGGGGTCTGTCAAGAAAATCTAAAGTATTTAAAAACGAAGAAAGAGCGTTTCGGACATTTACTAGAAGTAGAAGGATTAGGTGATAAAAATGGGACATATTTTTGAAGGACAAGTGATAGGAACAAAACAGAAAATTGCCATTGTAGTCGCACGTTTTAATGAATTTATAACGGGAAAATTGTTAGACGGTGCTTTAGATACATTGAAACGCCATGGTGTGAAAGAAGAGAACATTGATACCGCTTGGGTACCGGGTGCCTTTGAAATCCCACTCGTGGCTAAAAAACTTGCGCTGAAACCAGATTATGATGCCGTGATTACATTAGGTACAGTCATTCGTGGAGCTACACCGCATTTCGATTATGTTTGTAATGAAGCGGCAAAAGGCGTATCACATGCCGCTTTGGAATCAGGTAAGCCGGTCATCTTTGGAATCTTAACGACAGAAACGATTGAGCAAGCGATTGAACGTGCCGGAACAAAAGCGGGGAATAAAGGTAGTGAAGCCGCTTTAGCCGCAATTGAAATGGTTGATTTGATTAAGAAAATAAAATAAGTGAAAAAGAGAGCGCTCAAAAAGATTTTTCTTTAGAGCGCTCATTGATTTTGGGTATACTAATTTAGTTGAGGCCATTGTTCTATAACTGAGACTCATATCTCGAACTTGTATCCGATTGAACTATCTAATAAATTATATCTCTACCGCAATTCCTACAACCTAGATTGTTAAGCTTATCACAATATCTGACAAACCTCCTTCCGCGTTTGTTTTTCATTTACGAGACGGACACTTATCTATATATTTAACATGATTACTAAGTCGTAAATCTTGGAAAAGAATATGCGAGTAAGATAAACTATATGCAGGTGTAGGAGGAGAGAAATATGGGTAATAAATTTTTCATATATCAAATTTTAGGTGTTGGTGTCATTTGGGCTGGGATGGCCTTTTTCTTTAAAGAAATGGATGAAACGAGTAAAATAATCTTTTATGTGGTGACATCATGGTGGCTCTTTTTAATTGTCATTTTCGTTAAGAAACTTTATCGCGACCAACAAGCGAAGAAAAATGGTCAACAGGATCAAAAGGATAATGAGGGACGATCATGAAACATGTTTATAGTGATATCATAGAATTCCGTGGCAGCCATTATGAATTCGGAAAAAGACAAGGTGAGCTGCTTCGTGAATCCGTTATGCTTGAAAACAGAGAAAAAGAATGGCGCTTAAGAAAACCGCGCTTTGCTATCGATGTGACTGAAACCAAACAAGTTTTTCAAAAATTCGCCCCACAAATTTGGGAGGAGTTGCTCGGGCTTAGGGATGGTCTAGACTGGCCATTAGAACGCGTGTTAAAAAATTTTAGCGGTTATCGTCTCGATTATGTTCGGAGTGGTTGTTCAATCGTTACAGGAAAGGACTTTTTCGTACGTAATTATGATTATCATCCGAGAACATATGACGGGCGTTTCGTCTTATTTCAGCCATCTGATGGAGGGTACGCAACGATCGCACCATCATCTCGTGTCACAGGTCGAATGGATGGCATGAATGAAAAAGGTCTTGTGATGGGTTATAATTTTATGCATCGTAAAAAACCTGGTAATGGCTTTGTTTGTACAATGATTGGGCGCCTTATTTTAGAAAATTGTCAAACAGCGAAAGAAGCAGTGCAATTTTTAAAGGAAATTCCACATCGTCATTCATTTAGTTACACGCTGTCCGATCAAAATGGTGATTCTTTTACCGTAGAAACGACACCTCGCCAGGTAATCGAACGCCGTGCCACTCTTTGCACGAACCATTTTGAATTATTAACAGAAGAAAATCGCTATCATCTAGATGATTCAAAGCGCCGTCTAAGCATTTTACAAGAAGCAACGAAGGATGACTTAACGGCAATGGGAGTCTTCCGATTAATGAATGACTCAGGACGCGGTATTTTTTCAAAGGATTATCATAATTGGTCTGGGACGATTCATACGACCGTTTATTTTCCAAAGCAATTAGGAATGGGTTTCGCGCTTGGTGAAGTTGATAAGCCCGTCATGTTTGATTTTAAAAAATGGTTAAATGGGGAATCCTTAAATCTTGATCGGATTGACGGTTATTTAGAAACAGATATTCCTTTTGCGCAAATGGAAGCACATTAATATCATATGACTTGACTATTAAGCGAATAGATACCTTTACTTAAGTCGTATACATGTCATTGTTTACTAGGAGATGAAAACTTGAATGCAACATATATTAACTAGAAAGTGGGTTGTCATTTCAATTGCTGTCTTTTGTTCTATTTTATGGGGCAGTGCCTTTCCAGTTTTAAAAATTAGTTACGTGGAAATGCAAATGGCAGCAGATGATACCATTGCTAAAATAGTTTTAGCTGGCCTAAGATTTTTACTAGCCGGCCTTATTTTATTAATTGGCATGATTATTTTTCAAAGAGGAGCGCTCGTCGTAACGAAACGCCAAGTGCGTTTTCTCATTTTATTCGGGATCATTCAAACAGCTGTTCAATATTATTTCTTTTATAATGGTTTAGCAAATACTTCTGGAATGCAAGGAGCGATTCTTGTTTCAAGTGGTACTTTCTTTACTGTTATTTTAGCGCACTTCTTTTATAAAAATGATCGTATTAATATAGCCAAAGCGTTAGGATTATTAGCAGGATTTGGTGGTATTATTGTTGCGAATTGGGGACAAGAATTGCAGTTTTCTTTCCAGTTTAAAGGTGAAGGGTTTATGATTATAGCTGCTCTAATAGGTGCGATTGGCACAATCATGGCAAAGGAGATGGCAATTGGCATTCATCCATTTGCTTTAACGGGTTACCAATTAACAATCGGCTCAGTCCTAATGCTTATATTCGGTTTTCCACAATTAGGTGAACAGGCAATTGTCTTTACTCCTTTAGGCTGGGGATTACTTATTTACTCTGCTATTTTGTCAGCTGTTGCTTTCGCTTTATGGTATTCTATTTTAAAATATAATAAAGCAGGTGAAATTAGTATCTACAAATTTATTACACCTGTGTCAGGAGCATTACTATCAGCGTTGTTTATCCCCGGTGAGAAATTAAATGCCTTTATATTTGGCGGACTAGCTTTAGTCGCTTTAGGGATTGTTTCAATCAATCGCGAGCGTGACGTAGATAGCGTAAAAGAAAGATAGCTCTCCTAAATGGAAAAAGAAAGGTGGTCCGATTTGTGTTTGGAATCGAGTTTACGACTGAGTCGATGATCGCATTGTTAACGATTATTGCGATTGATATTGTCCTATCTGGCGATAATGCAATCGTTATTGCTATGGCAACTAGAAAACTTCCCAAAAAACAGCAAAATAAAGCTATTCTGTTTGGAACAGCGGGTGCCGTCTTTTTACGAATCCTCTTTGCTGCTATCATTGTGTATTTATTAAAATTACCATATGTTCATCTAGTCGGTGGTTTGTTGTTGCTGTGGATTGCATATCAATTACTTGTTGAACAGGAAGATACATCATCGAATACAACAATTCAAGCTTCCAATTCTTTATTTAGAGCATTTACGACGATTATTATGGCAGATGTTGTCATGAGTTTAGATAATGTCGTTGCTGTAGCAGGAGCAGCAAAAGGGCATGTAGGACTGATAGTGATTGGTGTTATGATTAGTATTCCAATTATGATATTCGGTTCCAAACTGATTGTTCGTGTGATGGACAAGTACCCGTGGATTAGCTATGTTGGAGCAGGGATTCTTGCTTGGACGGCCGGAGAAATGATCACCCAAGATTCGCTAATCATCAACCTGTTCTCTCTAGATCGCACGTTAGAAATATATGGTGTTATTGTGTTTATTACCATTGCGGTTCTCGGATTAGGCTATGTGAAAAATAGAAAAAGTGAAGCATAATTTTAAAAACAAGGTGAGCACGCCTTGTTTTTTTGTTTTAGATATCATCGTGCGACTACAGCCTTCTAGCTCGATTTCTGCCCGATTCTAGAGGGCAGAAATCGAGCGGTACCCATGCAAAATCGAGCGGTACCCAAATCCCCGCACGCCGTCAGCAAACCCCTATACAAAAATTAACAATGATTTCCCATCAAAATAAATATTTAATTTATTTTTACTATTGATAATGGAGAAAAAGTTAGCTATAATGTAGGCGATTAAGTGAAATAGCGTTTCATATAATGAAATGAGGGATGTCTGTGCAGGCAATTTCTGAGAAAGTGAGACGATTACCACCATATTTATTTGCGGAGCTGGGCAGAAAAAAAGCAGCACTACAGAAAAAAGGTATTGATGTGATTGATTTAGGCATCGGGGCACCTGACCTACCAACACCAAAATTTATTATAGATGCACTGGTAGAAGAAGCCCAAAAACCTGAAAATCATCGCTATTCACCTTATAGTGGCTGTTTTGAATTTCGTAAAGCGGTAGCTAATTTTTATAAAAGACAATATGGTGTTGAACTTGATCCAGAGAAGGAAGTTTTAACACTAATTGGATCAAAAGAGGGGATTCACAATTTAATTCAAACGTTACTAAACCCGGGTGATGCCGTGTTATTACCGAACCCTGGATACCCCGTTTACCGTACAGCGGTTCATTTGGCAGGTGGCGAAGTGATTGATCTCCCGCTTCAACCAAAACGAGGGTTTCTACCGGATTATGCCCAGGTAACAAAGCAAGAGCTACAAAGGGCTAAGATGATGTTTCTGAATTACCCAAGTAATCCAACCACAGCAACAGTTCAATTAAACGATTATTTGAAAGCGATTACATTTGCGAAGGAAAACAATTTATTATTAGTCAATGATATGGCATATGATCTTATCACATTTGGAGATTACAAAGCACCAAGCGCTCTCCAAGTCGATGGCGCAAAACAACATGCAGTCGAATTTGGTTCGTTGTCGAAAAGCTTTAATATGACGGGATGGCGGATTGGTTATGTAGTCGGTAATGAAAAAATCATCCGTGCATTAGCAACATTAAAAAGTAATGTCGATAGTAGCCAGTTTTTAGCCATACAAAAGGCAGCTGCTATTGCTTTGGAAAGTGATTTATTAGAAGTGAAGTCCCACTGTCATATTTTT
>NZ_DATBTY010000044.1:0-3261 GCF_036516575.1 Cerasibacillus sp.
GGGACTGTCAATATTTTTGTGTAAATGACTTTTCAACCTTTCAAGGTAGATGGCCACTTTTGTATTCAAATAGACTTGTTCGAAGCTTTGATTTGGATATCTAGGAAAGGGCTAGCCCTTTCCTAGATATCCAAATTTCGCGCTGGCTCGTCCCGGTTAGTTTGTCGGTTCGTGCAGTTGCTCGAACATCTCTTCTAGTTTGGCACGGGCCTGATTAAAACCGATGTGACAACGTGTGGCGAAACGTTGATTGTAGTCTTCGAACTGTGCCACTAAAAAGCGTTCCAGTGATTCTTCGTTCGGAAACTGTTCCTTACGCTTCGTATATTTTTTGATTTGTTTATTAAAAGATTCAATTAGATTTGTCGAGTAGATGCTTCGCCAAATTGCTTTTGGAAACTGATAAAACGTGAGTAAATACGGATTATCAAGTAAGCTCTGTGTAACTTTTTTATACGATTTGCTCCATTTCTCGCAGAACTGCCCAAGTGCTAGCGCAGCTGCTTCGGCGTCCTTGGCCTGGTGAATCGTTTTAAAATCTTCGCAGACTTCCTTGCGATCCTCTACGCGCACTTTATGCATGATATTGCGACCGACATGAACTAAACATACTTGATATTTGGCCTTTGGAAAGACACTAATAACAGCGTCAGCCATGCCTTTTAAGCCGTCTGATACGAATAATAAGACGTCTTCTACACCACGGTCTTTCAGCTCTTCTAGTAGCTCTTTCCAGTTGTAAGCAGACTCCGTTGGGGCAATCGTATAAGCGAGCACTTCTTTAGAGCCGTCTTCGCGAATACCAACAGCGATATAGACGGCTTCCTTTGACACCGTATCACGACGCACGGCAATATACGTTGCATCTAAATACACGCATACATAGCGATTGTGCAGCGAACGTTTATTAAACGCTTCAACCGTTTCTGATACAGCTTTTGTCATGTTTGAAATCGTTTGTGGCGTATAATGATGCCCGTACATTTTCTCGATTAATTGCGCGATTTCAGACATCGTAATCCCTTTTTTAAATAGGTGAATCACGGTATCTTCTAACGTATCGTTTGAGCGCTTATACGGAGCCACTGTCTGTTGTTTGAACTCGCCATTACGATCACGAGGGATTTGAATCGCTAAATCACCGTACTCCGTGTGAAGTGTACGCGAATAAGACCCATTGCGTGAGTTGCCTGAATTAAAGCCGATACGATCATATTTTTCATAATCAAGAAATTCGGTTAGTTCTGTCGCCAGTAGCGAATTGATTGCCATTTCCAAGTGCGAACGAAAAACCTCGGTAATATCTTGTTTTTTCACTAGTGCATCGACAATTTCTGTTGTAAACTGATTCATAGGGAAGACCTCTTTTCTAGGATTGGTTGTGGTGACTTAATTCTACCAAGAAAAGGTCTTCCTTTTTTATTGAAATTTTTCATTTACACAAAATATTTTATACTCTCGTACACAGCTCACCTTTCTTTTACTTGTAGTCCAACTATTTAAGTAGATTGGAATTGATGAACCTGTGTTTTTTCACCTTTTTCAAATACATAATTGCAAGATTTTACTTCAGAAATTCTAAACATGCTTTATTTTGTGAAACAAAACAAAAAAAACAGGAGGAAATTATTCCCCCTGCTCCTCTTCTAATTCAGTTTTTGTTTCCTTCGTTTTCAAAATGTCTAAGCGTACAATTTGATGATTATTGACTTCTGTCGCTGTAAAACGATAGCCCTCATACTCAAACTTCGAACCGACTTGAACATCATCGTGATTCGCCATGAACCAACCACCTACAGTGTCCACGTCTTCGTCCTCAAAATTAATCGGAATTAAGTCTGAAAGTTCATCTAATAGTAATTTACCACTAATATTGTAGTGGCCTTCGCCTAATTTATGGTGTTCTGGTAACTCATCAGCGTCAAATTCATCACGAATTTCACCAACAATTTCCTCAATGATATCTTCAATTGTTACTAATCCTGATGTACCACCATATTCATCCAACAAAATAGCCATATGAATACGTTCTTTTTGGAACTTAATTAATAAGTCACTAATTGGAATTGTTTCAATCACTTGAATTACAGGTTGAACATACTGCTCGACATCATGCTTTTTCGCGTCATCACTACGAATGATTTCGGTCAAAATTTTCTTCATATTTACGATTCCGATAATATGATCCTTATCACCATCATAAATTGGATAACGAGTATATTGCTCAACATTCATTTCTTCAAAAATCTCTTTTACAGTAACCGTTCTGTCGAAACTACAGATTTCAGTACGTGGAACCATTACTTCCTTTGCAATACGATCATCAAATTCGAAAATTCGGTTCATGTATTGATATTCTGAAGTATTGATTTCTCCACCTTTTAAACTATCCGACATAATCATTCTCAATTCTTCTTCACTATGAACTTCTTCATTTTCAGACATTGATTTAAGACCGAATAAACGAGTTAACAAACGTGCTGAACCGTTTAGAATCTTAATTGGTAAATACATGATTTTGTAGAATAGAATTAAAGCGCCTGAGAAATGTAATGTTACAAACTCAGCCTTTTGGATTGCAAGAGTTTTCGGTGCAAGTTCACCTACAACTACGTGTAAAAATGTTACAGCAGAGAATGCGATGATGAATGACAGAATTGAGGCAGCTTTGCCATCAATACCGAATATTTCAAAAATCGGGTGTAATAGAGCCTCAATTGTTGATTCCCCTACCCAACCTAATCCTAAAGCAGTGATTGTAATACCTAATTGACAAGCAGATAAATACTCATCTAAATGAGAAATTACTTTCTTTGCTCGGATTGCTTTCGCATTTCCTTCACTTACTAGCTGATCAATCCTTGTAGATCTCACCTTTACAATGGCAAACTCCGTAGCTACGAAGAACGCAGTAAATGCGATTAATAAAATGAATAACACAAGTTTTATGGCTATCTCGACGTCCAAATATGTCCTTTACAATACTCCCTAAAAAATATACGTATTGTAAAGAATTCACCTCCTGAAATTAATATACTTTAAATTTATACGATAATCATGGTAAATTGCAATGTAAAAGTATCATTTACACAATATTTTCTTATAATTCAGAACAAAAATGAGGCTGGGACAAAAGTTTTGTCTCGGTCGCACAAAAAAGGAAATTGCGTAGGCAATTTCCTTTTTTGTGCATTTTTTCGTGGGAGGCGAGAGGATTTTATCCTCTCGCGGTATATTTTCTTAAGTTTGTTGCCATAAAGG
>NZ_DATBTY010000045.1:0-4037 GCF_036516575.1 Cerasibacillus sp.
CAATATTTCATTAATTATTTTTCATAACAATCTTGACAAATAATTTCACTGTTTTTTTTCAAATATGCTTTAATTTCTACCATAGCCGTTTTTTCTGGGGCTTTCATCTTTGCATAAATTTCTTCATCGCCCTCTACTTCTTTTCCGCAAACAGAACAATATAAATTACGTTTAATCATTAATTTTTGAAGGGCTCCCTCTTGCGACCGCAAAAAAATCTAGTTAACGAATTAACTTTTACATAGACATATTTTTTGAATCTATGTATAATTGCTTTGTCATTATATTAGGAGGTTCAGCATGAAAGGAAAACTATTAAATTCAGTTACTTGCCTTCTCATTTTGGTAACGATTACATTTAGCCCATCAGTGGTCGGGGCTGAACAGATTGATAATGAAAAAGCTTTTTACTCACTCGAATTTGAAGGATATGTTATAGCTTTCGAACAAAATGAATCAGGAGAAATTCAAGTTTTAACTGAAGAAGAACACAATACTTTGATTAACAATCTTGACGAAGATAGATGATGAATCAACAAACAAATTAAACCTGGAAAAATTAGATTTAAGTGAACCTAACTCTTTAATAACGCCTTTTGGTTCATTCAGACAGTATGACAAATTCATTCATACTAAAACAACTAACTTTACGGGCTCTCCACTTAAAGTGACAAATGATATTGTATGTACTACGTCGACCTGTAGTATCGGTCATGGAGTAACATACACTAAAACGATTAGTTACTCTTACGGCGCAGCAACTGAGTGAGAAAAGTCTGCAATAAAAGCGACTTTGGGAATTACATGGTCTTCAGCCAAAGCTGAGACTTCTTCATTTACTTTTGATTTAAAAAAAGGTGAAAAAGGTTATATCGCCTTTAGACCTTATATGGTGAAGAAAAGCGGATATTTTGAACACTGTGCCAATCAAGGTATCGGATGTAGAAAGACTAATAGAACTGGATACGTAAACATGCCTAGAAAACTCTCCAACGGTAAAGCTGATGGAGTGTATTATTTTGCATATATAACAAAAAAATAATATATTCCTCAATTATAGAAAGGAACAAGTTATGAAACTACTTATTATAACAATTCTATTAGTAAATATCAGTTGGTTACTTATCTACCTATATGATACTTATTACTCTAACATTTACTCAATTGAACATTGGTTATTTGCATTTCCGGTAATACTAACTATTTTCCTCATCTTCATTTTAGTAAGTGACTCTTTTAAAGCAAAAGAAAAACGTGATTAAAAACAAGAACGAGCATAAAAGAATGGATATCCTCTACTCTTTTATGTTTGTTCTACTTCACTGCTTTATTCGATGTATGTCGCTCGCTGATTATACGCTTCTATTCTTTAGGCGTCAGATCACGCAGTCTCTTTTCATTGGTCGTTCTCTCCCAAACAGATTGCATAAGTAAGTGTATTTGTATTCTCTTTTAAAAAAGGTCTCATCCGCCATTTTCAAATTTTTAACGTAGTCATTCAGCGTATCGGAATCCACAATCAACTGAAGGCGTGCAATAACCAAATTATTTTACTTTAATCTACTGGAATGAGAAAGATGTCTTATACTAAAATGGTTTTTGGACTAAAAGAAGGTGAAAAAAGAGTGAAAACACTTAAGAAATTTATTTTTTTTCTAATAACTTATAATTTAATATTTATATTTATATTAAATCTACAGTATATTTTAAGATTTAATAAGCATGATGACTTTTTTACAATGCTTATATATTCTTCGAGCATTTCTATTGGTTATTCTATAGTACCTTTAGTTTGCTTCATCTTTGGTTGGTTCATTTCAAACAGTATCAGTATTTCCTCAAAAATCAACTCAGTTTTAAAATCAGCTATACTAATTTTAATTACTGTAATTTCAACTTATACACTAATTGAATTAATAGTTGGTGATTCTATTTTTACATTAGTAACTACTACTACTATTCTTTTAACCTTATTCTTATTTTTCTTTAAATATCGAAAACGTGTGTTTTAACCAATTAAAAAAACAAAAATCCCTTAATTTGTATTAAGATGAAGTTCCGTGTTACAATTCTGAATATTATTAATAATAGAATCGATTTCATAATTGCTCTTTTTAAAAATACAAACAAGGGCAGAATTTAAGATTGTATTTCAAAAAACAGAAATCATGCAACTTGAATTTGGTTCAATCGTTCGCCAATCCTATCGGCGGCGAGTTTTGAAGCATTGTAAACAAGTACAAGTAAGTCGAAGTGAACTTTCGGTCTTTTACCTGTTCGATACCGAACGTTGTTCAGCTGAAAGAACTTTTTCAAATAAGCATTGACTCGTTCCACGGCAGTCCGTCGATTGAATAGCTTCTTCCAGGCTTTTGAGCCACGGGCTGGTGCACTGTACTTTCGTAAATCCGTGGTGATTTTCACTTTGTAAACCTTCTGGCAAATTCCCTCGTTCGCGAGAGGACAATCCGCACACTCTTTGGGTCGTGTGTATTTCAATGTTTCATACTTGGTATCAAAGCTATCATAACGATACGAATGCTCCCTCAAACAAGTTGGTGCGAAGTTGCAGTCAAATCCAATGGGTTCTGGTTCATTTCGCTTATTATAGGCAATGACAGATCGATGGCCCATGCGATATACCTGTTTATAAATAGCTTCGAAATCATAGCCGGCATCCATCGTGTGATACATCAGGTTGGAGAGCGGAAGCCGTTCTTCTAGCCCTTTTAATAGAGGAATGGCAACTTTCCCGTCATTCAGACTCCCCGAAGAAAATAAAGACTGCAGAATATACTGGCTGGACGCACCCACGGCTAAATGTCCTTTATAGCCGAACCAAAACACATTCTGCCCTTCACTGTTTTTCTTGATACCCCATTTGGGATCTTGTGGAACTTCAGTCCGAAGCCGGTCGAGCGGTTCGTCCAATTGCGCTTCAATTTTCTTTTCGTATAACGGAAGGTTCGCTTTCTGCTCTTCCTGTTCGATTAGCCATTATTCACGCTCTTCCTTCTTTTGCGACCGCGTTTCTTGAGTTCTCCTTTTGGTTTTTTCTGTTTGGCTGGGACTTTGTCACGCGCTTCAAAATGGGTGGTGTCAATCGCCACCGTGTCATCTTGGATGAAGCCTTCTGAGATGGCGTTCAAGACAATCGTCTCCTGAACCTTTTCAAGGATGGCATTTTCACTCAGCTTGGTGAGAAGTGGGCTATAAGGCGCCTCAGAAGGAATGCTGTCGGACACTTTGAATCCGCAATCCAACTTAAATGTCAGATCACGTTCCAGTCGTTTGACAAGGTCTTTGATTGTTGGAATCCGCTCGATATAACGCGCGAAAACACTCACAATCATGGCTCCGTAATTTAATTCAGTCGGGGCTCCAATGCGTGACTTCTTGTTGATTTCATGGAAAATTCTATCCAAATCGATGGCATCCATGATCTCTTCGTATTTTTGGATAGGCTCCAGCTCGTATAATTCTTCGATGCTAAATAGGCTTTGTTGTCGTATAATGGTCATAGGGAGTACTCCTCCAGTCTTTTTGGGATGTTTCGTCGACTACCATTTTTAAAACTATTGTTGTTTTTTAAAAAATAAATGTGGGCTTTTCTAAATTCACTTTTTCTCTTTCAGTCTCGGTTGGAGTTGAGCATCCTCAAAGAAAGTCTTGTAAGCCAGTTGTGTGAATAGGATGACGCTCATTGCGACACCACCTAGTATCCCGAGCATAATAGCCAATTGGTACTGTATCGCTGTCACTGGACTGAGTCCTGCTAAGATCTGCCCCGTCATCATGCCAGGAAGGAAGACGATCCCCATGCCGACCATATTTCAAATTGTTTTTAGGAATTTTTAAATCTCTTCAAATTGGCGCCAATATAACGTTTTCACTTAAACTTTAACACTATCTTGTTCACTGTTTTTTGTCTTTTTTTATATTTTTGTGGGCTTTTTGTGGGCTTTTTAACTTGCAAAAATCTTCATTAATTTTTTAATGATATTATAAGATTTCCTTATGTTTTCAATCAAATGTTT
>NZ_DATBTY010000046.1:0-8151 GCF_036516575.1 Cerasibacillus sp.
GGTGACGCACCAGTATCACCACGTCGTCAAGGAGCAGGTTTAGCACAGTTCCACGCGGCTTTAAAAACACCGGTCATGGTAACAGAATCACAGACGAAAGAAGCAAAAGTAGCATTAAAAGAAATCGCATCTAACAAAGTAACATTTGAATTAACAGCGGAAAACTTTACAGATGAAGCTGTGACGTATGAAGTACAAGGTAATGCTCAGACAGATGCGGCGGCAAATGCAGGAGACGTAGAATTAGTTACTGCATCTAATTTAACAGGTGGCTTTGACTTAACAAAAGAAGGTGCAGCTCAGGTTACTATTAACGGTGAAGAACAAGCTGAAATCGTTGTTCCAGCTAACGGTACGACAACAGTTAGCGTAACGGTAGATGTTAGTGCCGCAGATGAATTTCTAACTACAGAATGGTTTACTAACGGTTACTGGCTAGAAGGATTCGTTCGTTTCGTTGATCCAACAGACATGCATCCAGATTTAACGGTCCCTTATGTTGGGTTTAAAGGAGACTGGAATGACCCACCGATTTTTGATAAACCAATGTGGGATGAAATGTCATACTATGGAATGACAGGAGCTGTCACTACAACAGAAGAAGAAGGCGTATTTAACATATTAGGTGTTGATCCAATCCGTGAAGTGTTTGATGAGAATTTCTTTGCAATCTCACCTAATGATGATGGTGTCAATGATGATGCAACGTTAATTCTATCTTTCTTAAGAAATGCAAAACACGTGAAATACAATGTACTCGATGAAAATATGAAAGTCGTCCGTACCATCCATACAGACGATAATGTCCGTAAAAATTACTACGACGGTGGCAGAGGACCAATGTATAATCTATCATCCTCACGTTTATGGGATGGGAAAATTGATGGGAAGCTTGCACCGGAAGGACAGTATTATTTACAAGCCCAGGCGGTTATTGACTACGAAGGTAAAGACTGGCAAACATTTGAAGTACCAGTTAAGGTGGATGTCACCGCACCGGAATTAGCGGTTGAATTAGATGAGGCTACTAATACGCTTCATGTCGATGCACAAGACAATGAAAGCGGCAGTGGTCTATGGTACTGGGATGTTTTAGTCAATGGAGAATCAGTCTTAGATGAGCCATATTTTGGTGATGAAACAGAGCATATATTGGAAGGTGTGAAGGACTCTGATGATGTTTCGGTTGTAGCAGTCGATTATGCTGGAAACGTCACTGAAGAAAAGGTACATGAAACAGAAGACATAACCCGACCAAATGTCTACTTATTAACACCAGAACCATCTTCGGTTCATCCAACGAACGAAGTCATATTCTCTGGCTACGCAACGGATGATTCTGAAGTTGTGAAAATTACAGTTGATGATGAAGAAGTTGATTTCGCATACAACAAGGAAGAAAATCGCTATGAATTCGAAACAACTGTTCATTTTGAAGATGGTTTCTATAACGCTAAAGTAAAAGCCGAAGATGCGGCAGGCAATACTAGAGAAATTGGTCGTAAGCTATTCGTTGACTCATCACCAGCCGAATTAGAACTTGTGTCAATTGAAAAAGTTGAAACTGAAGAAGGGGAAGCAACTGACGCAGATGAAACGACAGAAGCAGATCATGTTTCAACAGCAGATGGGGAAACTGAGGCAGCAGAATCTGAGACAACGGCAAATGAAAAAGAAACATATAAAGTAACAGTAAATGTTAAAGATAACTTCGATGAAATCCGTCTCTATGTCAATGAGAACGAGGTTTACAAACACGAATTATCAGATAAGTACAGCGAGCCAAGCGCATTTGATGAAACAATTGAATTCGAAGTTGAACTCTTCAGCAATGAAGAGAATGAATTCAAAGTTGTTGATTTAGCTGGACATACAACAATTAAACAAGTCAACCCTGAAGATGAAGCAGCAGGTGAGGACATCGTTGTTAACAGTCCAGTCGTTAACCCAATTACTGAGGGAGACGAGACCATTACTGGTAAATACGAAGGCGATTTGCCAGAAAATGCAGAAGCTCATGTTCATATTGAGCTTCCGAATGGTGACGTTGTCGTCGAACAAGTAGATGGGGATGGAAACTTTGAACATCAGCTAGAAGTCGATTTAAAAGCTGGCAACAAGGTAAACGTATGGGTAACTGTCACGTATAATGATAATGAATACGTTGGCGAGTCAGTAACAATAGAAGTAAAAGCGAAAGAAGAACCACCAACTGAAGACCCAGAAGATCCGGAAAAGCCGGGTAAGCCGGGCGAACCAGGGAAACCGGGTAAGCCAGGTAAACCAGGTGATCCAGGTAAGCCAGGCAAACCAGGTCAAAAACCACCAAAAGTTGAAACACCTAAAGATCCACCACATCCTGGAGCGAAAAAGCCAGGAGATGGTAAAGGGAAAGGGTCGGATGATGATTCAGGAGGCACACCTCCGAAAGGTGATAACGATGGTGGCAAGAAAGGACCTGACACCAATCAACAATCCGATAAGAAAGACGGTAGCAAGCTACCAAGCACAGCTACAAACATGTGGCTCTATGTTCTCATCGGAACGCTAAGCGTCGTCCTAGGTGGAGCAATCATGTTCTTCCGTAGACGATTACAGTCTTAAATTAAAAAGGGGATAACCTCCCCTTTAAATAGAACCAAGTGGAGGAGCAAGTAGAAACTTGTTTACTCTACTTGGTTTTTATTTAAAAAAAACGACCACTTAATTTCTTTTGTTCCTATTAAAATACGAATACGTAATCGCAAGGTGAATTCCATAATATCAACTCCCTGCGATCTAACTTTAACAATCATCGCTGACTTATATACCATTGAACGCTCTAATGCGAGGTAACCTCAGCTAACCCCACAGACATATATACGATTGACTGCTCCAATGCGATGTAACATCATCTCCCATCGCTGACTTACATACCATTGACTGCTCCAATGCGAGGTAACATCCGCTATCATCGCGTACTTACATGCGATTGACTGCTCCAATGCGATGTAACATCCGCTATCAACGCTGACATATATACGATTGACTGCTCCAATGCGATGTAACATCGGCTATCAACGCTGACTTACATACGATTGACTGCTCCAATGCAAGCTAACTCTAACTTCATCTAATTCCATCGATTTGCATACATTTGAATACTCTAATGCATATTTTAGAAAAAATACGATAAAACGTACAAATCCTCGACATATTGCTAGACTGGGAACTAATCAACCTATCTTGATGGAAAATGGCAAGAAAGGAAAAAGGCCTTAGTTCTCTTGTATACAGAGCTAAAGCCGATTAAGTCAATTTTTATTATTTCACTGTTTAATTGCCAACGACAAGTTCATTTTGTCTCGCCTCAATTACGAAAGTCTTACAAGCTCCAGTAATTGATTCCTCTATCTTCTACCTCTTTACGATCATAAATACCCCGAATATCGATAAGCACTTTCTTATCATTTTTAAATAAAGAATCAATGACATCTAGTGTATATTTTTCTTTAAATACTTGATGCGGCACAGCTAAAATAATACAATCGAGCTCACGCAACTCTTCCGCTTGTGCAAGTGAAATGTCGTATTCCTTTTTCACAATATCAACATCAGCAATCGGGTCATGAACAAGTACTTCTAACCCATAGTCCTTTAGTTCCTCGATGATGTCCGTCACTTTCGTATTTCGCACATCCCCAACGTTTTCCTTAAATGTTAGACCGAATACACCGATGCGTGCACCATCAAACTCCTGTCTTGCTTGAATCATCTGCTTGATTACATTTTTAGCGACATATCTACCCATGTCATCATTTATTTTACGACCGGCTAGAATGATTTGGGAGTGATAACCTAGTTGTTCAGCCTTATACGTGAAGTAATATGGATCGACTCCAATACAATGACCACCAACTAGTCCCGGAGTAAATCTTAAGAAATTCCATTTAGTAGAAGCCGCATCTAAAACGGCATTTGTATCTATACCCATTTTATTAAAAACCATAGATAATTCATTCATAAAGGCAATATTAATATCGCGTTGTGAATTCTCTATCACCTTAGAAGCCTCAGCAACTTTAATTGATTCAGCTTCATGTATACCAGCTTCTATAATCGACCCATAAATATCTGCTATTTCACGTAATGCTACTTCATCTGAGCCTGAGACAACTTTTGTAATTTTTGTCAATGTGTTTACTTTATCACCCGGATTAATCCGTTCAGGTGAATAGCCCACTTTGAAGTCTTCATTCAATGTCATACCGGATTTTTCTTCTAAGATAGGTGTGCAAATTTCTTCTGTCGTTCCAGGATAAACAGTTGATTCATAAACAACAATGGATCCTTTTGCTAAATTTCTTCCCACCGATTCACTTGCACTAATAATTGGTGCAAGATTTGGTGTTTTATCTAAGTTGATTGGTGTAGGAACTGCGACAACATGGAACTTACATTGTTGTAAATCTTTTTCATCACTTGTGAATGTCATCGTTGTTTCCTGAATCGCTTTGTCACCTACTTCATCTGTCACATCAATGCCACTGCGATATTTATCAAGTTTACTTTCATCTATGTCATAACCAATGACGTCATACTTTTTAGCAAATTCAATTGCAACGGGTAGTCCTACATATCCAAGACCAATTACGGCAATCTTTTCTTCCTTTGCGAGTAATTTTTCAAATAAACTCATGTTTTTTGCCACCTTTACACTGTAAAATTCAATGTCTATAAAACAATATACCCCTATATCATGCTCTTTGTATAGTAATTTATCTCCCAGGCGTTACTAAAACTCCAGTAAGCAGGGAATGACGCAGGATAGGTACGCGGCGCCCTGTCGCAACGCCAGGGACTGGGTTACTTGTCCGCTGTAAAGCCCTCATTAGCACGTCCTGTACTTCGTCAGTATAATTTAGGTTCAGTTCAAGAAAAGTCCACCTGACTCAACCATACATTATATATTAAAGGAAAAAATACCACATATCTAATGTAAAGACAAGACTAGTGCTTTAAAATATACATTTTTGTTCTAGTTCATTGTGGCCAATAAAAGACGAAGAGACCCTGTGAAGCCTTATTAATGAACAGAAAAAAATTGGATTGATACTATCCATGTGATAGACTTAACATAGAGATTCGAAATGAATACGTTAAAGGAGATTTGCCAATGAAGGTACGTAAAGCAATCATTCCTGCAGCTGGATTAGGAACACGGTTTTTACCAGCTACAAAGGCACAACCTAAAGAAATGTTACCAATTGTTGATAAACCGACGATACAGTATATTGTTGAAGAAGCCGTAGCTACTGGAATAGAAGATATTATTATTATATCAGGAAGAGGCAAACGTGCGATAGAAGACCATTTTGATACATCTTATGAACTCGAAGAAAAGCTCGCTAAAAGAGGAAAAAAAGAGATGTTAGAAATGGTAGAGGAAATCTCAAATCTAGCAAATATCCACTATATAAGGCAAAAAGAACCGAAAGGACTCGGTCATGCCATCGCATGTGCCCACACATTTATTGGTGACGAGCCATTTGCCGTATTATTAGGTGATGATATTGTTGTTTCTGAAGAACCAAGCTTAAAACAACTCGTTAATGTTTATAATCAATATCAATCGTCAGTGATTGGTGTCCAGACAATTCCTGAAGAAGACGTATCTAAATACGGTATTATTGAGCCAGTTGAAGAATCGAAATTCGGATCACGCATTCGCGAAATCAAATCATTAGTAGAAAAACCGTCAATTGAAGAAGCACCGTCTAACATGGCTATTATGGGACGATATATTTTAACACCAGAAATCTTTACGATTTTGGAAAGTTTACCACCAGGAAAAGATAATGAAATCCAATTAACTGACGCCATCCAAGAGCTAAGTAAGCGTGAACGAATTCTCGCCTATGATTTTGAAGGCAAACGCTATGATGTTGGTGATAAACTCGGATTCGTAAAAGCGACGATAGATTTTTCACTCAACCGAACCGATTTAAAAGAAGATGTTCAAAACTATATGGAAAAAAAACTAGCCGAACTTAAACAAAGCGAAGAATAGATGATGATTTTTTATAGAATCGTATCTCTCAGCTTTTATTAAAGATAGATACTAAGAGTTGTCATATGAAAAAGGCGGTCTACATTATTTTTGGTAGACTGCCTTTTTACGGTCATTATACCCTTAGCAGAGCCACCGCAGGTACGCCGAAGTATAGATCCGCGAAAAGGTGCCCTTGGCGTGTCTGCCACGAGTACATCAAGAAATAAAAATCCGCTTCGACGTACCCTTAGCAGAGCCACCGCGGGTACGTCGAAGCATAGAACCGCGAAACAGTGCCCTTGGTGCCATTCCCACAGGCACATCTAAGATAAAAACTCAATTAAGTACCCTTGGCATCATACCTACAAATACAATTCAACCCAAATGTCGGATAAGCACCCGTTCTATTCCATTTCATAAATCTAATATATACCCAATATTTTCTACAATCCACTGACCAGTAATTAGACAAATCACCTACAATGCCCACTCTCCCTTCTCGATATAACTCCAACCCCCATTAACTTTTCAGATAATTTATTTATTCCGTGCGCTATGATATAATCCACTAGGTATACGTCAATTTCTAAAGACGTGTTTTTGCAAGGGAAAGGTCGAAAAAATAATGAAAAAAACGAAAATTATTTTCTTCATTTATCAGTTAGGTGCCGGGGGTGCGGCACGAACAATGCTTAATATTTTAAATAACATTGATCGTGAAAGATTTACCCCGATGCTAGTGACACTTAATTATGAAGGAAATTATGAACAGTATTTGAATCCAGATATCACTTTCGTAAAATTAAAAACGAAGCGACTGCGTTCAGCGATCATCCCTTTAGCAAAGGTGATTCGAAAGGAACAGCCAGACATTGTTTTTAGTACAATCCCTAACTACAATACGGTTGCGATACTAGCAAGGTTGTTGTCCTTTACAAATGCAAAAAACATCGTAAGAGAAGCAGCATTTCTTGGTGGAGACTTTAAACGAAATGTCAAACTATTCCTATATGGACGACTCTACCGCTTTGCAGCAAAAGTCATTGCCTTATCAAATGGTGTAAAAGACAATATTGTCCAACGCTACAAAATAAACCAAAAGAAAATCGAAGTTATTTATAACCCTGTTGATATACAGAATATTCAAGAACGCATTCAAGCAGGGACAATAAAACAAGAACATCGTGCTATCTTTCAGGAAGAGGCTAAAGTAGTCATAACAGCCGGCCGACTTGTTCATGATAAAGATCATAAAACCTTGCTTAAAGCATTCGCTAAATTAAAAGAAAAAATGACAACCAATAAGTTAAAGCTTGTCATCCTTGGTGAAGGTAAATTACAAGAAGAACTCGAACAACTCGCACAAAAGCTATCTATTAATGATGAAGTTTATTTTATGGGATTTCAAGAAAACCCGTATATTTATTTCAACAAGGCTGACTTATTTGTATTAAGCTCCATTAATGAGGGGTTTGGACATGTTCTAGCGGAAGCACTTGCCGTGGGAACACCAATTGTATCAACGAACTGTAAGCCTGGAGCAACAGAAGTATTGCAAAATGGTCGGTACGGCAAACTCACCCCTGTTGGCAATGCAGAAAAACTAGCAACTGCTATGTATGACATTTTGTCTTTAGAACAAAAACGTATTCAAGAAATTCAAACCCAAGGGCAACAACGCGCCCAAGAATTTGATGCTAAAACGATAGCTAAACAATATGAAAAGATGTTTTTACGTGTCATGGGGCATCAACCTCATGAAGGAAAAGTAGGAGATGATAGCGTATGACCACTCCAAAACGGGTCGTCCATCTAACAACTGTACATCATCCAAGTGACCCGAGAATATACCATAAAGAATGCTTATCCCTTCATCGAGCGGGATATAATGTGACTTTAATTTCCCAAAAAGATGAAGAAACACAAAAGGATTGGCCGATTACGCATATCCCTTTAAAAACGTATAAAAGTCGCTGGAGACGAATGATTTTTGGTACAATAGATGCTTACCGAAAAGCAAAACAATTAAAAGCAGATGTGTACCACTTTCATGATCCAGAACTACTGCCAGTAGGTTGGCTCTTAAAAAAGAAAACAAACAGGGTGGTTTATGATATTCA
>NZ_DATBTY010000047.1:0-1875 GCF_036516575.1 Cerasibacillus sp.
CTCATTGATTTGGATGAAGAATTTCATTCCCTAATTATTTTAGAATCGGGGAATGGGAAACTTTATGAAGTTTGGTCTACATTAAAGGCTGTTAATATGATGATTTTTGTATCGACTTATAGCCTAGATCTATTTAATTCCGGAAGACAAGGGCCAGCTCACCAGAAAATTGTTGAAATAATAAAACGGAAATCTGAAGATGATATCCAAACAATAATATCTGAACATTATAATGATTCTATTGATATTTTTGAACTTATGGATAGAGTGGAGGAAGAATAGTATGGGAGCTTATTTAAGAAAACGAGCGTTGACTGGACTTTTAGTCATCTTTGTATCTTTATCATTAACATTTTTCTTAATTCATATGTCGCCTGGTAATCCAGTCACAATCTTGGCGGGGACGGATAATCCTTCACCAGAAATGATTGAACATTTAAATGAAAAATACGGCTTAGATCAACCGATTTACATTCAATTTTTTAAATATATCGGTAATTTACTTAAAGGTGACCTTGGATATTCAATCGTAAGTAATGAGCCTGTTCTTGGTTTAATCTTAGAACGGCTTGGTCCGACATTACTCTTGGCTTTAACAGGATTAATTTTAGCGGCAGTAATCGGAACTATATTAGGAATTTATGCTGCCCGGAAAAATGGATCGAAATTTGATGTGTTTATGAGTGGTATGTCATATATTTTTGATTCGATGCCATCGTTTTGGTTAGGATTAATGCTTATCTTATTATTCGCAACGGTTCTTCAGTCGTTCCCTACATCTGGAATGGTTGATTTAAGAGCAGCACCAACGGGAATAGAATATTACATAAGTGTGGCAAAACATTTATTTTTACCGTTACTAACCGTTGTATTAACACAGATTCCATTTTTCTACCGTATTGCACGCTCATCTGTCATTCAAACGATGTCTGAAGACTTTATAACGACTTTTAAAGCGACAGGGATGGATGAGGGAAAAATCTTTAGAAAATACGTTTTTAAAAACTCAATTTTGCCAACAGTAACAATGTTCGGCATCAGTTTAGCGTATGTATTAGCAGGTGTAGCAATTATTGAAATTGTCTTTGCTTGGCCTGGAATGGGGAGATTATTAATTGATTCAATTATGAAGCGTGATTATCCACTACTTATGGGAATTTATCTATTCTTATCGATTTCTATAGCAGTGACGATGATTATTATTGATTTACTATATTCAATCATCGACCCAAGAATTAAAAATACGTAATTAATGGAGTGCCTATTGATTGAAATCATATATTTGGGTGAGGAGTGTATGACAAGTGAAAGATTTAACAGTACAAGCATCTGATAGAAAACAGCGCTTCCTTAATATGTTAAAGGTGATTAATAAAAACACTCAACTAAAAATAGGGTTAGTTTTATTAAGCATAATTGTATTAGCAGCATTGTTTGCTCCATTAATTGCTCCGTACAATCCATATAGTTTAAATAATGATTTAGTACAAACACCGAATATAAGTCATATATTGGGAACAGATGGTTTAGGTCGAGATGTATTTAGCGGAATCCTATATGGAGCGAGAACATCATTGTTAATTGGAGTAGTTGCTGCACTTATTTCAGCCATTATTGGAACGATTATCGGTGGGATTGCCGGATATTTTAGAGGTCGTGTTGACGCAGTCCTAAATGAATTTATTAATGTATTTTTAATGATACCCACATTTTTCTTAATTTTAATGACAGTCGCTCTATTCGGATCAAATATTTTCAATGTTATTATTGTCATTGGTGTCACGATGTGGACAGGAAATGCTCGACTTATGAGAGCACAAGCATTATCTCTAAGAGAACGTACATTCATTACATCATTAGAAGCAACTGGTTTTA
>NZ_DATBTY010000048.1:0-19534 GCF_036516575.1 Cerasibacillus sp.
ATCAACCGTTCCTTCTTTCAATACAGTCGGTGCACCATTCAATAAACGAATCGGGCGTAAATTAATGTATTGGTCAAATTGCTTCCGAATAATTAATAATAAATCCCATAATGAGACGTGATCCGGTACACCAGGATATCCGACTGCACCTAAATAAATAGCGTCGAACTCACGCAATACGTCCATGCCATCTTCAGGCATCATCCGTCCTTCACGTAAATAATATTCACAACCCCACGGTAAATGAACGAATTCAAATTGAATTCCCTTTTCTTTCAAAGTCGTTAAAGCTTCAATTGCCTTAATTCCTTCAGCGATCACCTCAGGACCAATCCCGTCCCCTGCAATTACTGCAATTCGATACTTTTGCATTTTTATTCTCCTTTCTGAGAAAGCGCTTAACTTCTCTTATTATAACTTATTTTTTATATTTTTCATAATAAGCAGAAATTTTTGTCACCATATGTTCTACAGAAAGACCATATTTATTTAACAATTCTTCATTTGGAGCAGATTCAGCATTTCGATCTTCTACACCGATCCGTAGCAATTGCGTCGGATATCGTTCTCCCAACACTTCTGCCACTGCGCTTCCAAGCCCACCTAAAATGCTATGCTCTTCGGCAGATACGACGAGATTTGTTTTTTTGGCAGTTGCTACAATTGCCGCTTCATCTAAAGGTTTGATTGTCGGCATATGCACAACTTCTACAGAAATTCCTTTCTCTGCTAAACGCTCCGCTGCTTCAACAGAACGACTCGTTTGAGTACCTGTTGAAATAATTGAAACATCCTTTCCTTCTCTTAAGGTAACAGCTTTTCCAATTTCAAATTCATAATCTTCTTCGAATAAATACGGATAAGCATCTCGCGCTAAACGAATATATACCGGACCGTCATACTGATTAACAGCACGCATTACTTTTTCTACTTCTACACTATCCGCTGGTGCAATGACAACCATATTTGCTAAAGTACGGAAAATTGCAATATCCTCAAGAGCTTGGTGAGTTTTCCCTGTCAAACCTGTTAATAATCCACTATATGCACCGACCATTTTCACATTTAATTTAGGTTGTGCAATTTGTACTTGAATTTGATCCAACGCACGCTTTGATAAAAAAGCTGCAAATGTTACAGCCCATGGTTGTAAACCTGTCGAAGCTAACCCCGAACAAACACTTAACATATTTTGCTCGGCAATCCCCATTTGCAAAAACTTTTCTGGCTTTTCCATTGCTACGATATCAATTTTAGTAGAATTGGCTAAATCTCCATCTACTGCATATACACGGTCATCATTTTTCGCTAAATCAAGGATGACTTCGCTAAAGCGATCACGCATTGCTTCTTTTTTTACTGTGCTCATAATACGACCTCCTTATTCAACTCTGCTAAAGCATCTTTCAACTCTTCATCTGTCGGAATACGAGAATGCCATAAATAAGCGCCTTCCATGAAGCTTACACCTTTTCCTTTAATCGTATTCGCGATAATGGCAGTAGGTTTCCCTTTCGTATCACGCGCTTCTTTAAAAGCACGTTCGATTTCTTCAAAATCGTGTCCATCAATCGAAATAACATGCCAGCCAAATGCTTTCCAACGTTCTGATGGGTCTTCAAGAGGTGCGTTGCGCGTCACTTGATCATTGCTCCATCCAAATTGCTGAAGTCGGTTATTATCAACGATACAAACTAAATTATCGACACCATATTTTGAAGCAACATCTGCTGCTTCCCAAATTTGGCCTTCTTGTGATTCACCATCCCCTACCATACAATATGTACGGAACGATTCATTTTGTAATTTTGCTCCTAAGGCCATTCCAAGTCCAGCCGATAGCCCTTGACCAAGTGACCCTGTCGACATATCCAAACCAGGAAGTAAAGTCATATCTGGATGACCTTGAAGGCGTGAATCAAGCGCATCGAAAGTTTTTAATTCTTCCAAAGGCATATATCCTCGCACAGCTAATGTCACATATAATGCAATAGCCGAGTGACCTTTCGATAAAATGAAACGATCTCGATGTTCATTCCATCCATCCTCAGGGTTAATATTCATTTCTTTAAAATATAAATACGTTAAAATATCGACAGCAGACATAGGCCCACCGATATGACCGGCTCCTGCATAATGAATCGTTTTTAAAATCTCTTTACGAATTTCTGCTGCGGTTTGTGTTAATGTGTCCATTTTAATCTCTCCTTTATCCTTCTTCTGTAATACGTACAGGACGGTTTTCTTGTAACGATTGTTGAGCCGCTCGTGCAATTTTCTCTGCTTGTAATCCATCATTTCCAACACACAGCAGTGGAGCACCTGTTTCAATCGAATGTAAAAAGGCTTGTAGCTCAGCTGTATAGGCTTCTGCATATCGATCTAAGAAGAAGTTTTTTAATGGCTCACCTTGAGAACCTTGTTCTGTATGAAGTTGTACTGAAGTTTCACGAACATTTTCACACGTTAAAGCTCCTCGAGAACCGAACATCTCTACTCGTTGATCGTATCCATATTTGGCTTGACGACTATTATCGATGACTCCGATTGCACCATTTTCAAACTTCAATGTAATAATTGCTGTATCGATATCTCCAGCTTCTTTGATATAAGGTTCAACCAGATTAGCTCCTACCGTATGAACTTCTATCACTTCGCTATTCATCATGTAGCGTGCCATATCAAAGTCATGAATCGACATATCAAAGAATAGGCCACCAGACTGCTTTACATATTGAAGAGGTGGTGCTGCCGGATCTCGTGAAGTGATTTTTAATATGTGGGGCTCTCCAATCGCTCCTTCTGAAACGAGTTGTTGCATTTTCGAGAAATCTTGATCAAACCGACGATTGAAACCAACTTGTAAGAAGACGCCTGCCTTTTCTACAACTTTTAAGACACGTTCTGTTTCTTCAACGGAAGGACTAACGGGTTTCTCGCAAAAAATATGCTTGTTAGCATTCGCTGCCGCTTCAATAATTTCAGCATGAGTGCTTGTTGGAGAACAAACTAAAATCGCATCGATTGAATCATCTCTTAAAACTTCTTGATAAGTTTCAACAAAATCAATATCTTTAAATTCGATAAATTGGTCTTTCACTTTTTCAATAAAAGGATCGGATATTTTAACGATTGTGACATCCGCCATTTTTTGTACACTATGTGCATGTAATTGACCAATTCTTCCTGCGCCTATTATGCCTAATCGAATCATTGTGTTCATCCTTTCGAATATAGCACTTATTTTCCTAATAATTTTTTAACATTTTCTAACTTTTCAGCTGCATTTTCTACCGTAATTAATTCTATTCCACTATCGATTTTCTTTTCGACAGGTTCACCATTTAAAGACTTAATTGCATTTTCCACTGCTAAATACGCCATCGTATAAGGCAACTGTTCAATAGATGCTGTAACATCTCCATCCGCAATGGACTGTAAGGCATCTGTTGTCCCATCGATACCGATGATTGGAATATCTAAATTCGCTGTCTTAAGTGCTTGATACGCTCCTAATGCCATTTCATCATTCGCTGCGAAAACAGCTTGAATATTTGGATGAGCTGTAATAATATTTTCCATAGTATTTACTGCCTTTGTGCGGTCAAAGTCTGCTGCTTGTACAGTCGCAATTTTAAATCCCTTTTCTTGTAAGTAATCTTTCGCTCCAGCCACACGCGCCTCATTTTGAGCTGCGCCAGACACTCCTTCTATAATTGCCACTTCAGCACCAGGTTGTAAAACTTCTTCTAAATATTCGCCAACTTTTTGACCTGCTGTATAATTATCAGTGCCGATATAAGCTACTTTTCCATCCCAATCTAAATCAGTATCAATCAGTAATACCGGAATATTTTTATCTTCATACTTTTTTAATGTAGGGATAGCTGATCCTGTACTTGGCATAACAACTAATCCATCAGGTGCTTGAATTAATAAATCTTCTAATATATTCAAAAGTTCTTGCTCTTGAGTTTCTTTTGAAGCAGCTAAGAACGTTCCTTTTACATCAAAGTCTTTGAACGCTTGTTTAGCTCCCGCTTCTGCTAATTTAAAATACTCTTGATCCGCTCCCTTTAAAACGACAGCAATTTTTCTTTTAGCTGATGAGCTTTCTTGTTCATCTTGTGAAGGACTTGTTTCCTCTCCATTACACGCTACTAACCATAATCCAAATGTTAAAATCAAGAACATTTTAATCTTTTTCATTTACAACACTCCTATGGTTTTACAATAATTTTAATTGCTGCGCCTTGCCTCATTAATTCCAACCCTTTTTCGATATCTTTTAACTCAATCGTTTCAGTAATTAATGTCTCTAAATTTAATACGTTGCTTTCCAATAATTGAACGACTTTTGGAAAATGATAATTTTGAATAATAGATCCAAAAATCGTCAGTTCTTTACTCGTGATCGAGCATTGATGGATTTCGGGAAATGCCTTGTCATTCATTCCAAGAAGAACAACCTTCCCTGCTTTTCTTACTAGTTCAACCGCTTGTCCAAATAACGTGCCTACACAATCAACAACACTATCTGCCCCAATTTTTGTTAATTGTTCCACTATATCTTCTAATTTGTCATGTTGGGGATTTACAAGATGAGTCGCACCAGATTGTTTTGCAATATTTAATCGATAATCTGAAAAATCAACGGCAATAATAGTTCCTGCTCCTGCTGCCTTTTGCATTTGAATGAATAATTGTCCCATGGGACCTGCTCCAAGAATTACGACGGTATCACCAGGTTTTGTTTGAAGCTTTTCTGAAGCATTCACTACACAAGATAAAGGCTCAGCCATAGCAGCAATTTCAACAGGAACATCCTCACTAATTCGATGAGCATTTCTCGCTGGTAAGACACAATATTTAGCCCATCCACCATTTTCAAAGATTCCAATTGTCGTAAAGTTTTCACATACATTTGCATGCCCTGACTGACAATAAGCGCAAGTTCCACATGTGATCGTTGGGTCCACCACGATACGATCTCCTATACTTAAATGAGTAACATCCTTACCAACTTCAACGATACGTCCAACAAATTCATGCCCTAATACTGTATCTACATTTGCTGGATGGGATGGAGGTGTTCCTAAAATGTGTACATCCGTTCCACAAATACTTGCTGCTTCTACCATTACTTTAATGTCTGTATCATGAACTAAATTTGGTTCTGGTACTTCTTTTAATGTTAATGTTCCAATACTTTCAAAAACTCCCGCTAACATATTACTCCTCCTTTTGATTAATCAGTGTCCGTATGTGTTGCACTGATTGTTCCAGTTCTTTTAATAATTGTCCCATCGCCTGCTTAGTTTTATTTGCTACAAAAGGTTGAGGACCAGTTGCCATCATTTCAAAAACAAGGGGACCTTCATAACCTAATTGCTGTAATTTTCCCAAGAAAATATCAAATTGAAGTGATCCTTCAGTTAATCCTCGACGATTATTATTCGCTAAATGCACTACGTGTAATTTAGCAAATACATTTTCTAATGCGTCTTCAAAATTCACTTCTTCAATGTTGGCATGAAATGTATCAAACAATATTTTAACTTGAGGATGATTCAATTGTTCTGCAAAATGATACGCTTCCTGTACACGGTTCACAATTAAACTTTCATATCGATTAATCGGTTCAATAACAAGTTCGATTTTATATTTTTCAGCGACAGGGATTAACTGTCGAACCGAATCTAGTGCCCGATTCCAATGACTTTCTATATTATCAGGTAAGTCCATAACTCCAACTGAAGAAGGACAGATGATTAAATATCGTCCCCCTAGACGAGCGCATGTTGCAATTTGCTGTTGAAAAGATTCAATTGCTTTTTGTCTTTCATCTTGGTTAGGATGTGATAAATGTCCATGAACATCATTTTTGGAAGATGCTCCTGTCATGCCACCTATTTTTAATGAGGTTGTTTTTAAATAATTTTGAATATCCTTCTCTTGCTCCATAGCCGTTGTTGCTGCAATTTCTACTTCATCAAATCCTGATTGTTCCATAAAACAAAAGACATCTTGAATAGCCATTTTTCCGAAAATCCAACTACAGGCTGATATATTCATATGTCACCTACTTACCTAAATAGTTCTTCAAATCTTCAATTCGTTGTTCGACATTCTCTTTCGTATAGACTTCAGATCCGGAATCAATACGCTTTTCTACTGTTTCTCCCTTTTTAGCTTTCACTGCTGATTCAATTGCTAAATAGCCCATTTGAAAAGGATCTTGTGCAATATTCGCTGTTAATTGACCTTGCTGTACTGAATCTAAACCATCAGGCGTTCCATCAAATCCGATAATTGGAATGTTTGTCACTCCTTTATTGCTCATTCCTGTATAAGCACCTAGAGCCATTTCATCAGACGTGGCAAAAACTAATTTAATATTTGGATCTGCTGTCAATGTATTTTCAACAATATTCACTGATTTCATACGATCGCTCTGTGCATCTTGAACGATAAACTCAACACCTAACTCGTGTAACGCCTCTTCAAAACCTTTCGTTCGTTCATCGTGAACTTTGGCGCCCATCTGACCGCGAATGATTAAAACTTTATCTCCTTTTTCCAACATGGATGCAGCATATTCTCCACCTTTAAAGGCCGCATCGTAATTTTCTGTTCCGATAAATGTCACTCGATCTTCAAAGCTTTCTACGTTTGCGTCTGCTAATACTACTGGGATACCTTGTGAATGCGCTTTTTGTAATGCTGGCAACATCGCCTCAGGTAAGCTTGCAGCAACGACTAGCCCATCTACTTTAGATGAAATAAAATCTTCTACCATGCGCACTTGTTCTTCATATAGCGTTTCTTCAGCAGGTCCTAATACTTCTACAGAGACTCCTAAATCTGATGCTGCCTTTTTTGCTCCCGCTTCATGGATTTTCCAATATTCAGAATTCAAAGACATGAGTACAACTCCAATTTTCATTTCTTGTTCTCCTGTTGGAGTCCCATCTGTTTCCTGTTCTTCATTCGATGATTCTGAATTACATGCCCCTAAAATGAAAATCAAAGCAAGTAAAAAAACTCCATATACTTTTTTCATAATAATTCCCCCTATTTTTATTTTGAACGGCGACGTAAGACGTCAACGTATACAGCTAAAATGATGACTAATCCAATAATTACTGTTTGTAAATCAGTTGATGTCCCAAGTAAATTTAACCCATTACGCAATACAGCAATAATCATCGCACCGATTAATGTTCCCCATACTGTTCCAACACCACCAAAGAAACTAGCCCCTCCGATGATTACTGCTGCGATTGCATCTAACTCATAAGTCAAACCTGCAATTGGCGATGCAGCATTCGTACGTCCAATTAAGACCAATCCCCCTAATCCCGCCATCAGACCACTAATCATATATACTTTTAACAGTACACGATCTACGGGAATTCCTGATAACCTTGCCGCTTCCTTATTACCACCAATAGCATAAATATATCGACCGGTTTTAGAACGCGTTAAAAATACATGGAAAATAACAGCAACAACAATAACGAGAATAAAACTAAACGGTACAAATCCTACATTCGCTTGCCCTGTAAAATTAATCAAATATGAAAACCCAAAAATTGGAGAAGCTCCAGTAATAATTAAAGCTAAGCCGCGGTAAACGTTCATCGTCCCTAATGTAGAAATGAAAGGATGTGGCAAACGTAATTTTGTCAATAGAAGACCATTAATTAAACCTGCTAACATTCCGACACCAACACAGATAAACAAACCTAAAATAGGAGGCCAACCTAATCCAACAGTTGTTATGCCTGTCACAACAATCGATAATGCTAAAATGGATCCAACTGATAAGTCAATTCCTGCGGTCAATATAGGCAAGAGCATCCCCATAGATAGCAATGCATTAATAGAAGATTGCCTTAAAATATTCATTATATTATCAATTTTCAAAAAATTGGGTGTTAGAATAGACAATGTAATCGTCAAGAGTACTAATCCTAATAATGCTCCAAATTTATTGATAAAATATTTCATTTCTATTTTTTTACGACTTGTTGGGCTAGCCATCGCCTCATTTGTTGTATTACTCATCATCAATAACCTCCTGTTGCCGCTTTCATAATGACTTCTTGATCGGCGTCTCTAATATTTAAATCTGCTGTAATTTCTCCTTCACACATCACTAAAATTCGATCTGATACTCCTAATACTTCTGGAAGCTCTGAAGAAATAATAATTACACCAGCACCATTTTCAACTAAATAATTCATTAAATTATACACTTCTACTTTGGCTCCTACATCGATACCACGAGTTGGTTCATCAAAGATAAACAATTTCGCATCTGTATTTAACCACTTTGCAATTACAACTTTTTGCTGATTTCCACCACTCAAATTACGAGCCATTAATTTCACATTGTTCGGTCGAATTTCTAATTCTTTCACATACTTAGTAGATATATCATGTTGTCTTTTCGGATTAATTAACCCTTTATTTTTAACTTTATCTAAATTCGCAATCGTTTTATTGAATACTAAATCTTGATCTAGAAATAAGCCTTCCTCTTTTCGATCTTCTGTAATAAAAGCAATACCTGCACGTATTGCATCAATTGGTGTTTGAATTTTAATTTCTTGTCCATCTAATATGATTTTCCCGCTATGTTTTGTATCAGCTCCAAAAATCGCACGCACAATCTCTGTTCTCCCTGCCCCTACCAGTCCAGCAATTCCTAATATTTCTCCTCGATATGCTGTAAAGTCAATAACTGGAGACTTCTCATTTAACTGAAGATTTTGCACCTCTAATATTGCATCGCCTTTTTCAAATTGAACTTTTGGGAATTTATTATCGAGGGATCTTCCTACCATAAGCGCGATCATTTCATCAATGGATGTTTCTTTTGTTTTAACGGTTTTAATTTTCTCGCCATCTCGGAGGACGGTAATCCGATCGCTAATTCGTTTAATTTCTTCTAGGCGATGAGAAATGTAAATAAAAGACATTCCTTCTTTTTGCAAATTACTAATTGTTTTCAACAATTGTTCCGCTTCCCGTTCACTTAAACTTGAAGTTGGTTCGTCCATAATGAGAAGATCTACATTCATCGAAAGCGCTTTCGCAATTTCAACGAGTTGTTGCTGACCAACCCCCAAACTTCCTACTAATTCATCCGGGCTAACTACTACTCCCAAGCGTTCTAATAATTTTCGAGATTGCTTTCTCATCTCCGAACGATCAAGTAAAGAAAGTGATCCTCCCTTTTTAATCTCATGTCCTAAAAAAATATTTTCCATAACTGATAATTCAGGTACTAAATTCAACTCTTGATAAATGGTACCGATTCCTACGTCAATAGCATCTTGTGGCTTTGATACTTCTAGCGTTTCACCTTTCCAAACCACTCTCCCTACATCTTTCGTATAGGCCCCTGTTAATATTTTAATAATGGTTGATTTTCCCGCTCCATTTTCTCCTAATAAAACATGAACTTCTCCTGCTTCTACATCTAAACTAATATCTTTTAATACTTGAACACCAGAGAATGATTTACTGATATTTTCCATTTGTAAAATCATATGTGGAGGCTCCCTTCTCTTATGCAGTATAGATTTTGTACATTACTAATGGTTAACCATTCAGCTACTTCTTTTTCGCTACAATATTCTTCAAAAATATAATATATATATGGATTGAAATTTGATAACACTTTCAAGTTCTCTATATTTAAATTTCGAAGTACTACAACGATCTCATTTGCGCAGTAAGGCAGTAAATCTTTCAATAAAATAATTTGTTCTTTTTGTAAACAGTATGAGTCCGTTCTCATACATAACTGAAAATATACGTTTTCCTGATGGTAAATTAATCTCTTCATTTCGAGGATAGAGTGATTCATTTCAACATGAAGGGTTATTCTTTTTTTATAAAGAAATTCCGCAAATTGATGGATCATCGAAATATGGTCTTCCGTCAGTATCAAATCTTCGTGTATTTGAAGTAAGACATCATGGCAATTGCACGATTCTAGTTTACGCACTAATTGTTCTCTAAAAAATTCATTAGATACTTTAGTATCAATCAAAGAAGTGAGAGGTAGTGAGATTGTATGGACAGAAAGTTCTTCCCGCTGAATGTGATCCATAATTTTTTTATCTGCGTTATATGGGAGGCATATTGTCGTAAGATGTTTTAGTTCATCATTCTGTTGGAAGATTGATTTCATTTGTTGATAAATCGTATAAGTGACACATAATTTCATCCCTCTCACTCCTTTAATTATAGTTGAATACGACGCTGCTCTTTAAATGACGCAGTTGCTGCTTCAGCAATTTGAAGTGCTTTTTTCCCGTCATAGACGTCGCATTTCACTGGACTACCTTGCAATAAACTATCGATAAATTGTTGCATCTCAATTTCATAAGCATGTTGGAACTTCGTTGGGAAATCTTGAATGAGATCATAACTTGTCGTATTATTTTTGAAAATGGTCACATCATGCTGACGCATCGAACCTACTTGGAGCACTCCTTCTGTACCTACAATTTCAGCACGAATATCGTAGCCATAAGGAGCAATTCGCATCGTTTCGACTTCACCTGCTGCCCCACTTGCGAATGTTAGTGATGTCAAACCTTGATCAACGTCTCCGTGCTTTTGCATGAATTGATTCGACTCGAGCAAAATATTTCCTGTTGCTTGTACACTTGTCACATCTTCATTCATTAAAAAGCGCGCAATATCATAATCATGAATCGCTACATCTAAAAAGATGCCGCCACTCGTTGCAATAAAGGCTTCATGTGGTACATTGCCGTCTCGACTGACAGCCTTAAAATATAAAGGTTGACCGATATCTCCTTGCGCAATTCTTCTCTGTGCTTCCGCATAAGCTGGATCAAAACGTCTCATAAATCCAACTTGGCATAAGACATTTGCTTCTTCTACTGCTGCGATTACACGATCCGCTTCAGCAACTGTTTGGGTAATCGGTTTTTCAACGAAAATATGTTTACCACTTCTCGCTGCTTGTTCTAACATTTCTCCATGAGTACTCGTCGGTGTCACAATGATCACCGCATCAATGTCATCATCTTCAAATGCTTCTTTTGGGTCTGTTCCGTACGCATCCACTTGTAAAAGTCGTGCTACTTCTGCTGCACGCTCTTCAATCGGATCAATCACCTTTGTTAAAACGGCTCCTCGAATTTTACTCGCTACATTTTCAGCGTGCCAATATCCGAGACGTCCTAGTCCTAATACTGCACAGCGAATGGCTTTTGTCATTGTTCGTTCCTCGCTCTCTTACTTTTTTTCATTTTCAATTTTCGTTACAATTGAAGCTAAATAATCCAATGCTTTTTGTGCAAACTCATAAGGTGGATAGATTTTGGGATCTTGTTCTCCTTCGATCAACGCCCAATCTTCATATTCTTGCTCGAATAAATAACGGAAAATCGGTTCAAAATCTAGCACGCCACTTCCAGGTACTGTAAAAATACCTTCCCGTAAAGATTGACGAATCGGGTAGTGTTGCTCACGGGAAGCATTTAAAACCTCTTGTCTCACATCTTTTAAATGAATATATCCAATTCTGTTGTAATGCTTTGTTAATAACTCCATAGGATCATTCCCACCGTAATAGCCATGTCCTGAATCATAAAGTAAATATACATAACGAGGATCTGTCATATCCATCAACTTATCAATTTCTTCCGGTTTTTCTACGACTGTACCGGCATGATGGTGGTAAACGAGCTTCATGCCCGCTTCATGCGCTAACTTTCCGGCCGCGTTCAATCCTTCTGCCAATGCTTCCCATTGCTCTTCTGTCAAAGGTCGAACGTGACGGGCATCTTCTGGCATGCTTGGATCTTGATTTAAAATAGAATTTCCCGCCTCTGCTGTGCTAATTACTTTACAACCGAAAGGCTTTAAAAAGTTGATATGTTCTTGGTAAGATTGCAGTTGCTCTTCATGACGACTACGATCTGAGAAAAATACTGACTTCCACTGTGTCGTTAATTGAAGACCATGTCGATCAAGCGCTGCTTTTAACTCAACTGGATTTTTCGGAAATTTACGGCTTACTTCTGTTCCTTTGAACCCTAGTTTTTGAATTTGTTGCATCACTTCTTCCCCTGTATAGTGATCACCATGCTCTAAAACATCTTCACCTACCCAGTTGATAGGGTGAATACCTAATGAAAAAGGTAACTTCATTTCAACACCTCTTTTATTGTTTTGTTAACCAGTCATGATCTGGATCATTTGTAAATTTCCAAGAGCGAATCGGACCTGCCATTACATTTAAATAATAAAGTTCATATCCAGGTGGTGTTGCACAAGGATGATGTCCTTTCGGTACGAGCACCGCATCTCCATCATTGACAACAATTGTTTCATTTAAAGAGCGGTCATCCGTATAAACTCGCTGAATCGCAAATCCTCCTTCACTCGGATTAATTTTGTGATAGTATGTTTCTTCTAAATACGTTTCATTTGGAAAATCATCCGTATCATGTTTATGAGGTGGATAACTAGACCAATTACCTTCTGGTGTATACACTTCGAAAATAAATAAACTGTCCGCATCTGCCGTTTCTGGAAGTACGCTATGAATCGTTCGAGACATATTTCCACTGCCACGTTGTGCAACATCGACATCTTCTGGTGAAATGAGGCGAGCTTTAAATGAACCTTTTCCAGGTGCTGTACAAATCGCCACTTCAACTTCTGTTAATGCTTCTAGTTCTACAAAATCATCATTCGGTGCATATACGGAATAAGATGGTGTTTTTTCAAATACAGACATTCGTTTCCCAATATCATTCCAATGATTTTCTTTTGTTTTTACATTGGCTTTTCCGCTTAATAATAATGCAATCATTTCGCGGTCTCCTGTTTCGACTTTATACAGATCACCTTTTTCAAGACGAACAATATCCATTCCAACATAATCCCAATTAGCGGATTCTGGGGTGATTGAAATTAATTTTTTATCGTTCACTTTCGGATCTTGTGGTTTTAATTGTAATTTTGACAATGTAAATTCCTCCTAATTTTTGTTAATATTGTCGTGCTTTTTCAGCTGTAGCTTTCATTTGTGCATGAGCTTTCAACACTTTTTCAGACTTTGAAACTTCGGCTACTCCTAATCTCCACCATGATTCTGTACCGACCGTACATGTACCTGGTAACACTTTTATATCAATCAAAGTCGTCACGGTTTCTTCTTTTGCTTTCGCTAAAGCAATTTGTAACTCTTCTAGTGAGCGTACGGTGTATCCTTTCGCTCCAAGACTACGTGCATTTTGAGCAAAATCAATTTCTAAAAACTCTCCTGATAAGCGATTATCATGTTCAGAACGATATCGGAATTCATTGCCGAAACCATCACTACCTTGACCTACTTGCAAGTTATGAATACACTGAAAACCATTATTATCCAAAAGTAAAACCGTCATTTTTTTATTTTCTTGAATACTTGTTACGATTTCCGTGTGGAGCATTAAATAGCTACCATCTCCGACGAAAGAATAGACTTCCCCTTCATCTTCAATCGCCATCTTCACACCGAGTGCTCCTGCTACTTCATAACCCATACAAGAGAAGCCATATTCCATATGATATGTTTTAGGTTGAGTTGATCGCCATAAGCGGTGTAAATCTCCTGGCATACTGCCTGCTGCACAGACGATTACATCTTCAGGCTGTACAAATTTATTAATTTCACCGATGACGCGCGTTTGAGATAAACCGCCACTCACCTCTTGTGAATAATACTCATCTACAATTGCATCCCATTCTGCTTTCATTTTCGTTAAGCGCTCTGTTTCATGAGATGAATGATAATTTAGTTTTGACAATTCTTCCGTTAGTTGTTGCAACGTCACTTTCGCATCTCCTACAAGCTGGGTAGCATCCATTTTCACCGTGTCATAATTATTAATATTAATGCTTAAAAATTCCACATTCGGATGACTGAAAGCTACTTTCGAAGATGTTGTAAAGTCTGTTAATCTCGTGCCAACGCCGATTACGAGATCCGCTTCACGCGCTAAAATATTTGCCGCTTTCGATCCTGTTGAACCGATACTCCCCATGTACATCGCGTCATCCCAAGGGAGCGCACTTTTTCCAGCTTGCGTTTCTCCTACAGGAATCGTAAATGCATGTGCGAAAGATTGCAGCTCTTGCTGTGCATCAGCATAATGAACGCCACCACCTGCTACAATAACTGGATTTTTTTTCGTACGAATTAAGTCAATCGCTCTTTGTAATGCGTCTTGATTCGGAGCTTGACGGTCTAAATAGTGGACACGCTTTGAGAAAAATTCCACTGGATAATCATAAGCTTCTGCTTGCACATCTTGTGGTAGAGCTATCGTGACTGCTCCTGTGTCGACAGGGTCTGTCAACACTCGCATCGCATGAATCATCGCCGTCATTAATTGTTCAGGACGAACGATACGATCCCAATATTTACTTACTGGTTTAAATGCATCAGATGCTGACATCGTATAGTCTGTCGGGTCTTCAATTTGTTGAAGGACAGGATCTGGTTGGCGTGACGCAAAATTATCTCCTGGGAGAAGTAATACCGGAATGCGGTTCACCGTTGCAGTTCCTGCAGCTGTCACCATATTTAAAGCGCCTGGACCAATCGATGTTGTGCAACCATAAATTTGAAGGCGATTTTTTTGCTTCGCATAAGCTGCTGCTGTATGCACCATTCCTTGTTCATTTTTCCCTTGAATGTACGTAATTTCCCCGTCATGATTTTCCAATGCTTCGCCCATTCCAGTAACATTCCCATGACCAAAAATCCCGAAAATTCCTTTAACAAACTTATGCTCTACTCCATCATGTTGAACATATTGATTGTCCAAAAACTTCACTAATGCTTGTGCCATCGTTAAACGAATTGTACTCATTCTACATTCCCTACTTTCATCATTTGTTTATTAGTAAAAGAGGCTGTTGCTGCTTCTGCAATTTTCGATGCGATGAGTGCATCTCTCGCAGTAACAAGCGATGAACCTCCCTTTACAACCGTATCGATAAATGCTTTCATTTCATTAAAGAAAGCGTTTTCAAACTTACTTGGAAAATCTAAAATATTATCTGTTGTAGCACTCCCTGATGAGAGTGTCACGATATTCGATCGTTGGATTGAACTAATTTGTAACATTCCTTCTGTTCCTAATACTTCAGCACGGATGTCATAGCCGAAAGATGAATTTCGACTGCCTTCGACAATGCCGAGTGCACCATTCGAAAATTCTAATTTTGTAATTGCTTGATCAACATCGTTATACTTATCCATAAACGGATGATTAAGCGCTTTACCAAAGCTGTGAACTGTTTCAATTTCCGCTCCCATTAAGTAACGGGCGATATCATAATCGTGAATACATAAATCAACAAAGATTCCGCCACTTGTAGCAATGTACTCTTCCGGTGGTGAACCTGGATCCCGGCTTATACCCGAGAAGTACAGGGGCTCTCCGATATCTCCACGCCGGATTTTTGCTGCCGCTACTCTATATGCTTCATCAAACCGGCGATTAAAGCCAACTTGCAATACTTTATTGTAACCATTGAATAAAGGCATCAGTTCCTCCGCCTCTTTTACTGTACTTGTCATCGGCTTATCCACAAATATATGTTTCTTATACTGAATGGCTTTTTTAATCAGTTCTGCATGACTAGGGGTTGGACTTGCGATTATAATCGCATCTATTTGTTGATCTTCTAACACTGTTTGAATATTTGTTGTCCAATTTTGAATACCTAATTGACCCGCAGCGCGCTTGCCAGACTCTTCACGTGTCGTTACAATCGTTTTGAGTCGGGCATTTGGAATGA
The DNA here is from genome assembly GCF_036516575.1 of Cerasibacillus sp. Classification (NCBI taxonomy): domain Bacteria; kingdom Bacillati; phylum Bacillota; class Bacilli; order Caryophanales; family Bacillaceae; genus Cerasibacillus; species Cerasibacillus sp. Next base: position 15,853 of record NZ_DATBTY010000048.1, read on the forward strand.
AGTTTGCGATATTTTGTGCATGAATCATTCCTAATCGCCCCGCTCCAACTACTGCACATTGTACAATCGACATTTTACCACTTCTCCTTCACTTCTCAGTTCATACAGTGAACTATAATGGGGTAAACCATACTTCGTTTTCGGTCTTACCTCTCCTTGAATTAAAGGGAGTAAATATTCAATAAATTGTTGTGTCATTTTATTACGTTTGGGTGAATACCATGTTAGAGGTACTGTTTTTTCTTTTCCTGCAATCCATGACAGTGGAATACAGCTATAATCTATATCATAATTCGTTTCTTCTCTTCTGTTCATTCCCACCATCACATTCGTTTTACCTTCATGCATAAAGTTGACAGCTTGTTGGCCTACTTCATATGCTTCTAAAAAATCGACTTGAGAAGCAAGCGTGACACTGCTTCTTTGCCAAATGCTCGGTTCGATTACCCGGACATTTACTTTAAATCGAGCTTCTATTTGCTCTTTTAAATAAGTAGAAGCTCCCCCTAGCTTTGGCCTATTCAAAGCATCATACTTTAAATGACTTGATGTTAAATAGCTCCCTTGTAAATCTTTAACTCCTTCAGCAACGATGAGGAAGACATTTTTTTTACTGTTTAACAGTCGTTCAACTTTTCGAAGACATTCGGATAAATCAAAACGAAATTCTGGTAAATAAATTAAACATTCATTAAAATCATCATCTTCTAGAAAGGCTAATTGACAAGCGCCTGCTAGCCATCCTGTGTGACGCCCCATCGTTTCAACAATTGTTACTCGTTGTCCACCAACGTAACTTGATACGTCCATCTTTAAATCTAGAACCATTGTTGCCAAGTATTTCGCTGTACTTGCAAAACCGGGAGTGTGATCCGTTCCAAATAAGTCATTATCGATTGTTTTAGGTAGTCCGATAACTTTCAATGCATAGCCTTGATTTAACGCTTCCTCCTTTAACAATGTCGCAACTTGCATAGAACCATTACCACCGATGTAATATAAATCTGTAATATGAGCTTCTTTCAAATGGTGAATGATTTTTTGTAAGTCGTCAGGAGTCAGTTTATACCGACATGTTCCTAATGCTGCTCCTGGTGTGTAACGCAATAATTCTAATTCATGAGGAGTAAGTCGATTTAATCGAATAAAGTCCGCCTTCAACATTCCCTCTATTCCACCGAGTGCACCGTATATTTGAGCTCGGTCGTTTCGATTTAAAATCGCTTGGACAACGCCGACTACTGTACTATTAATGACTGCCGTCGGGCCACCCGATTGAACGATTAAACTATTTGCCATCATCTTCTCCTCCTCTCTCATAAGGTTAAGCGCTTTATCCTTTATAGAGAGACTTTTTTAAGTCGTCTCTCTCACCTTCATCGAAGGCATTAATGTTATATGCTTTTCACCTTTTACTGAACCGTCGATTACGCCTAACATCAAATCAACAATTTCATTTCCCATTTGCTCTATCGGTTGTGCAACTGTTGTCAGAGGTGGATCAATCATTCGGGTCAATGTCGTATCGTCAAACCCTACAATCGCGATGTCTTCTGGAATACGTAACCCGTGAAGTCGCGTGGCCTGTATCGCTCCAGCGGCTAATAAATCATTACAAGCGAAGATCGCACTCGGGCGACTATTTTTAGTTAAATAATGTTCTGCTGCTTTCTTTCCAGTAATGATATGGGTTAAATTATCATCTCTAATAAATTCAAATTCTGGATGTTTTTCTAATCCTTGGCTTTGCAAATAATCGCAAAAACCTCTTACTCGTTCTCGGTTACTCCATAAATCTCGTGCAATGATTCCGATATTTTGATGCCCTCGATCTACAAGATGCTTTGCAGCCATCTGTCCCCCGATATAATCATTGAGCGCTACTCCATTAACAGAGAATAACGGAAATTCACGTGCTACAATAACAACAGGAATTTCCTCTTCAATTAAGCGCTCAACCTCAGTTGGATCTTCAAATCCAGAGGCCAATATGAAACCATCTACACTTTTTTGCTTTAATAATTGTATATAATTTTTCTCTTTTTCTTGTTGATAATCTGTATTACAAATTATAACGTTATATTCTAATTCATTGGCGCGATCTTCAATATGTCGCGATAATTCTGCGAAAAATGGGTTAATAATATCTGGAATTAACAATCCGAGCGTATTTGTATTTTTCCCCATTAATGCTGAGGCTAAAACGCTTGGCCTATAATCTAATTCTTCCATCACTTTAAGCACACGTTCACGTGTTAAATCACTTATTCTTCCTTTTTTATTAATCACTTTCGACACTGTAGCAATCGAGACGTCCGCAGCTTTTGCGACATCATATATTGTTACACTCACACTGTTCACTTCCTACAATCTATCCAATTTTTTACTTAATCATCCTGTGTTAGATTGTACATCGAGTCGTAGCAACTTTCAATAAGAGCAATCATTTCTTTTGTTTTCTCTGCGTCATACTCTGGTTGAATATTGTTTAATATACAGTCATTCAAATACTCTACTTGATTTACATATTGATCGTCTTTCAGCGTTTTTCTACTCTGTTCATGGCCATCTCGATTTAATACTTTCACAATTGCTTCTCCTGTTTCAGAAACATCAGGACGAAAAGCATACTGTGCAACAATTGTTCCTTTTGTGCCGAAAATTTCATAGCGATTTTCAAAAGGCATTTCGAAAGAGGCACTCACTTCAGCTGTTCTTCCCTGTGCATCTAGCAAAAGACAAGTAGAGGTTAAATCAACGTTTTTATCCTCATCAACTTTCGCTATCATTTTATAATGCGCCGGCTTAAAGTCTAATAATTGTGTAACAGCATGTAAACCATAGCATCCTACGTCCCAAAAGGCACCACCGCCAAGAGCTTTATTCATGCGAATATCTTCACGATTTTGCAATAGGAAAGAGAAATGCGTTTTAATATGCGTTATTTCACCGATACAGCCCTCTTTGAGTAACCGCTTAACCTCACGGTGTTGTTTATGATATTGATACATAAACCCTTCGATAAATATCGTTTTCGTTTGCTGTAACACTTCTAAAATGTCATCCATATCTTTTGATGTTAAAACAGCAGGCTTTTCGACGATGACATGTTTTCCTGCTTGTGCTGCTTTTATGATCCATTCTTTATGCAATGCGTTTGGAAGTGGAATATACACGACCTCTACATTAGCATCTTCCAACAACTCTTCATATGTCGCATAAATTTTTTCGATATTAAATCGTTCAGCTTTTTCACGTGTTTTTGAAGCAATTGCTACAATTTCTGAGTTTTTTGATCTCCTTAGCGCAGGTACCATCTGTTCAAAAGCAATATTTGCTGCACTTAAAATTCCCCATTTTACTTTTTTCACGTATCATATCCCCTTTTTGATAAAGCGCTTTCTTTATGTTGAATTCATTTTATCTTTACTTTCTGAAAAATGCAACACTTAATTTCATTTTATTTTTAAAGTGTTTCAAGCAACTATTTTCATGCTTTAAATTCACTTTATTCTACTTCAGTTCTTTATTATCTACAAACAAAAAAACCAGAATGACCGGTATTGGATCATTCTGGTTAAACTTATCGAATCTTGTAGCTGTTACGATTATTCATATTTACGCTGACGTACTACAAACAGTAAACCGATGAACATGAGCGCCAATCCTACATATTTCATCA
>NZ_DATBTY010000049.1:0-9537 GCF_036516575.1 Cerasibacillus sp.
ATCAACCGTTCCTTCTTTCAATACAGTCGGTGCACCATTCAATAAACGAATCGGGCGTAAATTAATGTATTGGTCAAATTGCTTCCGAATAATTAATAATAAATCCCATAATGAGACGTGATCCGGTACACCAGGATATCCAACTGCACCTAAATAAATAGCGTCAAACTCACGCAATACGTCCATGCCATCTTCAGGCATCATCCGTCCTTCACGTAAATAATATTCACAGCCCCACGGTAAATGAACGAATTCAAATTGAATTCCCTTTTCTTGCAGTGTCGTTAAAGCTTCAATTGCCTTAATTCCTTCAGCAATCACCTCAGGCCCAATCCCGTCCCCTGCAATTACTGCAATTCGATAAGTCATGTTCTCTCCTCCTTTTCTTTCATCTTGTCACATCAAGCCTTGTTATAAAAGTCTTTTATTTTACGCACCATACAAGAAACAGATAAGCCATATTTCTCTAATAATTGTTCATTCGGAGCCGATTCTGCATTGCGATCTTCCACGCCGATTCGTAACATCTTCGTCGGTCGTTGTTCACCAAGCACTTCTGCTACGGCACTTCCAAGCCCACCTAAAATACTATGTTCCTCAGCCGTTACGATGAGATTTGTTTTTTGAGCCGTTGCTAAAATCGCCGCCTCATCTAAAGGTTTAATCGTCGGCATGTGCACAACTTCAACTGAAATTCCTTCATCTGCTAACTGTTTTGCCGCTTCCAACGTACGACTTGTTTGTGTTCCAGTCGCAATAACCGATACATCTGTCCCTTCTTTCAATGTTACCGCTCGGCCAATTTTAAAATCATAATCCTCAGCAAAAAGATAAGGATACTCATCTCGAGCTAAACGAATATAAACTGGTCCATCATAATCATTCGCAGCACGCATCGCTTTCTCCACTTCCACATTATCAGCAGGTGCAATGACGACCATATTTGCTAATGTTCTAAAAATCGCAATATCTTCTAAAGCTTGATGCGTCTTCCCTGTTAATCCTGTCAATAAGCCACTATAAGCGCCAACCATTTTCACATCTAATCGTGGTTGAGCGATTTGTACTTGAATTTGATCCAACGCACGTTTTGATAAAAATGCTGCAAATGTTACAGCCCACGGTTGCAAACCTGTTGAAGCTAAACCTGAACAAACACTTAACATATTTTGCTCCGCAATTCCCATCTGTAAAAATTTTTCTGGTTTTTGATTCGCAACTACGTCTGTTTTTGTCGAATTTGCTAAATCTCCGTCTACTGCATACACCCGTGCATCTTTTTCAGCAAGCTCTAAAATGACTTTACTAAAACGATCACGCATTGCGCCTTTTTGAATGTTTATCATCCTTCCATTCCCTCCGTTTCTAATTCAGTTAATGCGAGTTGAAGTTCTTCTTGAGTCGGTACTTTCGAATGCCATAAATAAGCGCCTTCCATGAAGCTTACTCCTTTTCCTTTAATCGTATTGGCAATAATGACTGTCGGTTTTCCTTTTGTTTCGCGCGCTTCTTTAAATGCTTGATCTAACGAGTCATAACAATGACCGTCTATAGAAATCACATGCCATCCAAATGCTTTCCAACGGTCTGACGGATCTTCCAGCGGTGCGTTGCGCGTCACTTGATCATCACTCCACCCAAATTGCTGAAGTCGGTTATTATCAACGATACAAACTAAATTATCGACACCATATTTTGAAGCAACATCTGCTGCTTCCCAAATTTGGCCTTCTTGTGATTCACCGTCACCAATCATGCAGTACGTTCTAAACGATGCATTTTGTGCTTTTGCCCCTAGCGCCATACCTAACCCTGCAGACAAACCTTGTCCTAAAGAACCCGTTGACATATCTAAACCAGGAAGAAGCGTCATATCTGGATGCCCTTGTAAACGTGAATTTAAAGCATCGAAAGTTGTTAACTCTTCCATAGGCAAAAATCCACGATACGCTAATACAGTATATAGTGCGATAGCCGAATGACCTTTCGATAAAATAAAGCGATCTCTATTTTCTTTTCGTCCATCTTTCGAATCAATGTTCATCTCTTTAAAATATAAATAATTCAAAACGTCTACTGCGGATAAAGGACCTCCGATATGTCCCGCTCCTGCCTGATGAATCGTTTCAAGAATTGTGCTACGAATTTGCTTTGCTCTCGTTTCCAATTGTTTAATCTCCATTTATACTTCCTCCTCATAAATCGTGTTCATATTTCGCCAAAAAGAATCAAATTGTTCATTCATTTGCAATGTTGAATCATCGTACCAATCTTTTGGAACTTCGTGATCTTTATGAATAACTTGACTTAATGGAACTGTTTGGTAAAGCGCTTTCCCATTTAAAAAATAATTAGAAATCATTTGATTTCTTTTCCCTTTCATCATATGTTGAATGCCATATTGTCCTTGCTTATAAGCTAAGTCGACATCCATTGGAGACAATGATTGAATCGTACACCTTTGAAGTATACCTGGATTTGTATATTTAATATCAATCGTAGAAATTGAAGTTTGTAGTAAACGTTTTAAAGTCTGACCGATTGTTTCATCTCTTTTTTGAGGATAAGCAACGACTCCTTCTGCTACTATGCAAACAATCGATTGCCCTCGCTGAATGGCATATAAAATCTCATTTAATAATTGATCATAAGAAACCGAAACTTCGGGAATTAAAAGAATGGTATGGATTTTTTCATTACTCGCATGAATATATTGTTGGCAACTCGCTGCTAACCATCCGACAGTACGCCCCATCGTTTCCACAATTTCAATGGTTTGACGCTTACGGTAACTCAATATATCGTGCGACATATTGTGCAATGTTTCGGTTAAGTATTTGGCAGAACTTAAATAGCCAGGCGCAATCGTCGTGCCGAATATATCGTTATCGATCGTCTGTGGAAATCCAAAGATGATCGTGTCAGGACAATAATCACCAATCCGCTTTGTCAAACGCATCGTTCCATTGCCACCAATCATACAGACATAACGGATTTCCCACTTTTGAAAAATTGTACAACACCTTTGTAATTGTTCTTCCGATGGGCGATAGCGACTTGTTCCTAAAATAGCTCCTGGCTTTTGTTTAATATGTTGATAAGGGGAAGGAGAAGAAAGAGAAATAATATCTTCATTCAATACTCCTTCAATCCCTCCTAATGCTCCTAAAACATGCATTTCAGAATAATTTGTTTCAATATAATCGACAATGCCTTGTAAAGTCGCATTCATAACTGCTGTTGGCCCGCCAGATTGCACAATGAGTATATTTTTTTTCATAATATGCAGTCCTTTTTATTAAGTAGATTGACGAATCATCAAAGTAGGGTTAAATTTCAAATTTTTATTTTGGACAGGAATCCCTTGAATTTTATTTACGATTAATGAAATACATGCTGCGCCTATTTCTGGAATGGGTTGTGCTACAGATGTTAAAGTTGGCTGAACAATTGTTGCAATCGACGTATCGTCGTATCCGACAATTGCTAAATCTTCCGGAATCTCAAAATCTAAATCTCTTGCAGCTCGAATGGCACCCGCTGCAAGCAAGTCATTACAAGCGAAGATCGCTGTAGGTCGCTTCGCATCACTTAACAAACGACGAGTTTCCTTAATCGCTTCTTCGACATGTTCCACACCTTCAATATATTTAAAATTAGGCCATAATGGAATTTCCTGTTCTTCCAAATAGGTGTTGAAACCACGTATTCTTTCACGGTTTGACCATAAGTCACGTCCGAGTATACCGATATATTGATGCCCCTGTTCCACAAGATGTTGCGCTGCTAAATATCCACCATAGTAATCATCATTTGCTACAGACATAACTGCAAATTCTGGTAGTTCACGTGCTACAATCACAACAGGTATATTCCGTTCAATCAATGTTTCAACAGGTTTCATCTGTTCAAAACCAGATGCTAGTATAAATCCATCCACTTGTTTTTGAATGAGTAAATCAATATACTCGCTTTCTTTTACTGAACTATAATCTGTATTACAAATCACGACATTATAATCAAGATCTTTCGCGCTATCTTCAATGCTTCTTGCGAGTTCAGCAAAGAAAGGGTTTGCTAAATCAGGAATTAATAACCCGAGTGTATTCGTATTTTTACCTGTCAATGCTGTTGCGATAATGCTCGGTCGATAATTTAACTCTTTCATTACCGCCAAAACATTTTCTCGTGTTTCTACACTGATGCGTCCTTTATTATTAATAACTTTCGAAACCGTCGCAATCGACACACCTGCTTTTTCTGCAATGTCATAAATCGTCACTTTCAAAAAACTTACCACCCTTTCACGTCACTAGTCGTTCGGTTTCACCACTATCTTAATATCATTATGTGAAAGTGTCGTCGCACGTTGCATCGCTTCTTGCACTTCTTTCATAGGAAATATAGAAGTAATGAGGAGAGAAGCCTCGTGCGGATATTGTTCAAGAATTTTTAAAGCTAACGGGAACGTATGAACATAACGATAAACCGTTTTTAAATCAATTTCCTTTTGAATCATTTGAATAATATCTAATGGCACTTCTTTCGAAGGGAATCCGACTGCTACAATTGTACCACCTTTTTTTGTCACTCGAACAGCTTCATTTAAAGCTACTCCAGATCCAGATGTTTCTATGACGACATCAAATGATTCATCCACACATTTTTCATGGCGAACATTAAGAGCATGCATCGCTCCAATTTTCTTTGCTACTGTTAACCGATCCTCTTGAAAATCTCCTACAGTAATTTCCCCCGCTCCAAAAGCGCGAGCGGCGAGAACAGTCACTAAACCTACAGGCCCCATGCCTGATATATAAACGGTCTGACCAGGTTTCAAATCCGCTCTTCTTAAAGCATGGATTCCTACAGATAAAGGCTCCGCTAAAGTAGCAATTTCAAAATTCAATTCATCTACTATCGGAAATACGACGCGACTTGGCACAGTTACAATTTGCTTTAATAAGCCTGGGTTTGGAGGTGTCGATAAAAAATACATCGCTTCACATAAGTGATATCGTCCTTCTCTACAATAAGAACAAGTTTCGCAATGAATCCCTGGTTCTATGATGACACGATCTCCTACTTGAATAGTCGTTACGGAAGAGTCTACTTCAATCACGACCCCACTTGCTTCATGGCCCTGTACATGTGGAAATTGTACAGAACGCTTGCCAATATGACCATGTTGATAATAGTGCACATCCGAACCACAAATTCCTACCGCTTCAATTCGAATTTTCACTTCTCCTACACCACATACTGGCTCCAATTGTTCTTGCACTTCCACTCGCTCTAAAGCGGTCAATACTGCTGCTTTCAAATCAATCACTCCTTTACTTTAATAGAGAAGGTAACCATGTTGATAATGGTGGGAAATACGTAATAATTAATATATCTAACACTAATATTAAAATTAACGGAATCGCATACCGAGCGATTCGCACGATACTCAAATTGGTTAATTGAGACACGACGAATAAGTCAATCCCAACAGGCGGTGTCACTAATCCTAAAGCTAAATTCACAACCATGATGACGCCAAAGTGAACGGGATCTACACCTAAATTAGTCGCCGTTCCAAACAATAGTGGCACTAATATTAAGATAGCTGCTCCACCTTCTAAAAACATTCCTGTAAAGAATAAAATAATATTAACGACTAGTAAAAATACGTACTTATTCGTAATGAATGAAGAAATTGTGTCGTAAATCATATCCGGTACACTATTGATTCCAATGAAGAAACCAAATAATCCTGCCGCACCGATGACAAGCATAATAATCGAACTACTAATTGCACTATCTTTAAACACGACTGCTAATTGTGGAATTGTAATATCTCGATAAATGAATAAACCGACTACAAGTGCATAAACAACTGCTACGACTGACGCTTCTGTCGGGGTAAAGAAACCAGAATAAATACCTCCTAAAACAATGACAGGCATTAAAATTGCGAAGAAAGCTTCAAAAAATGCTTTCACAATACTTGGAAATGGTTGTTTTTCTGTTCCTTGATAACCGTTTTTCTTAGCGATAAAAAAGGCGCTAATTAATAAAGAAATTGTAATTAAAAATCCTGGTAAAATTCCAGCGATAAATAAATCACTAATAGAAACTTCGGCGGCCACTCCATATAAAATCATCGCGACACTCGGAGGTATAATAATACCTAAAGCGCCTGCAACCGCTTGATTCGCTGCAGCATATTCAATTTTATAGCCTCTTGCTACCATCGCTGGAATTAAAATCGATCCGATGGCTGCAGTAGTTGCAGCGCCTGATCCTGAGATTGCTGCAAAAAACATTGATGTCACAATCGCTACCATTGCTAAGCCACCTGTAAAGTGCCCCACTAAAGAACTTGCAAAATTGACGAGACGCTTCGACATGCTGCCAGCACCCATGAGATTCCCCGCTAATATAAAGAACGGAATCGCCATTAATGGAAATGAGTTTAAAGATACAAAAATACGTTGTGGTACTGTTTCTAAAGGAATCACTTCATGCATCGTAATGCCGAGTACGGTAGAGAGCCCTAATGAAATCGCAATCGGTACTCCTAAAAACATTAAAACGAATAGTGAAATAAAAAATGCGATTAACATGAAGTTTCATCCCCTTTCATCCAATGCTCTATTAAACTCGCGAGAGAATTTAATAACATTAATCCTCCACCAATTGGGAGTGACATATAAATATATTTCATCGAAATGCCTGTTCCAGGTGCAATTTGATTTGTAAAATTAGACGCTAAATTCATGCCATATACAATTAATACGATAAAAAACACAATCGAAAATAGATGCATCAAATAAAAACTAACTTCTTTCATCCAACCCTTTAATTGTTCAACGACAATTTCTACAGAAATTAATTTGTTTTTCCGATGAGCAATCGCCGCACCTAACATAATCATAAAAATCATTAAAAAACGTGTTAATTCTTCAGACCAACTCAAAGAGGAGCCAATAAAGCGTGAAACAACTTGCCAAAACGTAATCATCGTAGTGAAAAACAAAGACAATGCTAATAAGTAACCGATAATTGTATTCACATGATCCATTAAATTCAAATATACTTTCCCTATTTTTTTCATATATTCCCTCCTCTTGAGTCCTCTGTTTGTCATTAATATTCGTAATTTTGAATACGTTCTATTAAATCTTCTCCTAATTTTGGTGCCCACTTATTGTAAACGTCATCTACTTTCGCTTTGAAACTATCCTTATCTGGTTCTGTAATCGTAAGTCCTTCTGCTTCTAAAAATGCACGAGCCTCTTCAATTTTGTCCTGGTTAAATTGTCTTCCTTTTTCTACAGCTATTTGTGCTGCTTCTACTAATGATTTTTGTTGTTCTTCTGTTAAGCGATTAAATGAAGCTGTCCCGATAGAAATTGGTGCTGCACTAAAACGATCTTCTAATAAAGCGACACTTTCTTGCACTTCATAAATCTTTGATGACTTAATCGTCGCTAATGAATTAGAATGACCATCGATGACACCTTGTTGAAGAGCTGTAAACACTTCTGTCCAAGCCATCGGTGTAGGGTCCGCTCCGAATGCTTTCCACGTATCAATTTGAATTTCATTTTCTTGAACACGGATTTTCATTTTAGCGACATCTTCTACTTTTTGAATCGGTTGATTAGATGTCGTCGCAACAAAACCATTTTCAATCCAACCTAAAATTTTAACATTCGCTGCTTCTTCAAACATCGCATTCAATTCATCACCGATTTCACCGTCAAGCACTGCATAAACGTGCTCTCTATTATCAAATAAAAATGGTAAATCTAAAATATTAAATTCTTGATTCCAGTTCCCCATCGGTCCTGCTGACTGAATGGCCATATCGACCGCACCCATTCCCATTGATTCGAACACTTCTCGTTCTCCACCTAATGAGTTATTCGGATGAATTTTCACTGTCATTTGACCATCTGTAATTTTCTCTAACTCTTCTTGAAATGCCTTTGCTGTTAAACCGAACTTCGCATCTTCCGGTTCTGGAATACTCAAATCCAATACGACTTGCTTACCTGTACCTTCTTTTGAACCCGTATCTTTTGGCTTCTCTTCCTTATCCCCTGAACAAGCTGCTAACATAAAAATCACCATTGTCATTAAAAAACCTGATACTATTTTTTTCATTGTAGTGCCTCCCATTTGATTATTCATATTTCAATAACACTTTAGCTTCTTCTTTATTTTCACAAGAAGTAAATGCGTTCTCCCAATTGTCTAACGTTTGAATACTTGTAATAATTGGTTTCAATTGAATTTCATTTTGTTCGTACAAGTTCATCACTTTTTCCCAAGTGGAAAATGAATGAGCCAGCGTTCCAAAGACTTGCAATTGTTTGTACGTAATTAAGTCAAAATCAAAGGCAAAAGCTTCTCCGACAATTCCAACTTGAATATGTTTTCCTAAAGGCTTCAACTGCTCAAAGCATGAACGAATCGCATGAGGAGATCCTGAACAATCAATGGTCACATCCACTCCTGTATTTAGGGTTAAGCGCTTAACCTCTGATGTTAAATCTTGCTTTTCTACATTAATATAATGATGTACTCCCAATTGTTGCGCAATCGTCGTTCTCTTTTCATCAGCGTTCGTGCCAGTCATTATAATACGACAGCCTTTTAACTTTAATAAAGCTAAAGTTAATAAACCAATAGGTCCGGGTCCTGTCACTAACACAGTATCGCTAGCCTGAATTGTCGTTAATTCTTCCACCGCTTGCACAGCGCATGCTAAAGGCTCCGCGAGTGCTCCCTCTTCTAAACTGATATGATCAGGTAGCTTATAAAGAACTTGACTATTAATGGTGACGTATTTTGTAAATCCACCATCTACACCATGTCCCATTCCTCGTCGTGTGTCACAAAACATATAAAAACCAGTGCGACAGTAAGAACAAACTCCACATGTTTGCTCCGTAGATCCTAAAATAGCTACTCGATCGCCGACTTGAATATGTTTAACATCTTCAGCAACACTTTCCACAATTCCTGAACTTTCATGGCCTAAAACGACAGGGGGATAACTTTTAAATGTATCATGAAAAATATGCAAATCGGTTCCACATATACCTGTAAACGCCACTTTCACTTTCGCTTCTCCTAGGTTAAGCGCTTTCTCTTTGATGTTTAAAAGCTTAATATTCCCCTTACCTTCTTGCACTTTTACAATTGCTTTCATGAATTCACTCCTTTTATAGAAAATAAGCACCTAATGGTAAAGCGCTTTCTTTATGTTGAATTCATTTTATCTTTACTTTCTGAAAAATGCAACACTTAATTTCATTTTATTTTAAAAGTGTTTCAAGTAACTATTTTCATGCTTTAAATTCACTTTATTCTACTTCGGTTCTTTGTTATCTACAAACAAAAAAAACCAGAATGACCGGTATTGGATCATTCTGGTTAAACTTATCGAATCTTGTAGCTGTTACGATTATTCATATTTACGCTGACGTACTACAAACAGTAAACCGATGAACATGAGCGCCAATCCTACATATTTCATCA
>NZ_DATBTY010000050.1:0-10102 GCF_036516575.1 Cerasibacillus sp.
ATCTGTAATTTCAATAGAAGACATGATATCATCAGCTTTTAAATCCTGCTCACTTGTATTTTTTATTTTAATATCCAACAAAATAAACCCATAATCATAAGGTTCATTTCCATCTAGTTCAGATTCTATAATCTTTGCTGATGTTACAGTCAATTCATATGTTCCCAAAGTCGTATCAAATTTTCCTGTATCCCCTATTTCTAAATCTAATTGATCTTCTGTTTTGATTTCTGAGGTTCTTTTACCTGAATCACCATTATTGTCTTTTGAGTCATCATCTTTTTCAGCATCCTCGTTGTCTTTTCCATCATTATTTTCTTCATTAACTACATTGTTATCTGATTCCTTTACTTCATCTTTATCATCACTACATCCAGCAAGAATAAATGTACTGACAAGTAATGCTGTTAAAATTAAAGTTAGCTTTTTCATGTTATACACCTCTTGTTTCTGTTTATTTTAATATGATGTATGAACTTCTTTTTCGATATAAAATGTATTTCCCACATCCATTAAGGTTCTGTATTATTTTAGATTTGGATTTAGCAGTTGGAACCAGGTCTCATTGTCCTGCATTGGCTCATACGTTAATCTATAATAATCATGATCAGGACTCGCAGAAACATAGACTAGCTTTCCTGTTATTTCTTCTCCCGGAGCAAGCTCTTTTTCAAGCTCGTTAAAAAACATATCATCATACTCCGTCAGCTCCCCTCCTCCACCATCACCATATGTAAAATATGCCAAAAATCTTTCATTTGGTACATAAGCTTCATCACTAATATTCTTATATGTTACTTCTGCAACTAAAAATCCGCTTTCATCATAAGCACCCTCTAACAGTTCTTCTAATGGCACTCCATCTACTTCTTTAGTAATCTCAAAACTATTGACCGTAACTTCATATTCTAAATCAAACTTATCATTCTTTATTACAGCTGTTTCTCCAATCTGATAAACCGGAATTTCCCCATCAGACTCTTCTTTATTGTTATCATTATTTTCTTCTGTTGTATTTTCATTTTCTTTCTTATTGTCCGCAGTTGTATTTTCAGTGGTATTATTGTTCCCGCAAGCAGTTAAAATTAATAGTAGTCCGGTTATTAAAATGATTAAGATCCGCTTCATTTGAAAACCTCCATTAATCATTAATGATTGTAATAAAATTATTACTTTGCTTCATCTGCTGAGATTGTCCAAATCACTTGATTACTTACACCGCCTGCTACATTCCCTTCCATTTCCCTAAAATAATATTCATCGGATTCATAAGCATGTGTAATAAACTGCCCAGAGATTTCCTCACCTGGTTTGATAATTCCTGTTAATTCTTTTACACTTTCAAAGTTGTGAGCCTGATCAGGATGTCCCGATCCTTTAATATTATCTGTAACCTCCATAGAGTACATTAAGTCTTCCACATCTAAATCATGGTCACTTGTATTCTTAATAGATAAATTAATTAAGATTAAATAATCAAATTCTGACTCTACTCCATCTAATTCTTCTAATAATTCAGCGCTTTCCACAGTCATTTCATAAGTTCCAAGAGTTGTATCAAACTTACCTGTATCTCCAAGTTTTAAATCTAATTGGTCTTCGGTGGTGATTTCTGATGAACCTTTATCTGAATCGTTGTCTTTTCCATCATTGTTTTCCTCATTAACTACATTGTTATCTGATTCTTTTGTTTCATCTTTATCATCACTACATCCAGCAAGAATAAATGTACTGACAAGTAATGCTGTTAAAATTAGAGTTAGTCTTTTCATGTTATACACCTCTTGTATTCGTTTTAGTTATTTTAATATGATGTATGAACTTCTCTTTCGATATAAAATGTATTCCCACGTTTGGGCCATTAAGGGCTTTGTATTAGTTTAGATTCGGATTTGGTAGGTGGAACCAGGTTTCTCCGTCCTGCATTGGTTCGTAAGTTAAAGTAAAGTAATCTTCGATAGCTGCAGCAGATAAATACACTAATTTACCTGTTATTTCTTCTCCTGGAGCCAATTCTTCCTCTAGCTCTGGAAAGAACATATCGTCGTAGTCAGTTAATTCGCCACCGCCACCATCACCAGGTTGAAAAACAGGATAAAATCTTTCATTTGGCACATATGCTTCATCGCTAATATTCTTATATGTTACTTCAACTGCTAAAAATCCACCATCATCTTCAGGATCTGCATTGGCTACCAACTCCTCTTCTTTAACCCCGTTAATCTCCTTTGATATTTCAAAATTATTAACTGTAACTTCATATTCAAAATCAAACTTATCATTCTTGATTACCGTTGTTTCTCCAATTTGATAAACTGGAATTTCTCCATTAGGCTCTTCTTTATTGTTATCATTGTTTTCTTCTGTTGTATCTTCATTCTCTTTTTCATTATTCGCAGTTGTATTTTCAGTACTATTATTGCCACCGCAAGCGGTTACAATTAATAGTATTCCAGTTATTAAAATGATTAAGATTCGTTTCATTCGAAGATCTCCTATTTTTTAATAAAATTCTTAGCACATTTGATTGTGAGAATAGAAAGATTCTATTTAAATAATATTAACTTCCTTCACTACTTTGCTTCATCTGCCGGGATGGTCCAGATGATTTGGTTACTCCAACCCGCTGCTACGTTTCCTGTATCTTCTCTAAAGTAATATTCATCTGCTTCATAAATATGTGTAATAAACTGTCCGGTTATCTCCTCACCTGGTTTAATAATTCCTGATAATCCTTCGACACTTTTGAAGTTGTGGGATTGATCAGAATATCCAGACCCTTCTGTATCATGAGTAGCTTCCATAGAGTACATTAAGTCTTCCGCATCTAAATCGTGGTCACTTGTATTCTTAATAGATAAATTAATTAATATTAAATAATCAAACTGTGACTCTTCTCCATCCAATTCTTCTAACAATTCAGCGCTCTCCACGGTCATTTCATAAGTTCCAAGCGTTGTATCAAACTTACCTGTATCTCCTAGTTTTAAATCTAATTGGTCTTCTGTTGTGATTTCTGATGTGCTTTTACCTGAATCGCCATCATTGTCTTTTGAGTCATCGTCTTTTTCAACATCATCATTGGTTTTTCCATCATTGTTTTCCTCATTAACTACATTGTTATCCTGCTCTTTTGTTTCATTTTTACCATCACTACATGCAACTAGCATAAATGTACTGATAAGTAATACTGCTAAAATTAGAGTTAACCTTTTCATGTTATACACCTCTTGTTTCTGTTTATTTTAATATGATGTATGAACATCTTTTTCTATATAAAAGGTATTTCCTTCAACTCTTCTATTAATGGCTTTTGTACTGCCTAACATGTCAATCGCTTTTTGCTTCATCTGCTGGTATGGTCCAGATGACTTGGTTACTACTACCTCCAGCTACATTTCCTTCCATTTTCCTGAAATAATATTCATCGGATTCAAACATATGTGTAATAAACTGTCCAGAGATCTCTTCACCTGGTTTAATAATCCCAGTTAATTCTTTAACACTTTCAAAATTATGCGCTTGATCTCCAAACCCCGACTTCTCAATCTCTTTTGTGACCTCCATAGAATACATTAAATCTTCTACATCTAAATCGTGATCACTTGTATTCTTAATAGATAAATTAATTAAGATTAAATAATCGAATTCTGACTCTACTCCATCTAATTCTTCTAATAATTCAGCGCTCTCAACAGTCATTTCATAAGTTCCAAGTGTTGTATCAAACTTACCTGTATCTCCAAGTTTTAAATCTAATTGGTCCTCTGTTGTGATTTCTGATGTGCTTTTACCTAAATCATCATTATCTTTTGAGTCATCGTCTTTTTCAGCGTCTTCATTGTCTTTTCCATCATTGTTTTCTTCATTAACTACATTGTTATCTGATTCCTTTGCTTCATCTTTATCATCACTACATGCGACTAGCATAAATGTACTGATAAGTAATGCCGTTAAAATTAGAGTTAGTCTTTTCATGTTATACACCTCTTGTTTTTGTTTATATTAATATGATGTATGAACTTCTTTTTCGATATAAAATGTATTACTCACGTTTCGGCCATTAAGGGCTTTGTATTAGTTTAGATTCGGAAGGTCGAACCAGGTTTCTCCGTCCTGCATTGGTTCGTAGATTAAAGTAGTCTTCGATAGCTGTAGCAACTAAATAGACTAATTCACCTGTTATTTCTTCATCTTAAATAATATTAACTTCATTCACTACTTTGCTTCATCTGCTAGGATAGTCCAGATGACCTGGTTACTCCCTCCTCCTTCTACGATTCCAGACAATGTTCTAAAATAATATTTATCTGCATCATAAACTTCCGTTATAAATTGCCCAGAAAGTTCTTCATCAGGTTTTAATGTTCCGGTTAATCCTTCTACACTATCAAAAGCAGCAGAAGCATCCCCAAAGCCTGACCCATCTGGATTATCAGTAACCTCTAATGAAACCAATATATCATCTATTTCTAGATCTACATTACTTGTGTTTTTAACTTTTATGTCAAATAGAATAAAACCATCGAGCTGTGATTTAATTCCTTCATATTCTGAACCCAGTAACTTCGCCGAGGTAAGTGTGACTTCATATGTTCCAAGTGTTGTATCAAACTTACCTGTATCTCCAAGAGTTAAATCTAATTGGTCTTCTGTTGTTATTTCTGATGTGCTTTTACCTGAATCATCGTCATTGTTTTTTGAGTCATCGCCTTTTTCAACTTTCTCATTGTCTTTTCCATCATTGTTTTCCTCATTAACTACATTGTTATCTGATTCTTTTGTTTCATCTTTATCCTCACTACATGCGACTAGCATAAATGTACTAATAAGTAATGCTGTTAAAATTAGAGTTATTTTTTTCATGTTATACACCTCTTGTATTAGTTTAAATTCGGATTTGGTAGGTGGAACCAGGTTTCTCCGTCCTGCATTGGTTCGTAAGTTAACGTAAAGTAATCTTCGATAGCTGCAGCAGATAAATACACTAATTTACCTGTTATTTCTTCTCCTGGAGCCAATTCTTCCTCTAACTCTGGAAAAAACATATCATCATAATCTGTCAAAGATTCCCCACCACCTCCATATCCAAAATATGATAAAAATCTTTCGTTAGGTGTATAAGCTTCATCACTTATGTTTGTATACGTCACCTCAATAGCAAGAAAGCCCCCTTCATCATCTTCTTCTACATTAGTTACTAGCTCTTCAATACCAACTCCATTTACTTCCTTTGCAATTTCAAAGCTATTGACTGTTACCTCATAATCTAAATCAAAATCCTCACTATAAATTATCGCTGTTTCTCCAATCTGATAAACTGGAATTTCACCATCAGATTCTTCTTTAT
The DNA here is from genome assembly GCF_036516575.1 of Cerasibacillus sp. NCBI lineage: Bacteria > Bacillati > Bacillota > Bacilli > Caryophanales > Bacillaceae > Cerasibacillus > Cerasibacillus sp. The sequence continues at coordinate 5,351 of NZ_DATBTY010000050.1, forward strand.
TGTTATTATTGTTTTCTTCTGTTGTATTTTGATTGTCTTTTTCATTATTCGCAGATGTATTTTCAGTACTATCATTGCCACCGCAAGCGGTTAAAATTAATAGTAATGAGGTTAGTAATATGACTAATATTCGTTTCATGAAGAAACCCTCCTCTTTGGTAACATCAAAAGATTATTTCTCTGGATTCGGAAGGATAAAATGAGTTTCTTCAGCTGACATAAATTCATATTTTAATGTAAATGTTTCCGAATCATCTAGAAGGATGACATATACTAAATGTCCTTCTAATTCTTCACCAGGGGCTAATTCTTTATCGCCAACTTCGAAAAAATCATCATCGGATGTTATCCCCCCTCTGTCGCCTTCTGATGCAAGGTTTGCTGAAAACATTTCATTAGGAACATACGACTCATCACTAATATTTCTTATAGTTACATCTACTACTGCAAAACGCTCATCTCCATGTCCACTAATTATATAATCTTCTATCTTAACGTCATCCACTTCTTTTGTTAAATTAAAATCTGTTACCGTTACTTCATAATCAAATTCGTATAAATCACTTGTAATAACGGCTGTTTCTCCAATCTGATAAACTGGAATTTCTCCATCAGTTGCTTCTTGATCGTCACCTTTTGTTTTTTCTAATGTAGTGTCATTCGCTTCATCACTATTCTCAGATGTATTTTCTGCGCCGTCACCGTCTCCACAAGCGGTTAAAATTAACAGTATTGCGGTTAGTAATATGATTAATATTCGTTTCATGTTGAAGTCCTCCTTTTTGGTAACATCAAAAGATTATTTCTCTGGATTCGGAAGGATAAAATGGGTTTCTTCAGCTGACATAAATTCATATTTTAATGTAAATGTTTCCGAATCATCTAGAAGGATGACATATACTAAATGTCCTTCTAATTCTTCACCAGGGGCTAATTCTTTATCGCCAACTTCGAAAAATTCATCCTCGGATGTCACCCCTCCCCTATCATTTTCTCTAGCGAAGTTTGCAGAAAACATTTCATTAGGAACATACGACTCATCACTAATATTTCTTATAGTTACGTCTACTACTGCAAATCTCTCAAGACCACTGTCCCCCACGTTCCAATAGTCTTCGAGTTTAACGTCATCCACTTCTCTTGTTAGATTAAAATCTGTTACCGTTACTTCATAGTCAAAACCATATAAATCACTTGTAATAACGGCTGTTTCTCCAATCTGATAAACTAGAATTTCTCCATCAGTTGCTTCTTGATCGTCACCTTTTGTTTTCTCTAATGTAGTGTCATTCGCTTCATCACTATTCTCAGATGTATTTTCTGCACCGTCACCGTCTCCACAAGCGGTTACAATTAACAGTATTGCGGTTAGTAATATGATTAATATTCGTTTCATGTTGAAGTCCCCCTTTTTGGTAACATCAAAAGATTATTTTTCTGGATTTGGAAGGATAAAATGAGTTTCTTCAGCTGACATAAATTCATATTTTAATGTAAATGTTTCCGAATCATCTAGAAGGATGACATATACTAAATGTCCTTCTAATTCTTCACCTGGAGCTAATTCTTTATCGCCAACTTCGAAAAATTCATCCTCGGATACGATTCCACCTAAATCATGCTTCCCAGCAAAGTTTGCAGAGAACATTTCATTAGGAACATACGACTCATCACTGATATTTCTTATAGTTACGTCTACTACTGCAAATCTCTCAGTGCCATTTGTTCCTACATTAAACTCTTCAATACTGACTCCATCCACTTCCTTTGTTAAATAAAAAATCTGTTACCGTTACTTCATAATCAAATCCATATAAATCACTTGTAATAATGGCTGTTTCACCGATTTGATAAACTGGAATTTCACCATCGACCTCATTTGTTTCTTCCGATTTATTATCATTGTCTATCTTTTTACCTACAGTTTCCGATTGGCTATCATCCTCACTACATGCGGACATCAAAAACATACTCGCTAATAATGCTGTTAAAATTAATGTTAGCTTTCTCATGATTTTTCACCTCTTAGTTATTGTTAATGTTTTATCAGAGAAGATTACATTAAACCTTCCTACACAATGGCTTCGCTTTGGCTTTTCACTCTTTTGTGATAAATGCATTTAATCTAATAACGTTCCATATCGATAGCCTTGCTCGTACTAGCTAGTCTAATAGCCATAAGTTTAATTGGAATAATTCAAATTATCCATATAATACACATACCATTTTTAGCCTGATTTGGTTTCATTTTTCAGAAAAATGATTCTTTATACCTAAATACATTTTCAATTTGTATTTCTTTTGACAGACTTAAAATAAACTTTTAGGATGAAATTCAGGTTTTTTGATAAACAAAGCATATTTTAAGCGACATAGAATACTCGCTCTGCAAAAAAGCCTCAGCGAAAATGCGACAGTTATTATCGATAACATGAGGAGATCATCAAGGATATAGCATTAATTTGGTGCCTATCATTTTAGTCTGTTATCAAATAAAAAAGCGGTAATTTCCAATGGATTTACCGCTTTTTAGTCGTATTATTCTTTCGTTTCCCATTTAAACGTGTAGTCTACCTTACCTATTCTGAATTGATCATCTTCGTTTAATTCATAAACTTTCAATGGGACGAGTGCCTTTCCATTTACACGAGTTCCATTTTTTGAGTCTAAATCCTTTATACCATATGTGTCTTCGTCGATTTTTACGATTTCAGCGTGCTTTCTTGATACACCAATCGTATCCTCTAAATAATTGGCTAAATCACTATTTCTTCCAATCATAAATTGATCTGAATCTACTATAATTTCGCTGACAGTGCCGTCTTCTGTTTCACGTATTAATATCGGTCGTATCTCTTCTTCAGCATAAACTGATTCGTCCAGTAAGACGGTATCATCTGACTCATCATCCAATAAAGCGGTATCCATACTAGTAGCCGCAATTGCTGGAGACATTTGCGCTTGAGAAGTAGCTTGTTTGACCGCTTCTTTCTGTGCAACGTTCGTTACTTGACTTGGTAGCGGCTGAACGATTTCTCGTTGTGTTTGAATTGGAGTTGCATGCTGATTGATTGTTTCACTTGGATTTTGCGACAATGATTCAGAAACATTTTGTAATTGGTTCTGTTGGATTGACTCTTGTCCAATCGGATGAACGGGTTGTTGCCTTTCTTGATGTTGTGATGGTATCGTGTCTGGAACCACCTGATGATCGTGTTGTTGGAAGTCGTGGTGTTGTTGTGGTGGTAATGGTTCGTGTTGTATCGGTTGTGCTGTAACATGATGATTTTGTTGATTGCCTTGTGCCATCGTATTCCATTCGAGTTGCTTCCTAGATTCGTTTGGTATCCCTTGTGCTGACTGTTGTTTAGCTTGTGGTGCTTGCTGATTCTGTTGATTGAGTTCCTCTTCAATTGGCTCTGTTTCAATTCGTTTTACACCCGGGCGCCATACTTTTAGGAAAATAAAGACCATAGCCATAATTAATAGAGTTGCAACGCCACTTACCAATAGCATGTCTTGCTTAGGTTGCATGCTATAAAACAACCAAATAATTATAATAGCTATCAATGCAGTACCAAACATATAAATTTTTGATTTTGTAGTTAACGGTGGCAGTTGATTTTTGGATTCTACTTTCTGATTGTTGTTATTTTTTTGCTGTTCTATATTAGTCTTTAGTTTATTCTTCAGCTTTTTTATTGGTTCTCCGTTTTTAGATGATTCCTTGTTTTTAATCTGTTTTCTAACATTTTCTTTACTTATTTGATTATTATTGGGATTTAAATAAGTTAGTTCTAGTAAAACTTCCTTTAATCCTTGGAGATTAAACATCTCACTATTAATGAACGTCATTAGTCGATTATGTTCTTCACCTTGCAACCCTTTCATCTGTCCTGCTATTTGCACTAACAATTGTTTTAACTCTTCCATTGTGCTTACATTTTTTTGTAAACTTTTTATAGGGACATATGTTAGATAAACATCACCGGCATGCTGACCAACATAAATAAAATTAGGATGTAAAATAAAATTATTTTGATTAAGTGTATATATTTTACTCTCTTCAAGTGCTTTCGTAATAGATAAAAAAAGTTGAGCGTAATCAATTGCTGTAGCATTTATATTTTGAAAGAATTTATCTAACGGTCTTAGTGAATCGATACGATAATGAACAGTAATATTTTGATTAAAGTCTACTTTTATAGGTAATATACGTGGAATTTTATTTGACTGAATGTTTTTCACCTGAATAACTTCCATGTCTTTAGCTTGTATAAATTGTTCATTAACTTTCGTTATTGAAATAGAACTTCCATCTTCTTGAATCTTCACTTCGTAAGCTAAATTATAGATGTTCTTCATAAAAACCTTCCTCCTCCCTTCATAAATATAAATGCTTATTTTGCAAATATATATATTTAACTATTCTAAATATGCTATAATATCATGGAATTTAAAACTTTGGAGTGATATTTATGTATTCTGCTTTTGTTTATGTACCACTTATCATAATTTTAGGGATAGCCACGTATACTGATCTTAAAGAACGTTTAATATACAACTGGCTCAATTTTCCTGGGATGTTGTATTTTTTGGTTTATCATGTCCTATTTAACACGAGTCATCTTTTGGTTTATATTTTAGGATTCCTTGTACTTGGTGGCGTTTCGTTTCTAATCGATTTGTTTACAAATTCTATTGGAGGGGGAGATATAAAATTATTTGCTTTAATCGGGATGGCCGTTGGTC
>NZ_DATBTY010000051.1:0-2367 GCF_036516575.1 Cerasibacillus sp.
ATCTGTAATTTCAATAGAAGACATGATATCATCAGCTTTTAAATCCTGCTCACTTGTATTTTTTATTTTAATATCCAACAAAATAAACCCATAATCATAAGGTTCATTTCCATCTAGTTCAGATTCTATAATCTTTGCTGACGTAACAGTCATTTCATAGGTTCCAAGAGTTGTATCAAACTTACCTGTATCCCCAAGTTTTAAATCTAATTGGTCTTCTGTTGTGATTTCTGACGAGCTTTTATCTGAATCATCTTCATTGTCTTTTCCATCATTGTTTTCCTCATTAACTACATTGTTATCTGATTCTTTTGTTTCATCTTTATCATCACTACATCCAGCAAGAATAAATGTACTGATAAGTAATACTGTTAAAATTAGAGTTAACCTTTTCATGTTATACACCTCTTGTATTCGTTTTTCGTTATTTTAATATGATGTATGAAATTTTTTTTCGATATTAAATGTATTACCTTCTACTCGACCATTGATGGCTTTTGTACTGCCTAACATGTCATTCACTTGAGGCAAAAACCAGAGATTTACCGTTGATGTTGCTTTTGCTGTAACATATGTTGATCGTTCCGATAGCTCTTGATTTGTGTCGTGGTGTAGAACGATTATTTGATTCATATAAACATATGTAGAGCCACTTTTTTATTCAGTTTCTGCGGAATTGCACTAATATTTCATATTTTTTTCAAAGAAAGATGGGTGGTATTGCCCCTCCCGGCAATACCTCTTACTTCGCTTCATCTGCTGGTATGGTCCAGATGACTTGGTTACTTCCACCTGCTGCAACATTACCTGATCGCTCTCTAAAATAGTATTCATCCGACTCATAAATATCTGAAATAAACTGTCCAGATATCTCCTCACCTGGTTTAATGACACCAGTTAATTCTTCTACACTTTCAAAAACATGGGATTGGTCCGAAAATCCGGAGCCATCAATCATTTCTGTAACCTCCATTGAATACATTAAATCTTCCACATCCAAATCGTGGTCACTTGTATTCTTAATAGATAAGTTAATTAGAATTAAGTAATCAAATTGTGACTCTTCTCCATCCAATTCTTCTAAAAGTTCAGCGCTCTCTACAGTCATTTCATAGGTCCCAAGAGTCGTATCAAATTTCCCTGTATCTCCAAGAGTTAAATCTAATTGGTCTTCTGTTGTGATTTCTGACGCGCTTTTATCTGAATCATCTTCATTGTCTTTTCCATCATTGTTTTCCTCATTAACTACATTGTTATCTGATTCTTTTGTTTCATCTTTATCATCACTACATCCAGCAAGAATAAATGTACTGATAAGTAATGCTGTTAAAATTAATGTTAATCTCTTCATATTATCGACCCCTGTATTTTTGTTTATTTTAATATGATGTATGAACTTCTTTTTCTATATAAAAGAGATTGCTTAGACTCGACCATTAATTACTTTATTTTAGCTATTGATTTGGATTTGGTAGGTGGAACCAGGTTTCATTGTCTGACACCGGTTCATATGTCAATGTATAATAATCATAGTCGGGATTTGCAGAAATATATACCAATTTTCCTGTAATTTCTTCACCTGGTGCCAGTTCTTTTTCCAACTCTGGAAAGAACATATCATCAAAATCGGTTAATGAACCGCCTCCCCCGTCCCCTTGTCCAAAGTATGATAAAAATCTTTCATTAGGTACATAAGCTTCATCAGAGATATTTTTATAAGTTACATCAATAGAAAGAAAGCCATCTTCATCATCTTCTTCTAAATTTGTTACTAATTCTTCTAACGGCACTCCATCTACTTCTTTAGTAATCTCAAAACTATTGACCGTAACTTCATATTCTAAATTAAATTTATCATTCTTTATTACAGCTGTTTCTCCAATCTGATAAACCGGAATTTCCCCATCAGACTCTTCTTTATTGTTATCATTATTTTCTTCTGTTATATTTTCATTTTCTTTCTTATTGTCCGCAGTTGTATTTTCAGTGGTATTATTGTTCCCGCAAGCGGTTACAATTAATAGTAGGCTGGTTATTAAAATGATTAAGATCCGCTTCATTTGAAAACCTCCATTAATCATTAATGATTGTAATAAAATTATTACTTCGCTTCATCTGCTGGTATGGTCCAAACTACCTGATTAGTTACACCAATATCTACGTTTGCAGGATTCTCTCTAAAATAATATACATCTGCTTCATAAATATCTGTTATAAATTGACCTGTAATTTCCTCACCAGATTTAATTGTTCCAGTTAGTTCTTGAATACTTTCAAAAGCTCCAGCACTATCGGTATAGCCCGAACCTTCGAGATTATCTGTAATTTCAATAGAAGACATGATATCATCAGCTTTTAAATCCTGCT
>NZ_DATBTY010000052.1:0-23457 GCF_036516575.1 Cerasibacillus sp.
GTTTAATTTTTAGTAGGCTCGCACTAAAGGCTTGAAGGGCAGAACAACGGCCACCTTCATATAAATAGGTAAGCGTATCAATGACAAAGCTGGCATGTACTTTTGATTTTAATGCATCTACTTCTTCATAAATTTGCGATGTAGGCACCCCTTTCTTTATTCGTTCTCCGGCCTCGATAACGAGATGCCCCATGCCTGTAGAAAGATTTCCTGAATCTATGACATAGATATTTTCCAATTCTTCACTTGCAAGTTTCGCATTTTGATGTGAGGAAGAGATGCCTGAACCTAGGCTAATATGAACGACTTCATGCCCTTCGTCTGTCCATTGACGAAAGTGATCGATATATTCTTGAGGGTTTGGTGCAGATGTTTTCGGTAATATACGTTCTTTTTTAAAGGTTTCGTAAATCTCATCTGGTGTAATGTCAACCCCGTCTTGATAAATTTTATCGCCTAAGTTTATACGAAGAGGCTGTAGATGAACGTCGTACCGTTCCAGTAGTGCGGTGCTTAAATCACAAGTACTGTCAGCACTGAGAATAATTTTTGACATATGTATTCAACCTCTCTGATTTTAGTACACTGTATTTACTATTACCGTTATTCTATCAAGAGTGCACAAAGACATTCAAACATTTGATATTTCCATAAACATTTTAAAAATACCGATTCCACAACTAATCATTTGCTTGTAACAACATGGTAGATTGCTATTTCATAAAGGAAGCCGACAACGAATATTTAATGATTTTACTAATTCCAATTGCACCTGATTAACAAGATTGATTGTGAAGCGGCTATTTTTCGGACGGACATTTCCATTACAATCGATACCGTTTCACAACGATACAGCATTATTAGATAGGAGAATTAATGTTTAAATGTCAGATTTAATTTTCGTTTCTCATCATCTGTAAACACGCGTGAACGTGTTAAAAATCGCTTCCCTTCTGGTCCCTCTAATGAGAACATTCCACCACGCCCATCAACAACATCGATAATTAATTGCGTATGCTGCCAATATTCATATTGATCTTTTGCCATATAAAACGGCGCGCACCCTATTTTTCCTAATAAAACGTCCGCATCTCCAACGCGAAATTCATCACGTGGATAACACATCGGTGAGCTGCCATCACAGCAACCACCAGATTGATGAAACATTAATGGACCATGCCTTTCTTTTAGAAAACCAATTAACTTTAACGCTTTTTCCGTGGCAACAACGCGTTTTATCATTTTATATCATCCTTTTTCTTTTTGTCGCTTACAATTGTTGTGCCATCAGTGAAGTAACACTCCTTAATCTGTTTTTATGATATGCATTTAGAACATTAACAAGAAATACTTCAGCCGCAAGCGATAGATAATATACTGCGGGTACTTGAGAAACGTGTTTGAACGGTACTGTACTCGCTGATGAGCCTGCCATGAGTATTTAAGCATACTTCTCATGCGGTTTGGTATTCCTGGCAGACTCGTATGACATACATGAAACATTTTCAATACTGTTGTACCCGCTTAAAGACTTATCTAAGCATACTTAATCTACATTCCTTACGAATTGATATCCACAGGTGATATGCAATCGTTCTCAAAATGAAGACCAATAGTCAAATTAAAATAACCCCGTCGGTTCTTCACTATAACTGATAAGCAAGTTTTTCGTTTGTTGATAGTGGCTAAGCATAATTAAATGGTTTTCGCGTCCGATGCCTGATTTTTTATAGCCACCGAATGCGGCATGAGCTGGATATTGATGATACGTATTCGTCCACACACGGCCTGCTTGAATCCCACGCCCGAAACGATAGGCTTTATTAATATTTCGCGTCCAGACACCAGCACCGAGGCCATATAATGTGTCGTTCGCGATATCCATCGCTGAGTTTTCATCTTTAAACGTTGTGACAGATAGAACCGGGCCAAAAATCTCCTCTTGAAAAATCCGCATGTTATTATGCCCTTTAAAGATGGTCGGTTTGACATAATAGCCGCCACTTAGTTCACCTGCTAATTCATTCCTACTTCCACCAACTAATACTTCTGCGCCTTCTTCTTTTCCAATTTCCAAATAGGACATGATTTTTTCCATTTGTTCCATCGACGCTTGTGCACCCATCATTGTTTCGGTATCTAATGGATGACCGACTTTAATTTCTTTTACTCTTGCAATGGCTTTTTCCATAAAATCATCATAAATTGATTCTTGAATGAGCGCACGTGATGGACACGTACAAACTTCGCCTTGGTTTAACGCGAACATAACGAGTCCTTCGACTGCTTTATCTAAAAATCCGTCATCTTGATCCATCACATCATTGAAGAAAATATTTGGTGATTTGCCACCTAATTCAAGTGTAACTGGAATAATATTTTCGGATGCATATTGCATAATTAACCGACCTGTCGTTGTCTCACCAGTGAACGCCACTTTCGCAATACGACTATTTGTAGCTAAAGGTTTACCAGCTTCTAATCCGAATCCGTTCACTACATTCAGTACACCTGGAGGTAATAAATCACCGATTAACTCTAGAAAAACATGAATCGATGCTGGCGTTTGTTCAGCTGGTTTTAATACAACACAATTCCCCGCTGCGAGTGCTGGTGCAATTTTCCATGTAGCCATTAATAGCGGGAAGTTCCATGGAATAATTTGCCCAACAACACCGAGTGGTTCATGGAAATGATAGGCAACCGTATCATCATCAATTTGACTAATTGAACCTTCTTGGGCTCTAATCGCTCCAGCAAAATAACGGAAATGATCAATAGCTAGTGGTATATCCGCAGCTAATGTTTCCCGCACCGCTTTACCATTATCCCAAGTTTCCGCCACCGCTAACATATCGATGTTTTCTTCGATTCGATCTGCTATTTTGTTTAATATATTTGCCCTTTCAGCTGGTGATGTTTTTCCCCAGGCATCCTTTGCCTTATACGCCACATCCACCGCACGTTCCACATCTTCTTTCGTCGACCTGGCAATCTCACAAAACACCTCACCTGTCACAGGACTGACGTTTTCAAAATAGTTCCCTTTTACCGGTGGGACATATTCACCCCCTATAAAATTGTCATACCGCTCCTTAAACTGCACAACTGAACCTTTCGTATTTGGATTGACATATCTCATAAATAAAGCCTCCTCACATAAACGATTAGGTGTATCATGTCGTTTTCTTATGTAATCACGGGTTGCTATTTAAAAAAACATGATACCCCCTGATAACATGTTTATATTAAGTTTTTGAAAAATATTCATGATTTGACTCTTTTGATGAATATGATAGTCTAAGAGTGAAAGATATTTCGTTTCTACTAGGGGAGCCTGAAAAAGGCTGAGACTAATTAGGTTTAGGACCCTTGGAACCTGATCTGGTTAACACCAGCGGAGGGAAGTGGACGATTCGCCAAGCAATTAGTTGACTAGGTTAGACTCTTTTGGGGGTCTTTCGAGTCAATATTTAACTGCGAAATCACTTTCCTCCTCCAGAATCGGAAACGATAACAAGAGGAGGATTTTTTATGTCATTTTCACAACAATTAAAAGAAGCAACAAAGCACAGTTGGGAATTAAGTTTAAATCATCCATTTGTTCAAGGGATTGTAAAAGGTGATTTACCACTAGAAACATTTCGTTACTATATTTTACAAGACATCTATTATCTAAAGCATTACGGTAAAATTCATGCGTTTGCCGCAGCTCATGCCGATGATTTCGCTGTGTCAGCGATGCTTGCAGAAAAGGCAAAATTAACAGCTGAGGCAGAATTAACGGTTCATAAGCAACATGCGCAAATATTAAATATTACTGAAGAGGATTTGAAAAACTTCAAGCCTGCTCCAACGGCATACGCCTACACATCTCATATGTATCGGGCAGCCTTATCAGGTAGTTTAGCAGAAATTGTCGCCGCCATGTTACCTTGTTATTGGCTCTATGCTGACATCGGTCGTATCAATAAAGACGCCAAACCAAAGGAAGAAATCTATCAAAACTGGTTGGCAACATATGCCAGTGACTGGTTCCAAGAGTCCACACAAGAGCAGATTGACCTACTCGATGAATTAGCATTAGAAGCAAGTGAAAAGGAAAAGGAAAAAATAAAAGACCAATTCATTATCGCCAAAGAATATGAACTCGCCTTTTGGGAAATGTCATATACGTTTGAAAAATGGTTGTCTGAGAAAGACTAGAATTTCCGCAATGAAATTCACCCTCTATCGTGAGGGTGAATTTTTTTGGTTTTGCATCAGGTGGAGTGCCCTACTCATCGCGGGTGAGATCTTTTTCGCGAGTCCGCATTGGTTGCAGCGCTCTACTCGTTGCGGGTGAGACTTTTTTCTAGAGTTCGTATCGGGTGGAAAGCTCTACTCCACACGGATTTCGGTTTTCTTATGAGTTTGTAAGGAGTGGAGGGAGCTACTCCGCACGAATTTTAATTTTCTTATGAAACTGTAAGGAGTGAAAGGATCTACTCCACACAGATTTCGGTTTTCTTATGAAACTGTAAGGAGTAGAAGGCGATACTCCACACAGATTTCGGTTTTCTTATGAAACTGTAAGGAGTGGAGAGCTCTAATCCGCATGGTTTTCAATTTCCTCATGAGATTGTGACGAGTGGAGAGCTCTAATCAGCACGGATTTCGGTTTTCTTTTGAGATTGTAAGGAGTGGAGGGGGCTACTCCACACGGTTTTCAATTTTCTTATGAGTTTGTAAGGAGTGGTGGGGGCTACTCCGCACGGATTTTAGTTTTCTTATGAAACTGTAAGGAGTGAAAGGATCTACTCCACACGGATTTCGGTTTTCTTATGAGTTTGTAAGGAGTGGAAAGCTCTACCCCACACGGTTTTCAATTTTCTTATGAGTTTGTAACGAGTGAAGCGCACTAATCAGCATTTTATTCATCTTTCTAGTCTACTTGTAACCTGTGCTCCGCTTCATGAAGCCAAAATAATAAAATATTCATTGACAATTCCAGGACATCTTTTATAATCGAAGTGAGTAATCACTCATTATATGTGAGGAGGTCATGAAATGGGCATCTCAATAGACGTTAAGAATATTAGTAAGCGTTTTGGCAAAAAAGATGTGTTACAGGATATCGATTTAGAAGTTGCAGATGGTGAAATTTACGGGTTGATTGGTCCCTCGGGTTCTGGAAAAACAACCTTAGTGAAAATGATTGTTGGTATGGATCGGCCTTCTGCTGGAAGTGTTCGTTTGCTTGATAAAAAAGTACCTGACTTAACTGTATTGGAGAATATTGGCTATATGGCTCAGGCCGATGCCCTCTATACAGATTTAACTGGGAGGGAAAACTTACAATTTTTTTCTTCACTTTTTTCACTGAACAAAGCACAACAGAAAGAACGCATTACATATGTCAGTGACCTTGTCAACCTGACGACAGACTTACAGAAAAAGGTATCCACCTACTCTGGTGGGATGAAACGCAGATTATCCCTTGCGATTGCACTCATTCAAGATCCTCAGGTTATAATTTTAGATGAACCGACAGTTGGAATTGATCCAGAATTAAGGCAAACGATTTGGAAAGAATTAATGCGCTTAAAACATAGCGGCAAAACCATCTTACTAACGACACATATCATGGATGAAGCAGAAAAATGCGATCGTCTTTCGATGATACGTGATGGAAAAATCATCACATCTGGGTCACCAAAATCATTAAAATCCCAATATGACACAACGAATTTAGAGGATGTCTTTTTATTTGCGGGGAGGGAAAGTCAATGAGAGTATTCGCTTTAGCAAAAAGAATTGTAATCCAAATGCTTCGGGATAAACGCGCACTTGCTTTAATGATGATTGCACCGTTGTTTATTATCACGATTCTTCATTATTTATTTTCAAATGAAGACGTGACACCACGCGTTGGCGTAAGTCATACGAATGATTCATTTATCGAATACCTAAAAGAACAGGATGTCGATGTCGTTCAATACGATGAAAATATGAAGCTAAAGTCAACGATTGAGGATGATGAACTGGATGCGATGGTCACCATGGAAGATGATAATTATGTTATCATTTTAAAAAATGAACAAACGGGAACATCAAAAGCGATTGAAATGAAAGTGAAGCAATCGATTGCCAGCATACAAAAAGAAAAACAAACGAGTGAGCTCTCTTCCTTTATAGAGGAGATCAAACAAATGGCTCCACAACTTGCACAACTACCAACATTAGCTCCAGAAGACATCCCGGAAGTTGAAAAAGTTTATGTATATGGAGATGAAGAGACAACCTTTTTTGATCAATTGGCACCTATTTTTGTAAGCTTTTTCGTCTTTTTCTTCGTATTTATTATTTCTGGTATCGCTATTTTGCGGGAAAGAACATCTGGCACATTAGAGCGATTAGTTGCAACACCAATTAAGCGGCGTGATATTGTATTTGGTTATATACTCGGTTACGGTTTATTTGCTGTCATTCAAACTTTAATCGTCGTTTTTTATGCTATTCGTGTGCTAGATATTATTTTAATAGGTTCTATTTGGCATGTGATACTGATAAACCTGGTCATTGCTTTTGTCGCATTAACACTTGGTACATTACTTTCAGCTTTTGCTAATTCTGAATTTCAAATGATGCAATTTATTCCGCTCATCATTATCCCGCAAATTTTCTTTGCTGGAATCATACCTGTTGATACAATGGAAAATTGGCTCCAGTTCATTGCAAAATGTATGCCGATGTACTATGCTGGAAATGCCATTGTCGACGTGATGTATAAAGGATTGGGCTTTGAATATATCATAATAGAACTGTTCATTTTACTTGCGTTTGGATTTTCCTTTATGCTCTTAAATATCCTAGCATTAAAAAAATATCGACGTATTTAGTTGGAGGTAACAATGGAGCGTTTTGAATTAATTGTGCAAACACTTTTTGAATCGAATAATCTCACTGAGAAACAAGAGCAAATTTTAAAAGCAGCTGTACAATTATTTTCCGAAAAAGGATATGCTGCCACTTCAACAAGTGAAATCGCTAAACAGGCACAAGTGGCGGAAGGAACGATTTTTCGACATTATCGTACAAAGAAGGAATTATTGCTTGCTATTGTCGGACCTTTTATGGAAAAAATAGCTGACTCATATATTGTTAATGATTTAACCGATTTACTAAATAAAGATTACCAACGGCCTGAAGATTTGTTGTCTGCCATTATCGAAAATCGCCGTGATATCATCGTTCAATTTCTACCACTATTAAAAATTATTTTCCAAGAATTGCCGTTTCATCCGGAGTTACGTGAACATTTTTTACAACTCATTTCTGACAACATGTACCATCGGGTTGTAGAGGTTATTAATGATTATCAACAAAAAGGCATGTTAAAGAAGTTGCCACCCACTGCGATTGCTAAGTTTGCCATCACAAATATTCTCGGTCACTTATTTACTCGTTATGTTCTATTCCCTCATCTTGAATGGGATGATGTGCGGGATACAGAACAACTGATTCAGCTGATTATGAATGGAATAGGAAACAGTGATTCAAAAGTCGAATCATGATAAAAAATAAAAACACTGTCCTTAACGTGGTTCAAATCCTCGGGACAGTATTTTTATGTCTGTAGTAATCGAGAGGCATTCATCACGGGGATACATTAAGTACCCGCGGTTGCCTCACTGCGGGTACTGTTTTGACGTAAAGCTTGAGATGGTACCCGCGGAGCTGCCACCACCAGTACTTTGGAGCATAAATGCCCCGGAAAGTACCCGGGGCATGGTCCGCTCCCTCTCACTTTTCTAAAAATCATTTGCTGCGAATATTTTATTCAGTTACTCCCAATACGGCGGATTCTCTCCTTTATGCTCTGAAAGTATCATCGCCTCTCGATCGACTTCATAGGATAATCGCCAGTAACCATGTTCTTTACCTTTTTCCCATCTTTCGATAAAGTGAACGATGTATTTTTCTTTACCTATATCCTCTGCTTTGAGTTCTTTTTCAACGTTGTACCCACTAATCTCTTCCTGCCAGCTTCCCATTTTTTCTGGGAAGTCATCTGTGACCATTCCCTCACCTGATGTAGCAAACTCCACTGCAGCTTCCAAAGTAAATGGTGGAAGTGGTGGTGAAATGGCTTCGAAAATTCCCCATGACAATAAATAGAGAAAAACCGTTGCCGTCAATAATCTAAGAAGGAGCTTATGTTGATTGATTTTTCTTTTTACTAATTGATTAATTAGTGCATAAAGACAGGCTGCAACAGCACCATATAGCGCAAAACCCCATTCCATAAAAAAGAGGCCTCCCGCTAAACCAAAAAATATATGAAGGAGAATAGAGAGCTCATTCGAAAACATTAATTTCGTCTTAAAATAGTCAATACCTAAAGAGATAAGATTTCCATAAATAAAAATAATTGCCCCCGCATAAATAGCAACAACAAATGCGCTACCTATTATTTGGTTTCCTGTGTTAAATCTTAAATCAGTATGATTGTCAAAAATAATAATAAATCCTAATGCTAAAGAAAACAATGCCGTTGAAAGTATTGAGGTAATGATTTTCTCTAATAAAATTTGCTCCATCTTACTTTTCATCGCTCTCCCTCGTTTCAAAGGACTCCTGTTTATTAAATATTACGTTATAATTTTTCAAAGGATTCGGTGCTTTCATTTTACAAAAACGAAGCTAAACCTATCTGAAAAAGGGCGATTCCCTTCTTTTTAATATGAAGGCAATCGCCATAGTTATAACCTTTAGTCTCTTTCTCTCGTTTTCTGAGTATCTCTTATATTCTTCTGGATCGTTACTGATGCAAATAAACTAAGCGTAAATGCCATCCCATAAAATCCTTTTTCGCTTAAAATAATACTTTCTGCATTGTACAAACCAATCCCCATTAATAATACAGCTAAAATAAGTGCAAGCCAACTAATCCCATAATAAATATTAGTGACTGGTATTCCTTCTTCTTTATCTCTTACTGCTTTTTGTAAAGATACTGCTGAATAGAGTCCGAATATTAACACGGCGAAATAGTATCCTTTTTCGTTCAGTTCCATTGTTGCGTTAAATAAGCCGATTAGATATGCACCAACACCTACGAATAGTGCCGCCCATGAGGCCCCTACAAAAGCTGAAGTTGGTTCTCCTTCCTTTCTATCCATTTTTATTTTTGGCTTTTCTTCTATTTCCTTCTCTAATAAAGTCTCGTAATCATTTGACAATGTTTCTTCACCTCGATTTTTTATTTAATGATTGCAATTGCAGGTAAACGGCTAGTATCCATATTCATTATATAGAATTTCCCCAGAAGAGTTAGATGTTTTTTTATAATTCCGCCTCTTCGAAACAGTTTATTACCCCTTATCATTTACAACTCATAATCCCATTCACCTTTTAAAATTAGATACAAAGCAAGAAGGTCATTTTCTAAGTCATACGTTGTTTTATGTGCCGTGTCCCAACCTGCTTTTGGAAACATGATGTGAACAAGTTGTTCTGTAAAAGACTGGCGTTCTTTTTCTGGTATAGCTAGGAATCGCTCACTATATGTACGCAAAAGCTCCCAGTCTTTTTGCTGAAATGATTTTAATTCCCATTCACCAAGTTTGTATCGTTCTTTTTTGATGTTGCGTTTGGCAATTTCTTTTTCAATAGGGGTTAATTTCTTTCGCTGTTTTCCATCAAATTGATGTTTTCGTTCATAAACGACAATGGTGCCAGCAACAAGATCACCGACTCGTTTATGTCTTGGGTGTATAAAAATCATTAAAAGGCCGACTAGATAAAAGCCAGGCAACATATCGATAATACGAAATAAATTTCGAAGCAAGCTACCTATAAATGTGATTTGGTTGCCATTTTCATTAATTACTCGAATGCGCATGATGCGCTTGCCGATTGTTTGACCGTTTCCGAAAGCTTCAAAGAGGATAAAATATCCAGAAATCACCAGAAATACGAAGGCAAAGATAATAATAGTGGAAAATATTGCATCACCTATATCCATTGTTTCAACAAGATTGACACTTAAATAAAAGCCGGATAACGATATGATAATTAAAGAAATTAATAGAATAGCATAATCAATGATAAAAGCTGTTGCGCGACTCCCAAGCCCAGCTAATTGAAATTGGAGTGAGACATATTCTGGTGTTTTTACTCCGATTTTTTCTTTGTCCACGGTAAACCTCCTCGTTATAAATTTGTTTATATTTCATAAATATCGTATTATTAAAAAAACAGATAAATGATTAGCTGAAAGTAGGGATAATGTGAATGTCAAACAATTTGTCAACCAGTACCGTGACGGTTGGCATAAACTTGAGCAATTAATGGGAGTCATGCGTAAAGAACAGGCTTCTTCAGATGATATCAATCAATTTTATCGTCTTTATCAAAAATCGGCGCAACATTTATCCTATGCACAAACTTATTTTCCAAATGAAGAAGTTACATCTTACTTAAATGGTCTTGTCGCGCAATCTCATAATCTTTTTTATAAAAACACATCATCATATAAGGCACCATTTAGGCATTTTTTTACAGCTGTTTTTGTTCGATTGTTGTGGGAACAGCGCACCGCTATAATCATTGCATTTTTATTATTTATGCTTGGAACAATCGGGAGTTTCCTGACCGTCTTAGTTAACACGAATGTATTCGCTAGTTTTTTGCCTGAATATATTCAACAAGTTGATTCGAATCATTTTGCTGAACTTGATAAAGGAATTACTTCTGGACAATCGATTCTTTCCACTTCTATTATGGTCAATAATATTCAAGTTGCTGTTCTCGCTTTTGCTGGTGGAATAACTTTTGGGATTTTGACGACATTCGTACTTATTTATAATGGCGTCATCATCGGAACACTTCTCGGACATTTTTATTTATCTGGTCAGCTTTATCCAGCCTTAGCTTATATTGTTCCTCATGGGGTAATTGAATTAACCGCGATTTTTATTGCTGGTGGCGCTGGATTATTAATGGGCTATAAATTATTTGTACCGGGACGTTATTCGCGCCTATATCATTTAAAGACGCAAGCTAAACGTTCATTACAATTACTGCTTGGGTCAGTACCAATGTTTGTCATTGCTGGTATAATTGAAGGCTATATCACTCCAGCAGCAATATCATATGAGACAAAGTACTTAATCGCCCTGGCAACGGTAATCGGTCTTATGCTTTATTTTTGGCTTGGAAAAATGCGCTCTGATTATTTGTTACGCCGTTCAATGACACCAAAGGTTTAAAATAACTATTGGCTTCGAAACTAAGTTAAGCTTGTGAACTTAAAGTCGCGCGATTTTGGCATGGGATTGCGCGATTCTTGCCCAGGACCGCGCGATTTCTGCATCTGAGATAAACCACAGGATCGCGCGCCTAAACAACATGACGGTTAAGTAAATCAATATAATAAGAAACAGCTGTGGCTGCGAGTCGTTCCGCTTCTGTTTCTACCATTAACAGCCCACGATTTTCCCATTTTCGCTTCTCGCTTCTTTTTAATAACAATTGTTGTTGGGCAGTGCTTTTCAGCATCGCATCTTCAGCGCGGCGAATCGGTTGTTGAGTCATTTCTAATAATAGATGGTCTTCAATGCCGATGATTAAAAAGAGATGGCGCCTACGAATACGTTCTAAATACATTGAGGCACTTTCCTCAATCAGAAAGGTACGCACATCGCTAAACAACATGCAGAGACTCCGTTTCTTTTGTTTTGTCTCCATATAAGAAAAGACATAAGCATAGTTAGACTCGACTGGCTGCACTTCCAAATCATAAATCTCATCTAAAATCATTTGTAAATGTTCGATTCCCTTTCGCGGTGGGACATAGACGTGTACATCTTTAGAAAACGCGATAACAGATACATAGTCTCCACTATCGAGTGCGGCTGCTGCTACGGTGAGAACAGCTTCGAGGGATTTTTCCAATCGATTTGTCTCGCGTAATTCAGCACCCATCATGCGCCCGCAGTCAATTAACAGTGTTACATATTTTCCATGTTCAGGTTCATATTCATTTGTCATCACTTCACGGAGCTTCGCTGTTTGACGCCAGTTAATCATGCGCGGATCATCACCAACGACATAGTTGCGAATCTGTGTGAATTCGCCCGCGCCACTATGAAACTTCCGAATCGTTAAGCCTTCATAAAGTAAATAACGTTGGGCATCATTTAAGTAGTTTTTGGTTTCTGTTAAATCAGGAATGACTTTGACCGCTTCGTCAAACTGGACAGTCATTTGCTTTTGCCATAGACCAAAGCGGCTCTGGTATCGGACATAGCACGATGTAAGTGGATATTGCCCTCGAATCTGTGCTCTCGTCTTATATCGAACGGGCGTAGTTTCCTTGGAACGAGCTACTATTTGTAATGGAAAAGGTCGTATAAATGATTGGTCAAGTCCGTCAATGAGCGTTACATAAGCATCATATTCTGATTGATTATGAACCTTGATGTCAATTAAATATTCTTGACCACGTTCCATCGTATCGGGAAACACGCGCGAAATGGACATCTCCCGTTTACGTGGTAAAAAGAAGAAATCAAGCAAACTCAAACCAATGAAAAAAATATTAAAAAACAAAATAAAGCCCCAAGATAAACCAGTTAAACTCCCAAGAATAATTAAACTAAAAGATACAATCCCACAGATTATTAAAAGGCGTTTTCCTGGAACGATGCCCTTATCTCGGAACAGGAATCGATCCCACCAGTTCTTCGATGACATGGTCGACACTCGCTCCCTCCAATTCGATATGTGGGGCTAACTGAATCCGGTGTCTAAGGGCTGGTTTTACAACCATTTTCACATCATCTGGTGTCACATAATCACGTTGGTCTAAATATGCCCAAGCTCGTGCCGCTTTGCCAATCGAAATAGCTGCTCGTGTACTCGCTCCATAACGAATCGTATCTGTTTGTCTCGTTTCATAAACGATGCGCATCATATAATCAAGTACCTGGTCACTAATCGTTACTTGTTCGATAGCTTGTTGCATTTGAAGGAATTGTTCAAGATTGACTAGTGGCTCTGCATTCTCACTCATTTCAATATCCGTTAAATTTTGTCTTAGTACACGTTTTTCATCATCAAACGTTGGGAAATCAATGATGAGTTTAAATAAAAAGCGGTCTTGTTGTGCCTCTGGTAAGGGATATGTACCTTCGAATTCGATCGGATTTTGCGTCGCTACAACGAAAAAAACATCTGACAGCTTGTATGTTTCCCCTTGGATCGTTACTTGTTTTTCTTCCATCGCTTCTAGTAGGGCGGCTTGTGTTTTAGCTGGGGTACGATTTATTTCATCAGCTAGTAAAATATTTGTGAAAATCGGTCCCTTGATTGTTTCAAAAACGTTTTCTTGCAAATTGTAAATTGTACTTCCCGTAATATCACTCGGTAATAAATCAGGTGTAAATTGAATCCGATTAAACGTTCCGCCTAAGAGCTGGGCCAACGTTCGAACTGTTTTTGTTTTACCTGTTCCTGGCACCCCTTCTAACAACACATGCCCACCTGAAAAAAGCGCACATAGTAAAAGTCGTAAATTCATCGACTGCCCAATAATATGTTTTTCATACTGTTCCAATAACTGCTCGATTTTTTTGTTCATGTTTTTTCCACCTCAATCCGTAATTGGTCTAGCTGTTTTGACCATAAAACATATTCTTCTTTACTCAACTTCTTTTTTTGTAAAACCGTCGTTAATCCAGTAATAAATTCATCCACATTGATTTCACGATGTTCCCATCTATTCTTAAGGGTATCGGTTATGTCATGCCAAGCTTTTTGATATGGAATGAACCACTTCTCTTGTAGTAAATGTTTGACAAATTCAGCCTGAATAACGAGGGAATCATGATAATGCTGACCACGTAAATGCCACCTCGCTAAGGCACGAATACTTTCATCCGTAAAACGCACGTCGTCTGCCCGCACGGTCTCAATTGGCCCAAAGCGTTTACCACGATACCAGAGCCAAAGTAATGTCAACAGCCCACCTTGTAATAAAACTAACAGAAACCCTAGTGAAAAATACGAATAAAATGGTAAGCCACCTTGTTCTTGATGAATGTACTCATCAAACAAGATTGTGCCTTCACTTGTTTCATTAAGGATATGGACGAGCAATGGGAGATGGTCTTCTTGTAAAATGGTATCGTTTCGAAGCCATTCTGGATAAACTGAAACGATGAGTTCCCCTTTCCCTATCGATTGTTTTTGAGCGATAACACCATTATCATCCGATAACAGAACATCTGCATCATTTGATTCAGCAATTCGATTTCCATGTTTCATATTGGCATGAAAAATTTCGCCACTTGACGTGTCAATTGTTTGCCCTGAAAAAACAAATCTTGATTGCACTTCCAAATCAAATACAGCTCCTGGTTCTTCAGAAAACAATAAAATCGTATTACCTCGTTCTATAAATTCGCGATACGCTTCACGATCAGCCACTGTTAAAGTAATTGCTGGTTCAATCAATATTAAGAGCTGATTCTGTTTGACAGTCGATAAGCGTGTTGGGGATTTATTCCAACGATTGACCGATTCATTTTCTTTTTTCATATATGTATAAAATGCTTTAACGCCTGACGGTGCTGGAGATTCGGAGGCAAATTTTGGATAGTCAACAGGGCGTTTCGATTGAATGATATAACTAGCAACTAAAAAAAGGCCTAATAAACCAATAAATATAAGCCACCATTTTCGATTTTGCTTTTTTGCTTGGTACATCATCCTGTTTCCTCCAGCCATTGCAATGTTTGTTGACGAAAAACATCATATTCTTGTTCACCGATGACATGCTCTCCATAGACAACATCATCAAATGTTCGTGCCAATTCATAAAACGTTTTAGCTTTTTCTTTTGTGCCCTGTTTAAGTTCAAAATAATAGTCAATATTCGTTTTCCAAACTTTCTTCTCTAGCCAGCCACGTTCATCAAAATAAAGTAATAGTGCAAGAAAACGATGCCGTGTCGCATGTTGATATTCATTTTCCATTTCTTGTTTTTTAGCTTCAGCTAAATGCATCTGATACGTCCAATCGCTTTTATCCCATGTGGAGAATGGTGTTTGTTCCATATATTTCCGGCGTCTATGGATATTTCGGGTGAACGAAAATAGACCAAATATAATAAACAAGATAATCAATGTAATAATGACAACGAGAATAATTTCGGCAATATTTTCAGATGTTTCCGTCGTTTTAAATATGCCAATTAATTTATCTGCTAGCCA
Source organism: Cerasibacillus sp. (assembly GCF_036516575.1). Taxonomy (NCBI): domain Bacteria; kingdom Bacillati; phylum Bacillota; class Bacilli; order Caryophanales; family Bacillaceae; genus Cerasibacillus; species Cerasibacillus sp. The sequence goes on from NZ_DATBTY010000052.1 coordinate 15,261, forward strand.
ATCCACAAAATTATTCCACCATCTAGTGATGAACGATTCACTTTGATTGTAATAAGTTTGATATTCAAGTCGATTTAAGGTGTCTTGTAGTTGTTCTCTTGCATCATTGGCATCATACATCACGTTCACCCGCTTTCATACAACTTTTATTTATGACTCATACGAATCAATCATATCTTGAAAATCACCTGGATCATTACGGAGCTTTAGATCAAAATACATCACAGCATAGCCAACTGTAAGAATAATCGTTCCTATTAATAAGAGAAGATTTATAACGATATAACCGATAACCCCATTCCCAAGGATTAGGCCAACCGTTAATTGTAAGCCAGCATTTATTAAGAAAATAATAACTGTTAAAATCAAATACATTCCTAAAGTCGCCCAAGTCCTTTTTCTTGTTAATTTCCAACTCCTTGAGAAACCCGGTGTTCCCTCTTTAAATACGACTGAACCGATATAAAAACTAAATCGAGTCACCAAAAGAAGTATTACTACTATAAAAACGGGGATTAACAATAAAACAAGTAACCCACCACCAACATTGTCAGTAGCAAATAAGCTAAAAGCTAAACCGAAAAGTACAAATGCAAATGCAAAATAAATAGCTGCCATTAATAAACCGAATAAAATACTACTTCCAAGCATTGGCCCATACCGTTTAAATGCTTGCTTAATAACATTGCCTATTTCATACGATTCACCTTTTCGTATATGATTGACAACAAGTAAGATTGAGGCTATCGCCATTGGTGTTAATAAAATATTCAATAATACAGACATAACCCAAAATGTATCCGGGACTAACAATACCATTCCTTGTTCTAACTCATAAAAGAATTCTACAAACCACTCTTTCGTTTCTATGTTTCTTTGAAAGAGAGGGTCACCTTGTAAAAGCATCATAAATCCAGATAATAATACAATTGGTCCGATAAAAATAAGCAACAATAAAAATAAATTTTTAAAATGGGCTCTACTAATACTAAATGTATGGTCTAAGATTTGACCGAATGTTTTTGGATTTTGAAAACGTGAATCCATTCCTTATTCCCCTTCCATTTAAAATTTGGCTATAATCCGGAGTGTCATATTTTTTCTCTGTACTCTCGTGTTGGAATAGATTAAGATTTTTGTCATGTATCAGCTTCGAACAAGTCCATTGTGTCCGAAGTGATTCATTGTGCTGAACGTTTTATTTTCTGTTAATTTATCACTCCCTGCCTTCACACACATGTTATGAATTAGGTTGATTCATTATGTAATGGATTTAGTCAAACTCAAATCGTGCCTAATAATTTTGTTATATTGATTGGGTCATGATGTTTGTTCATGTTGAGGTAAAAAATACGTACAGATATTTAAGATGTGTATACAAAGTAGGTGAAGGGATTTCCAATTTATGCTATATATCCATAGTATAATAATTTAGATAATTTTCAACAGAAAACAGAAGATTAGTATTAATAATTTAAATCCACTTTATTTTTTAACATTTTCTCAACCATTAAATGTAAATTAGAAAAGCTATCCATAAGGGTTGTTAACTTATGGATAGCCTTTAAACAATCATAACTAATATGTTTAGGCGATTTTTCTTCTTTTGAACAGCATGATTCCAACACCAGCAACCATTAATGCACTACCAATCATGATTAGATTGAACATATTTGTTGCTGTTTTAGGTAGTTGTGAACCATCACCGTCTGTTTTTGTTTCTTGTTTATCACCTGATTTGTGACCAGGTTCGCCTTTTCCGAAGTCTTTATCCTCACCAGGGGTGCTTGAGTCGCCCTTGCCTGGATCCTCGCCTTCGCCTGGGTCTTCGCCAGGTTCGCCTTCATAATGAACAATAACGAATGGAATATTTAGTTGTTCAACAACTTCTGTTCCGTTTTGGTAAAGTGTGACAACGACTTCTAACCCTTCTAGGTCCTCGAGTGGTTCGCTACTTTCTCCAAGTGCTGTGAGGAATCCTTGGTGCCACTGTGTACCTTTAACTGTATCAAGGTTAATAAATGCTGTGTTACCATCCCACTCAATATCTAAATTGTCACTTGATGCGTTTTCTTCTAAAAAGTCTTTTAATGAATCTGGAATATTACCAGTTTCATACTCATCTGGACATGAACTTTAATTGTTTCTGGCACGTTAAATTCGACTTTCACCTGATCAACATCTTCAAGTGTTAAGTTTTGTGAAGTGAATGCAAATTGTAAAGCAAATAAATTTCCTCTAAGCCAGGGAAATCTTTTACAATTTGACTTTCCGAATCAAATGTCCATGCTTGATCCATACTTGAAAAGTCAACTGAAACATGACCTGCAAAATGTCCGCCCGGTAGAAAACTACCATCAATAATAAGAATGACATCTTCCTAAAAAAATGTCGAGAATCATAATAACAAAATAAAAATAAGTCTTTTGAACTATTAAGATACTAGCATGATTTTTTATAGAAATGTCATGGATTTGAATTATTTTAAATCCGCATTTTCCTCAACGAAAACCCCTATTAGCATAAGCCATAGGGGGTAGAATTATCTTTTGATTGGATTGTTCCTGTTTACTCGTTTCTCTTTTATCCATCACGTGGTTGTCAGTGTCATCTCCATGTTTGATATTTTCATTTTCTTCTTGTTCCGTCTTCTGTTCTATATGTTCATTCTCTTGTTGAGATGACGTATCTAATTCATTTGTTGTTTCATTTAACTGCTCCGCTGAGTTAATCATGCCCCTATGTTTAATCCGCTTCTCATCTAAGACACGGCTCATTTCTTGAATCCATTCACTTATCAGATTATCCGCTTTTTCAATGCTTGCGATACCATTCATATGATTAATATTATTTGAACAGAAATTATCCTTTAGTCGATGTTTATCTCGAATGTGAAAGGTTTATAATCAAGCTCGTAATTCTCAGATGACCCTTCTGCATGAAATGTGAGCTTCTTTTCACTCTCATCAATGGCTGGAAAAATGATGACTCCCTCTGTTTCAACGCCTGGTAATATTTCAGATTGAAGTTCTGGTAAGCCTGTTTCCAAATATGGCATGTTTTCTTCTAACTGTTTATTACCGGCAAGAAGCTTGGCATTGAAGCTATAAAAATCAATTGTCGCATCTGATTCATTCGTAATTTTTAAATAGACACGTGTTTCTTCATCTGCTACTTCGACTTTCTGCAGTTCCATATGATAACCATGTTGGTTGATTTCTTCATTGATATCGATTGTGTACTTAGCTGGTGCAACTGCTGTCACATAATCAACGACTTCAAGTTTTGTTGCTTCAATGACAGGAGCTTTAACGACACCACCAAAGGCGTTTTCACCTTCAAATTCATCTTGCACAATCCCCGTTAGCTTGACATAATCATCCGTTTTCACCTTTACATTTGTATCTGTTATACCAACGAGTGTATTCTTTTCACTATTTACCGGGTCCGCAAACATTTGGAAATAAACACCATCATCATCTGTTTCAGGTTCATTAAAAACAATCCCAGTTAACTCAACTTCATAACCTTTATATTTTTTCGGGTCGCTATACATTTTATCTATATCCTCTTCAGCCACGACTCCCTTTGCTTCTGTAACTTTCTCTTTTTTGCTTTCTGAACCACTGGTTTCTTCTGCTCCACAACCAACCATGAATAAAAATAAACTAATAACAATAAATAATAGCGATTTTCTCAAATTCGATCTCTCCTTGTTTCATAATGTCATTTTGATCGTATCACATAGGTTGTACAAATAAATGCATATCTAAGATTTTTAATAATATGATGTCACTAATTTGTTAGTTTTATAACGTATAGGCTTCTATAGTTGATAAAGTCGTCCTTTACAGCACAATTTATAGTAGATGTAATGACCTAATAATAACCCTTCATGATATAGAAAGCGATTTCAGATTACTTTATAATTAATAGTATGATGTATAAACACACTAAAGGAGCTGATTTACTTGAAGGGAAAACAGACGGTCTATGTCAATGAGTTCACTAATGGGGTTTTAGATCCAAGCAAAGAAATGGACTATGTCGTTAAGAACGGCGGGTATATTGTAGCTAACACAACACCAGGTTGTTGGGGGCCAATGATTACACCCGCCTTAAAAGGTGGACATGAAGTCACCAAACCGGTTTATGTTGAAGGAGCAGAAGTTGGTGATGCGATAGCGATTTCGATTAAATCCATCCAAGTTACCTCAGTGGCAACTTCTTCTGGAAATGACAAGCCTGTAGAAGGGCGTTTTACTGGTGACCCATTTATTGATGCTAAATGCCCAACTTGTGGAACTGTAAATCCTGAAACAGTTCTTAAAGGAATCGGTGAGACTGCTGTTCACTGTACAAAATGTGATACAGATATGACACCATTTATTTTTACACATGGTTATACAATGGCATTTAATGAGCAAAAGTCAGTCGGTGTGACATTACCAAAAAACGCTGCAGAAAAAATTGCTCAAGATGGCCGAAATTACATGTGTACACCTGAGCAGTCTATCCAAAATCCAATTGTGTCGTTTGCAAAACATGATATGCCTGGAGTTGTTGCACGTTTACGTCCTTTCCTAGGTCAATTAGGAACAACACCAGCTCGTGCATTTCCAGACTCGCATAATGCTGGAGATTTTGGTCAAGCATTATTAAATGCGCCACATGATTTCAGTATGACCGAAGAAGAATTAAATGATCGCACAGACGGGCATATGGATGTCAACCGTGTTCGTGCCGGTGCAGTTCTCATTTGTCCCGTAAAAGTTCCAGGTGGTGGTGTTTACTTAGGTGATATGCACGCTATGCAAGGTAACGGAGAAATTGCGGGTCATACGACAGATGTGGCTGGTATTGTTAATCTACAAGTTCACGTCCTAAAAAATGTTCCTCTAGAAGGACCTGTTCTCCTACCTGTAGAGGAAGACCTTCCATATTTAGCTAAGCCTTTTAGTGAAGAAGAAATTGCTCAAGCGAGAGCGTTAGGTGAAAAATGGGGTGTTGCCGAATTAGAGGATGCACTTCCTGTTTCCTTTATCGGTACTGGAAAAGATCTTAATGATGCGACAACAAATGGAATGGAAAGAGCAGCAAAATTCTTTGATATTACAGTTCCTGAAGTAATGAACCGGGCAACAGTTACTGGTTCTATTGATGTCGGGCGCCATCCTGGCGTTGTGACCGTTACATTCCTCGTTCCAAAAGATTATCTTGAAAAAAGAAATCTGTTAGAAATAGTGGAGAATCAATATTTATAGTGATATAAAGATATATTCTTATCCTGCTGCGCCTCATAAGTTAGCGTTAATGACTTATGAGGATTTTTATTTTTTGTTAATCGAGTGTTTCTCGTTGTTTGAATAGTTTCTTAGAATGTGTGTAGCTGAATGCTTTACTCCTTAATTTGTTCGTTTTTTTTCTGAAGTGGTGCGGAGTGCGGAGGTCTACTCCTCACGATATATCAAGAAAACCAAAAGCCATGTGGAGTAGAGCCACCCACTCCTCACAATCTCATAAGAAAAACAAAAGCCATGTGGAGTAGAGCCTTCCATTCATCACGATTTATCAAGAAAAACAAAAGCCATGTGGAGTAGAGCCTTCCATTCATCACAATCTCATAAGAATAACAAAAGCCATGTGGGGTAGAGCCTTCCACTCCTCACAATCTCATAAGAAAAACAAAAACCATGCAGAGTAGAGTCTTCCACTCCTCACGGTATATCAAGAATAATAAAAACCATGCGGAGTAGAGCCTTCCACTCCTCACGGTATATCAAGAATAACAAAAACCATGCGGAGTAGAGCCAAACACTCCTCACGGTATATCAAGAAAACCAAAAAACATGCGGAGTGCAGCAATCTACTCTTCACTGATGTGAGTTTTTTCTAAAGTTGTGCAGAGTACGGCGGTCTCCCCATTGGGTGTGGCAGTTTTTCCACAGTTTCGCACCCTGTGTAGTTCTATATCCTTTACTGTAACGATTTTTATTGAGTTCAACATCATGTGCAAAGTTCTACTAGTTGCGCCTAGCGAAATTCCAACTAATTTGCATTAGGTGCATAAAATTGGTAAAAAATTCCCTTCATTTTCTGAGTTTTTTTTGATAGAATTAAAGCATTACTAGGAAATATGCTAATCGTCTGAATGCAATCGTTTGCAATGTTTAGTACCGGTCTTTCCTAGTAACAAAACCTTCCTTAAACTATGTATCTGTCGAACCCGATAAACATCACGACATACAGCGTTAAGGACATCATATGATCATTGAGAGGGGAAGCAGATGAATAAACAATTATCTATTGGGCAACTTTTTGCAATCGGTTTCATGCTATTGGCTATGTTTTTAGGTGCTGGGAATACGATTTTTGCACCAATGGTAGGCCAGTTAGCAGGTACCAATACATGGATTGCGATGACAGGTTTTTTAATTACAGGGGTGGGACTTGTTCTGTTAGCAATTATTTCACTTGCTATTTCTGGAGGTACCGTTGAACAGCTTGCTGGAAGGGTTGGGCCACGCTTTGGTGTTTTCTTTTCAATCGCTTTATTTTTAACTTTGGGTCCAATTTACGTCATTCCACGGACAACATCTGTTGTTTATGAAGTGAGTATCGTTCCAATTCTAGGCTCTAATATTTCGGGGAGTATGGTACTATTTATTTTTTCTACTATATTTATCATATTAACGATTTTATTATCTTTAAATCCAGGGAAGTTCGTTGACCGGCTTGGAAAAATTATTACACCAGTGTTCGGGACACTTCTTGCAATATTGATTATCAAATCTATCGTGACACCAATGGGGTCGCCTGGCGAACCACGTGATCCATATATACAAGATACTTTTTTCAAAGGATTCGTCGAGGGTTACTATACAATGGACGTTTTGGCTGCTTTTATTTTTGGTGGGATTTTTATTAAAGCAATCAGTAATGCTGGTGTGACCGAAAAGAAAGCACAATCAGTTGTGTTTATTAAATCAGGTATTATTACGATTATTGGGTTAGCCATTTTACAGCTTTCCTTAGGTTGGATTGGCGCTTCAAGTGTCGAGGCAATTGGTTATGCGAATAACGGCGGTGAAGTACTAGCGAACAGTGCACGTTATTTATTCGGAGATATTGGGTTATTAATGATTGGAACGGTTATTTTCTTAACGGGGATTACGACAAATATTGCTTGTTTATCATCAGTTGCAGAATATTTTAACCGGATTTATCCGAAAATTTCTTACCGTCAATGGATTTACTTATTAGCACTTGTCAGTTTGGTGATTACAAACTTTGGACTCGCTACCATTCTTGATATAGCTTCACCTATTTTATTATTACTCTATCCACTGGCAATTGCTCTTATTATCTTATCCTTTACCAACAATTGGTTCAAAGGACGCCGCGCTGTCTATGTTGGCACAATGATTGGAACAGGGTTTGTTGCTTTACTTGATGCGGTTAAAGAGGCAGGACTTTTTGTTGATGCAATCAACCAAGCATTTGCTTTTATCCCGCTATTTTCAATCGGTGCTGGTTGGATTGTGACCGGTTTAATTGGTGCGATCATTGGATATGTTTATACATTATTTAACGAAACGGAAGAACGCATGTTACCAATAGAAGAATAAAATACCTTTTAACATTTCTATGAAAAAAGAGAGCAGCCTAGTTAGTCTTACTTGGCCACTCTCTTTTTATGCTATAGTGAAGGAACCGTATTAAAGTAACTACCTTGTTGACTTAGCGATTGAGTGCCCCTGACTTGTGATGGGATATAAGCCATAATGCACTCTCCTAAGTAGTGACAAGGTTATTACATGCTCATTACGGCCCGTTGTACTCACAGAGACACCCCCAAAATCATGCACTTACTTCCAGCCAATCCATTCATGCAATGTTGGTAAACCGAAAACAAATAGGACGAAATTGATAGCAAAATAAGTAAAAATACCCGCCAAGAAAACTAAACCAAGCCTCTTTGCCAACATATCCTACCTCCTCGTATACTATGTTTAGGCATTACCTTTTCGCCTTTTCAATCTGACTAATTCATAAAAATTGTATTTGCTAGTGTACCCGTTACTTTCCACTGCAGGCGGACGCTTTCCTTAGGGCTGCTTGAGCCTCCTCACTCGCAAAAAACGCTCGTTGCGGGGTCTCAAGACGCATGCTTCTCCCGCTGGAGTCGCCGCCTTCC
>NZ_DATBTY010000053.1:0-2435 GCF_036516575.1 Cerasibacillus sp.
ATTTGTAATCGCAACAAATACTTTACTCTTTTTCATTCTATGTCTCCCCCTTTGGTCGACATTACAACGGTTTTTTTAACTTATGGATATGAATCATTTCATGAGCTTTCTCATAACCTGCGTCTGCTAACCGAATAATACTTAATGCGGGATCCATCTTTAACACTCGTTCTAGTTTTTTTGCTCCTGCTACTGTTCCATCTGCTATCGCTGTCATACCGGTGTGTATAGAGTTTCCAATTCCAACTCCTCCACCATGTTGAATCGTAACCATCGATGCTCCTGCACTTGCATTGAGCATCCCTAGCAAAATAGGCCAATCAGCAACAAGATCACTACCATCTTTCATATCTTCTGACTCTCTGTAAGGTGCTGCAATCGTACTTGCTTCAGAATGGTCTCTCGTGATTGCAACAGGACCCTGCAAATCTCCGTTAGCTACCATATCATTTAAAATTTGGCCTAACTCGATTCGTTCTTCATAATTTAACCAGCACGTACGAGCAGGCAATCCGTAGAAATGTAAATTATCTTGGACATAAGTTAGCCATCTCTGCAAACGAGTATCGTGAGCGTAACGATTTAACAATTTTTCATCTATTGCATAAATATCACTTGGACTTCCTGAAAGTGCAATCCATCGACAAGGTCCACGTCCTTCACTATAAAGAGGACGAATGTACTGTGTTACAAAGTTCGGAATATTGAAAGCTTGCTCTAATCCATTTTTATGCGCTTGTCCCCTAATATTATTTCCATAATCAAAGACAATTGCTTCTCTCTTTTGGAATTCAAGCATCGCTTCAACATGACGAATGACTGAGCGTTGAGCGAGATTAATATATGTTTTTCGTTTATTTTTACGTAAATAACTAGCTTGTTCTAAAGTGAGACCTTCTGGTACGTAGCCATCTACTAAATCATGAGCGGCTGTTTGATCAGTCACAATAGAGGGAGTAAAATTTAATTCCAACATTTCACGATAGACATCTGGTGCATTTCCAATTAAAGCAATTGCTAAAGGTTGCTTTAATTCGGCTGCTTCTTGCGCAAGTTCAATTGCACGCTCAGTAGAATGAACTGCTATGTCGCAATAGTTGTTTAACAATCGACGATTTACTTTCTCTTCATCAATTTCTACAATAATTGATACGCCACCATGCATAGATACTGAAAGTGGTTGCGCCGAGCCCATTCCACCTAATCCAGAGCTCAGTACAATATGTCCCTTCAATGAGTCATTAAAATAACGGGCTGCAATTTCCCCCATCGTCTCAAAAGTTGTTTGCAGAATACCTTGTACCCCTATGTAAGACCAACTTGCCGCTGTTGCCTGTCCATACATCGTTAAACCTTTTTCTTCTAATTTTTTAAACTCTGCATCGTTCGCCATTGCTGGAACAATCATAGAAGTGGAAGAAATGACGCGCGGGGCATCTTCATAAGTCGTAAATACACCTACTGGCTTCCCTGATTGTATGAGCAACGTTTCATCACTTTTCAACTTTTTTAATTCGGTAATGATTTGCTGAAGTGATTTTTCGTCTCTCGCTGCCTTCCCTCGCCCTCCATATACAATTAAGTCATCTGGGCGCTCAGCTACACGGGGGTCTAGACTATTTAACAATAATCTTAATAAAGCTTCTGTCTCCCAAGTTTCGCAATTCAAGTGTTGTCCGACTGGAGAGTACCATGGTTTTCGCTCGTTCATTTGCAACACTCCTTTGAAAATGGGTAAAACTGTCCCACTTTTTGCGGGACAGTACCATTCATTTTATTGTTCGAGCATCGGAATGCGTACACCACGCTCTTTCGCAACATCGATTGCACGCTCGTATCCTGCGTCAGCATGACGAATAACACCCATTCCTGGATCTGATACTAAAACGCGTTCAATTCGTTGACGTGCCTCATCTGAACCATCCGCTACAAGAACTTGACCTGCGTGTAAAGAATAACCCATTCCTACACCGCCACCGTGGTGAACACTTACCCAACTTGCTCCACCAGAAGTATTAATTAATGCGTTTAAAATTGGCCAGTCTGCAATTGCATCTGAACCATCTTTCATCGATTCTGTTTCACGGTTTGGTGATGCTACAGAACCTGAGTCTAAGTGATCTCGACCGAAGACGATCGGTGCTGAAATTTCTCCACTTGCAACCATTTCGTTCACTTTCAATGCGAACTTGTGACGCTCTCCATATCCGAGCCAGAAAATACGTGACGGTAAACCTTGCCACTGTACCATTTCTTGAGCCATATCAATCCAGTTCACAAGAGCTTCATCGTGACCGAACATTTCTTTTGCTAATGCATCTGTTTTGTAAATATCTTCTGGATCTCCTGAAAGTGCTGCCCAACGGAAAGGCCCTTTCCCTTCACAGAAGAGTGGACGTAAATATGCTGGAACGAATCCTGGGAAGTCGAAAGCA
>NZ_DATBTY010000054.1:0-29884 GCF_036516575.1 Cerasibacillus sp.
AATTGTATTTGCTAGTGTACCCGTTACTTTCCACTGCAGGCGGACGCTTTCCTTAGGGCTGCTTGAGCCTCCTCACTCGCAAAAAACGCTCGTTGCGGGGTCTCAAGACGCATGCTTCTCCCGCTGGAGTCGCCGCCTTCCGTTCCAAGTAACTTGGTTTGGACAAACTCATGAATTAGGTGACGAACTAAAATCCTTTACGGTTGCTAATGATTTACCAGGCGCTACGCAATTACGGGATGAAATTGTAAAGGTCGCCGAAAGTCAATCTATTAGCCAATTGCGTATCGGCCTTGAGTCCTCCTTTAAGTAATTGAGTGTCTTTTCTAACTCTATTTTACCATTTTTTTATATTCCGTCTATTCGATAAACAAAAAAGCATCCCGCCGTGACAGGATGCTTTTTTCATTAAAGTGCTTTTTGAATTTGTTTCGTGTAAAAATGACGTACGATAAAGAAATAAACAACTTGAATGAACGCAAAGACACCGAGAACGATGGCGGATTCACGAACTAAGTTATAGTCGAAAAGGTGCATTAATGCCGTCAGCGCAACAGCCCCATGAACAAGCGCTACAATAATTGGTGCGAAAAAGAGAATGGCCGTTTGACGACTAATTACTTTTTTCAATTCACCTTTTGTTAGCCCTAATTTCGTAATGGCCTTAAATTTCTCCTGATCATTGTCTAAATCAGAATACAATCTAAAATATAAAAAGCTTCCTGCTGAGACAAAGAACACAATTCCGATAAACAAACCAATGAATAATATCGGACCGTAAGCTTTATCAACTACATAGACATTGTAATCAATCGAAAAAGCATTATTATATTTATTAAAGCTCTCTGAAACTTTTTCACCGACAGCTACTAACCTTTCATCAGTTGCATTTGAAATAACCCACGCAGCTAAGGTCGATTCTTTAACTGGCTCTGGAAGGTATTTATACTCATTGTCATTAATAATATAATAGGCTTGCATTTCATTAATAATCGAAGATGAAATGGTTGAAAATGCTTGAATTTCTTTGCCATCTTTTAAGGGGATTTTCGTCTTCATCAGTTTTTCATCATTTTTAAAGGTATTAATATTAGCATGGTGGTCCCCTACAACGATGGCTTGATTTTCTTTCGGATCAACTAAATCCTCGTCGATTAACTTGGCAAGTCGATTATATTCTGATGCTTTCACAATTAAGACTGGATAATCAACACCGGTTTCATAATACTTATTTTCTATCACTTCTTGATCTGCTTTTACATTTTCTTCGCTTAATATGTTATTAATATCATTAATCTTCGCTTTAACATCTTCACCTTCCATCGAATTATATATGATGGAATATGGGGTTGCTTCCACAATCCCTTTCGTCAAATACGTCCGAAAGCCAAATAACGTACCAATCGCACTAAAGGCAACAGTTGAAATGATCGCAACCATGAAAAAGGTCCGTGCATTATCTTTCATCCGAAATGATAAGTCTGAGAACAGAAGCATATTCGTCTTTTTCCAGAAAATCTGTTTGTTTTTCTTTAAGCGACGTATAACAAAAACACTTAATTGGGTAAAGAAAAAATACGTGCCAATAATTACGACAATGGCAACGGGAATAAGCGCAATAACGACTTGGGTTCCCTTAACATATAAGGCTACTCCATAACCACCGATTAATAATATCGCAGCTAAAATTGTTAACAAGAGAGACGCTTTCGGTTCTCCCTTTGATTGTTTGTCAGCTTTAATTAATTCAACAAGCTTTTTCGTCCGTAAAACAAATGTGACAAAGAATGAAATAACTAAAAACAGTAATACAAATGATACAAAACTTAACAATATCGCTTTTGTTGGAAAATAAAAATTTAATGTTTCATCGATGACGAGAACATTTTCCGCTATTAACAAAATGACTTTTGAAAATATAAGGCCAAATCCGATTCCAAATGTCGTGGCAAAAATTCCAATGACCATATTTTCAATAAAAGTCATTCGCTTCACTTGACGTGATGACATACCTAAAAGCATCAATAATCCGAATTCTCTTTTTCGCGATTGTAAAAAGGAACTCATCGAATATAATATGAAAAAGAATGAAAAAACATAGATGATGCCACCTGCGACTAACATCCCTTTCATCGCACTTGAAGGCATATCCCCTTCTTGAAAAGCAGGATGAAACGCAAAATTTGCAAAGGTAAAAAAGACCATCACAGCGAACATACTACTAAAAAAATAAGCAACATAAAGTCTTTTATTACGGAACACATTATGAAGGGCGAACTGACGAAAAGTCATTGTCATTCCCTCCTAATAATGAGAGTGTGTCAATGATTTTTTGGAAGAAGGTCTTTTGACTATCTCCACGATGAATTTCTGAATAAAGTCGGCCATCACGTATAAAAATTACCCGATCACTGTAACTCGCAGCCTGTGCTTCATGTGTTACAAGTAACATCGTCGTTTTTTCCTGCTTATTAATATGACTCAGCATCTCCATCACATCACGAGAGGATTTTGAATCTAAATTTCCTGTCGGTTCATCTGCTAATAAAAGCTTCGGTCGATGAATCATCGCCCTTGCAACAGCTACACGCTGCGCTTGACCACCGGAAATTTCATATGTGCGTTTCTCCATAATATGTGAAATACCTAGCTTCTTAGCAATCATATCAGCTTTTTCTTTCATATCTTTTACACGTTTTCCATCCAGTGTAAGTGGTAAAACAATATTTTCCTCAACTGTTAATGTATTAAGCAAGTTAAAGTCTTGGAAAACAAAGCCTAATTGTTGACGGCGAAATTTCGCTAATTTATTCCGACTGAGGAGATGTGGATTTTTACCATCAATTAATATATCACCAGATGTCGGCTCATCAATGGTTGCAATTAAATTGAGTAATGTCGTTTTCCCACTTCCAGATGGCCCCATGATACCAACAAATTCACCTTCTTCAACTTCTAAATCAATATCGGTTAAAGCTCGATAAGGAACCTTCCCTTGATACACTTTGTTTAGCTTCTTCACTTGTAACATAATCTCGTTCTCCTTTACATTGATTATTTGTCTAACATTAGTGTATCGCGGGTCTTAATATGATACGATCGATTATTCTTTCATGAACCTTACATTCATGTAATTGTTTCGATCACGTTAAAAATAAGCTTAAAAGTCGTTCCTTCTCCGACTTTACTATCCACTTCGATATCATGACCGAGATAGTTGACGACTTCTTTCACTAAATAAAGCCCCATACCTGTTGATTCACGGTATTTCCGTCCATTTTCGCCAGTGAAAAACGGTTGAAAAATCCGCTTTTGATCAAAATCCGGAATCCCAATGCCGAAATCTTTCACTTCTAATACGATTTCTTCGGTCGCTCTTTTATATAATGAAATGATGATTTCATTACTTTTTCCTGCTGAGTATTTAACAGCATTTTGTACGAGTTGCCCCACAATAAACAGCAGCCACTTTTCATCTGTTTCAACCATCGTGATATGTCCCTTGTTTTCAAATTTTGGAAAAACATGATTACGAATGTAAAAACGACGATTTTCTTGATTGACATCATGAATCACTTTTTCTAAATCAACTGGTTTAATATGAAAGTCATCTTGAATCGTGCGGAGACGTGCTGTGTAAAGCACCGTATTTAACCCTGTCTTGATTCGATCGGTTTCTTCACGAATATTTGATGAATCAGGTTCATCAAGATCCTGTGCTGTGAGTTCAATGACTGAAAGCGGGGTTTTCATCTGGTGTACCCAACGATCAATAAATTCGAGATGTTGATTTTTTGCATCCTCAATGTCATTAACTTTTTCAATATAGCGTTTGTATTGTGACTGTATGAGCTGATCAAATGCTTCAGAAATAGGAGCTGTATCAGTCGGTATTAACGACTCATCAAGTGTGATGAGTTCTTTTTCTAGTCGATTATACAAACGACGGCGTGTGACATAATAATAAATCAGATAAGCAAACAGAAAGAGTATACCGATACCAAAAGCATAAAGCAAGATCTTCCACTCATGAAATCCTGCAAGCCAAATGATACCTATGATAAATACAAATTGAATACATTGGATAACAATTAATGTCATATGTTCTCTTAAAAAGAGCTTCATATTAATCACCTCACATATTGCGAGCTTATGACCATGTCACGCGTAAACGATAACCAGCTCCACGAATTGTTTCAACTGCATCTTTAATGCCTATTTCAGCAAACTTTTTGCGAACTCGTGTTATATTCACATTTAATGTGTTTTCATCCACATACATTTGATCATCCCATAGTCTTTCCAATAAATCTTCTCTTCCTGCGATACGTGGGTGACGTGTCATTAAGTATTCGATAATATCAGCTTCTTTTTTCGCTAAGTGGACGACTTTTTCTTGAAATCTTAACTCAAGTCGCTCTGGATAAAGTTTTAGTCCTTCTTTTACAATGATACGTTCTTCTTGCTTACTGGCATACTCGCCATAAGCACGACGGATTTGACTGCGGATTTTCGCCATGACAATATCTGGATGAAACGGTTTTGCAATAAAGTCATCGCCCCCATTTTCCAGCGCCATCACTTGATCCATTTCCCCTGTACGCGCCGAAATAAAAATCACTGGGCAAACTGATTCCTGCCTAATTTGTCGGCACCAGTAATAGCCATCAAAACGAGGTAAATTAATATCCAATAAAACTAAATTCGGTTTAAATGCCCGAAAGGACTCCATTATATTGTTAAAGTCTTCTACAACATGAACTTCATAACCATATTTTTCAATATATGAATGAAGATAACCCGCAATTTTCGGATCATCTTCAATAATCATAATGCGATTCATCTTCTAGCCTCTTTTCACATTTTTGTACGTTTATTATAGCATGGTTTGCAGTTGGAATTTAAGATAGAGCCAGTCTCTCTGCTTTTTGCTTAGTCTTATATAGAGTTAGTGCTCCCGTGAGAAGATTGGGTGGTTATTTAATAGAACTGGAAAAACTACTCATTAAGCGGATTAGCATAACAGGAAGTAAAAATACAAAATACCAAAGTTATAAGATGGTGTCCTTAAAAATTATTAAGTATTAGAAAAGAGTGAATAAATAAAGAAAAAATCAACACTAATCAATCAATTTATACTATAATATAAAAAAGAGCTGTAAAAACAGCTCTTCTATGAAAAAATAGTATTTTATCCTGCTAAGATACGTTCTTCTTTGTAGACACGTCGTTTTTCAGATGCGTCAACGACAACACTAGCAGAAGCATCGCCAACTATATTAACAGTCGTGCGCATCATATCAAGAATGCGGTCAATACCTGCGACAAGGGCAATCCCTTCTAATGGAAGATTAACCGCTGCAAGTACCATCGTTAGCATAATCATTCCCGCTCCTGGAACACCAGCTGTACCAATCGATGCAAACGTTGCTATTAGAGCCACAATACCTAACTGAGATAATGTCAAGTCAACACCATAGTACTGGGCAATAAACATGACAGTCAACCCTTGATAGATGGCTGTACCATCCATATTAATTGTGGCACCTAGTGGCAACACAAAACTACTTACATCTTTGGACACTTTAAGGTCATCTTCGACACACTTCATCGTCACAGGAAGCGTTCCAGAACTACTACTTGTACTAAAAGCAACCATAGCCGCTGGTAGCATTCCTTTTATAAACGTAATTGGACTCATATTACCCCATGTTTTGACGGCAGCAGAATAAATCACTCCAATATGAATCAAACATGTAATAAGCATAGCAATGATGAGTTTTATTAGTGGTAAAAGTACGCTCGCTCCATATTCACCAATTACAGGCGCCAGAAGACCATAAATTCCGATAGGAGCAACTGCCATAACGATTCCAGTTATTTTATACATGATTTCAGCTAACCCTTCAAAAAACTGTTTGACAGGATCAGCTTTTTTACCCACAAGTGTCATACCTATACCAAGGAAAATTGCAAAGAAAATAATTTGCAAGATATTACCTGTGACAAGAGATTCAAGCGGATTTGTTGGTACGATATTTAGAATCGTATCTATTATACTTTCCGATTCTTGAAATTCTACTTTTTCACCAGATAATTTAATATCCGTTCCAAGTCCTGGTTTAAAAACATTTCCCATAAATAAACCTAATGAAATCGCTATCAAACTTGTTAGTAAATAATAGGTAATTGTTTTTCCACCTAAGCGCCCTAATTTCTGTACGTCTTCTGTACTAGTTATACCAACAATAATCGTTGAAAGAATTAAAGGTACAATAATAAACTTAATTAGACGTAGAAATAAATCGCCTAATGGTGCGACAATAGCTATTTTCTCACCAAATATGATTCCAGTAATAATGGCTAGAATAAAAGCAATGAGTATTTGCCATATTAAATTCTTCCTCAACTATATTTCCCCCTCTATCTCTGTCTAAAATCTTGCACTTCTTCTGTTATATAACAATATTTTAAGTTAAATGATAGGAATAATCAACTTAAAAATTAATATTTTGAGTCACTGATAAACCATTCTTTATTATCTCATCTAAATATATGTTTCAAACGATTTAAACAAAGGAATATTCATAATAGATTTAATTTTTCATAACTCCTTTAAATAACCTTGAAAACGGAACATTAGTTCGTATATAATGGATGTAACATTTTTTATTATTGATGCCACTTTTATTGTATTCGTTTCGATAATAAATATAAGAACAAGTTGTTGTCGGTAAGGGGGAATTTTTAAGAGAAAGGAGGAGTTGAGTTGAGCAAAAAGGAAGAAAAAGCATTTACTTTTGAGGAAGTGTACGAACAGAACAAACGCCGAATTTATTATCATATTCATCGCATGAATATCCGAGATCCACATCAAGATTTTTTTCAGGAAGGTCTCTTCGCATTATGGAATGCCTATGAACAATATGAGTCGCATAAAGGCCCTATGTCAACGTATTTTAATTACATTATTGAAAAACGACTCATTGACAAAATCAGAAAGGATACGCGTATCATGCATAATGACCAAGCAATTGTTGCAGAAAATAAAATGCAATGGGACACCGGAAATCGCGTACGGCGCACAGACCTCTCCTATCCACTTTTAGAACGGGAAGAACCAGCAATTACAGATGTGAATTTCTGGAAAAGCATCAAAGATCAACTAACTGATAAGCAATGGAAATGGGTGTACTACTTTATTATTTTGGATATGCCTGTAAAAGAAATTGCTAAGCGAGAAAACACCTCAGAGGAAGCAGTGAAAAGTTGGGGAAAACAAGCCCGAAAAAAACTTCGCATACAACTCCCCTACAAATAGGAGTTTCCTACACCTTTTGAATCTCACTTCACTTAAGCGTGACAATCTAGTCACGCTTTTTTCATGTCTTTTGACCTATGCTCATAGAACTATTTACAAAATTTTCACTCGTGATACAATATTCATGTTTAACTTGAAATTTTTGGGAGGTAATTTTTTGAGAAAAGCGTTAGTCATAATTGGCATAGTTGCACTCACTTTACTCATGCTTGTTGCATGTGGAAAGGAAGATGCGAGTAAAGATGAGCCTAAAGATACGACAAAGAAAGAAGAAGTTAAAGATGACGAGGATAAAAAAGATGAAGATGAGGAAGAAAACAATAAAGACAAGACTTCAGAAGACGAAAAAGATTCAGCTGAAGGGGAAATTATGAATCCAGCTATCGCAGAAGAAACAGGTGGCGATGTGGAAGTCATCTTCACAAACGATAATCCAGAGATTGAGCATGAAATGAACGGGCTTGTTGTTAAAATCAATAAATATCAAGTCGTCCGTGTGACGGATATGAATCAAAGCTCGGAACATCAATTTCCAGATTTAGAAGGCTATGTGATTACAGCAGATATCACAACCGAAAATACATCAGATCAAACATTATACTATTCGCCAACTTTTCGTATTCAAACGGATGACCGTTATGATTATATCTCATCTAGGAACATTTATTATATTCCAGAGGATAAGGAGATCCAGTGGGAAGAACCAAGTACATTCCCGGCCGACTCTGAGTACAACTTCTACCATGTCTTTTTACTCGACAATGAAGAGTTTGAAAAAGTAAGTACACTTGAACCAAAATTTTTTGTTGAAGCAGGAGTAGCTGATAATAAGGACTATAAAGGGTCATATAAGGAAGAAGGATTTTTTGATTTCGCTATTAATGAAGAACAAGTTGAAAAACTTGCAACAGCTACAAAATTCTATGAGGATAAATTAACAACTGACAGTATCGCAACAAAGGAACTCATTTTTGAAAAAACAGATATAAATGAAACACAAGAATTAGATAAGTTCAAGTTCACGGTTGAAGGTGTCCAATATACTGAGATTACTCCAAATGAATCAAGTAAGGAGCGGTTTAGAAACTTTGGTGATAATGATTTAGTTGCATTAACGATTCAAGTAGCTATGGATAATCAATCAAATGAAGTGATATACGGTGGAGGGGGTATTGCAAAATTAAATGTTAACGATAATGAGATGCGTTTCTCATCTCAAAACATGGTTGAAAACATACACCCTCAAGAATTACATCCAGGTGATAAAGGATACAGACAAATTGTGTTTATTTTCGACAAAAAGTACTTTGAACTATACGATAAGTTTGATCTTGAAGTAGGACCATTCACTGGACCTGACGTCAAACGACTATTTAAAGAGAAGACTTTGCATTTCGATTTACCAGCTCCAAAATAAGTTGTAACAATAGCACAGACTAAGATTTTAGTCTGTGCTAGTTTTTATGTTTGAAATTAAGATAATTTGTTTATCGTGCAAAATGATACTTTTTCAAATTCTATTATTCTAGAGGATACAATCATTCAATACGGGATTTCTTAAAATCCTTTCACTTACAAAAGCGATTTAGAACACGCCCTTTATTATTTAACAATCTCTAAAACTTCTTTAAATTCAGGGATGTCAGCTGCTTCCATCAATTCATATAAAAGCATTTCAACACTTGTTCCGGGAATCCCATGTGCTTTCATCTTTCCTAGACCAATCCTTTTATTCTGCTTAGTTCGTGACGAAACAGCATCTGCAACGACTTGAACATCATAGCCCCGCTCATTAAGCCCCATTGCTGTTTGATATAAACAAATATGCGCTTCAATGCCAGCAAGAAGGACTTGTTTTCGCTCAATTGCTTCCACAGCTTCCATAAATTCATCGTTTAAACAAGCATTAAAAGTTATTTTCGAAATGGGCTTAACCTCTTTAGGCATAAGCTTAGCAATTTCTTCTGTCGTTGGTCCGAGCCCCTCTGGATATTGTTCCAACCATAGCATTGGAATATCGAGAACTTTTAAACCTTGAATAAGCTGAGTTAATCGTTGCAGCATCACTTCATGATTATAAACCGTATGTGCTAGTTTCCCTTGAACATCGACTAAAACAAAAACAACCTCTTCCCTTTTTAACAATTGAATTCCTCCTCGTTTGGACATTGTCATATTTTTCCTTGTTTCAAAGGTTATTCATTTGAACAACAGCATAGATAATTTCCAGTAATATAGTCGTATTATACCTTTTGCCCTAAGTAAAATTGTTTTGTTGTTTGATAAATGATCGCGTATACTTCTTCTAATGGCATTCGCTTTACTTGAGCGATTTTCCTAATGATTTGATGAATCATTTTCGGATGTGTCATTTGACTTTTAAATGGTCCATCAAATGGCCATGGACCATCTGTTTCAACCATCATATGAGATAAAGGTATTTGTTTAATTAATGGTTGACGCTTTTCATGATAAATAATATCTGGTGTGAATGAAACAACATAACCATTTTGAATCATGCGTTCCATTGTTTTCTTATCTCCTTTAAACCAATGAAAATGTGCTTTTTCAATTGAATACTTTTCTAATAATGAACATACGATTGGCGCATCATCATAGACAGCATGCAGAGCAATTGGAACATTTAATTCACCAGCTTTTTTGATAAACATTTCTAGAATATCGATATAAGGTTCAAGCGGCATATCAGGATTTTCTTGTCGCAAATAATATGGTAGCCCAACTTCTCCTATGGCTGTTAATGTAGATTGCTGTTCATCAATTAATCTCAACAAGCTTGTTATTTCATCTTCAGAAGGCAGAGATTGTTCTGGGTGATAACCGATTGCCGCCTCAATTACTGAATATTGTTTCGCTAATGATAATGTTTTTTTTGCAGAAATATGATTCATTGACACGGCAATTAATGTATCAATATGATAAGTGTCTAAATCATAAAGAATTTGCTCTTGTTGATTTTTTTCGTAACAGTCTAAATGTATATGTGAGTCAATTACTTTTTTGAGCATATCGTCACCTCATATGTATTACCA
This sequence comes from Cerasibacillus sp., assembly GCF_036516575.1. Classification (NCBI taxonomy): domain Bacteria; kingdom Bacillati; phylum Bacillota; class Bacilli; order Caryophanales; family Bacillaceae; genus Cerasibacillus; species Cerasibacillus sp. Next base: position 10,375 of record NZ_DATBTY010000054.1, read on the forward strand.
TAGTAAATTTATTTATAGAATCATCTTTTTAATTGTGGTATGATGTTATTTCACAAGATAGATATTACTTTTGAAAGCAGGATGCAAGATGAATATAAAGAAAGAAAATGCTTCACACGATACACCTTATGGCATCATTATTATTATGTTTATCGGTGCCTTTATCGCTATTTTAAATGAAACGTTATTAAACGTCGCATTGCCGTCAATTATGAATGAGTTCGATGTTAAACCAACTGCAGTACAATGGTTAACAACTGGGTATATGCTCGTCAATGGAATCTTGATTCCAGCTAGTGCATTTTTAATTCAGCGGTTTACAAACCGGACGCTTTTTATTACGGCGATGGGTTTATTTACAGCTGGAACTATTTTAGCTAGTTTTTCACCTACATTTAATATACTTCTTCTAGCTCGTATGCTTCAAGCAGCTGGATCAGCCGTTATGATGCCATTACTTATGAATATTATGCTCGTATCTTTCCCAATTGAAAAACGCGGAACCGTCATGGGGGTATTCGGACTCGTCTTCTTCGTTGCCCCTGCTGTTGGTCCACCACTTTCTGGATGGGTGGTTGAACATTATAGCTGGCGTGCTTTATTTTATATCGTCATACCATTTGCCTTATTTATTTTCGTATATGCCATCTTTAAACTGAAAAATCTAACCCCTAACCGCCCAATCAAATTAGATGTGCTATCAATTGTCTTATCAAGTGTTGGCTTTGGTGGGCTTTTATATGGATTTAGTATGGCTGGGGATAAAGGTTGGAATGACGTATTTGTTTATAGCACCATTATTGTAGGGACAATCAGTTTACTTGCTATGATTATTAGGCAATTACGAATGGATGAACCGATGTTGGAGTTTCGGATATTTAAGTATCCGATGTTCGCTTTAGCTGCGGCTGTATCCGTGATTCTAGCGATTGCACTCTTTTCAATCATGATTCTCATGCCGATATACATCCAAACAATTCGCGGTTTCTCCCCTCTTGATGCCGGTTTGCTCATGTTACCTGGAGCAATCATCATGGGGATTATGTCGCCGATTACGGGACGTCTTTTTGATAAGTATGGACCAAAAACGCTTGCCATTGTTGGATTGTCGATTACAGTGATTACAACGTATTTCTTTAGTCGTCTCGATATGGAAGTATCTTATCGCACACTTGTCTGGTTGTTTTCTATCCGAAGTTTCGGTATGTCGATGGTTATGATGCCGATTATGACAAATGGATTAAATCAATTACCAGAAAAAGCATACCCTCATGGGACTGCATTAAATAATACGTTACAACAAGTATCAGGTGCGATTGGCTCAGCGCTTCTCATAACAGTAATGAACAGTCAAACTGAATCAAAAGCGAAACAGTTAATGGGAGAAGCAACTTCCCAAGTGTCAGAAAATGAATTATTAAATCAAGCAATGTTACATGGGATTAATTTTTCATTCTTTGTATCGACAATCATTGTAGCTGTCGCGCTTATTTTGACATTCTTTATTAAACGTGTTACAGAACCAGCAAAAGATATAAATATTTAACATGAAGTGGGCTTTCCCATAAGTCATTAAACTAGTGACTTGGTGGGGGCCCTTTTTATATCCAAAAAAAACGATAACAATGTTAGAATTCATTCGTATGAGGAGAAGTAAACTTCTTCAACGCTGTATATAACAATAAACAATGTTGGAAATTACGTGTATCAAGATGTGTTAATTCCTCAATTTTGCTTAAGCGGTATATCAATGTATTACGATGAATGAATAGTTTCTTTGCTGCCCGTGTGAGATTCATATTTTGATCACAGTACATGATAAAATCTCGTTTTAACTCTCCAAATGAATCATGTTCAAATAATTTATCTAAGCGATTTTTTAATATCTTTGTATACGCTGGATTAATCTGGTTAGGTAACATTTTTAATAAAATTGGCCAGGAAGAATAATCAAAAACCTGTGCAGTTAATCTTTGTTTTTTCGCAAACGAAAGCATTTCTTCCGCTTTTTGATATGATTCATTTAAATCAATAAGTGATTCACAAATCGTGCCCGCTGCGATTAGCGGATGAGGTACTTTTAACTCCCGACATAAGTTAAGAAAAGTTTTTGCTTCATTTCTGAATCGTGTTATGACAGAATAATTATCAAAAGATGCTGTAACAGCTTTTAAAACAATCATCTTCTCGGTATTTAAATAGGCACAACGATCATCTGCTTCTTTTAAAAAGGTGTCACGCGCTTTCACTAATAGCGTTTCTCTTAAATGAGTTAATGAATAGGAACTTTCTTCTTCACCTAAACCAGACATAAGAGAACCACCTAAATCAATTACGACGCAATAATATGTTCGGCGATTGCTTATATCTAGTCTGTTACAGTATTGTTTTACCCTAAGTGGGTCAACCGACTTATTTAAGAGAATATATTGTAAAAAGGATTCGAGTGTTTTTTCCTCTAGGTCATCGATTTGTTTTAAAAACATCTCTTGCCACATTAATTCAATATATTGCTTAATGAGTTTAGCATGTGGTATCACCTCTTTAGGAGGGCCGATAATTCCTAATACACCTTTTGTTTCATTATCAAATTTAAGTGGAACAGCAACACCCGGAAGAACATTTTCTTCATTGGTGATGTCTTTCTCTTCATAAATGACATAATCATTTTTTCTTATCACTTCTTTTGATGGCGCATGAATGGACCCGACACGATGATACGTTGAATCCGCAATAATTTCCCCATCAACATCCGTTAAACTGATCGGAAATGGCAATGTTTTTGTAACCGCTTTCATCAGCTTTTGTGCATCTTGTACGAAACCTTCCAAAAGTCTCCCCTCCTTATTCTAATAAGGTTTTGCTTAAAATCTATCATAACATATTTTTAGATAATTATAAAAAGTGAATATTAATGCCATAGAATTTGTTCAATTTAACCATAGACTTGCGTTTTTGCATGCGATATATATACATTATTAGAAATAATCAAACGAAGAGGTGGTTTTATGACTAAACAGGCAGACATCATCATTGTTGGTGGGGGCGTTATTGGTTCAAGTATTGCCTATAATCTCCTTCACGATGGATATGATGGAGAGATTTTAGTTTTTGAAAAAGATCGTATATATGAATTTTCTTCTACACCGCGAAGTGCGGGTGGAATTAGGCAACTATTCACAACGGCTGTCAATATTCAAATGGGGAAGTTCGGAATTGAAACATATCGCTCTTTTCCTGAAAAAATGGCCGTTGATGGCGAATTGGCGGAGATAGATTTTGAGCAACCAGGCTATCTCTTTTTAGCAAAAAATAATGAAGAAATGAAACAACTTGAACATCAATCCATTTTACAAAACTCGTACGGCGTTAATTCAGAACTATTGAATAAAGAGGAGTTATTAACGATTATCCCTGAATTATCAATTGATGATTTAGCTGGTGGGCTATTTTCTAAAAATGATGGTTATCTTGATCCTTACTCTGTCATGCAAGGATATGCGAAACAAGCAAGGCATTTAGGAGCACATTATATTTACGATGATGTAGAGACGATTTTATCAGATCGAAATGGAGTGCAGGGTGTTCGAACATATTCAGGCGATATATATAACGCACGAATTGTCATCAATTGCGCTGGACCTTGGGCACCAGAGTTAAGTGAAAAAATCGGGCTTCCTATTCCAGTTGTCCCGCTAAAAAGGCAAATTATTCAATTTGATATTGCGGAACCGTTAAGTAAGAAATTACCGCTTACAGTAGATCCCACCGGTGTCTATTTCCGTCATGAAGGTGAAACGATTATTTCAGGTTTTTCCGAAAAAGTAAAACCAGGGATTGATTTTACATGGAAGCGCTCATTTTTTACCGAAGAATTGTGGCCTGTATTAGCCACACGTGTTCCTAATTTTGAGGTTGCAAAAATTCAAAGTGGTTGGGCTGGTATGTATAGTTACAACACAATCGATCAAAATGCAATTATCGGAGAGCACCCTGAACTTAATGGCTACTTTTTGGCTTGTGGGTTTAGTGGCCATGGGATGCAACAAGGCCCGGCAGTTGGGAAAGGCTTGTCTGAACTAATTAGAACTGGTACGTATGAAACGATTGATTTAAGTCCGCTTCGTTTTGAACGATTTGCCGAGAAGGATCTAGTCATCGAAGGCGCTGTTGTTTAATTTCAGGTTCCTTTTGCAAACACTTTAGGTAAACGCTCATTAGGGATACGCGTCGGGTAAGGCGTTCTACCCGTTATGGTTTTCGGGTTTTGCGAGAGTTCGCATCGGGTACGGCGCTCTATCCGTCACGGTTTTCGATCTCTAAGTGAATAGTGCGATTGATTTAGTTTTTCAACATGGGAGGGAGTATCATGAAAAAGGCAAATAAAGCAAAGCGCGAAAAATGGGGCAGTAGTTTAGGCTTTATTATGGCAACAGCTGGCTTTTCAATCGGTCTCGGTAATATTTGGCGTTTCTCTTATGTAGCAGGAAATAATGGTGGTGGAGCTTTTCTATTTATTTATCTCATTATTATCGTGCTTATTGGGTTACCGATATTTTTAGCTGAGGCGGGGCTTGGTAGAAAAGCCCAATCTGGTATCATTACTGGGATAAGAAAATTAACAAGACGGGGCAGCCCATGGGTTCTCATTGGATGGATTGGTATTTTGGCTGCTTCTCTCATTATGTCTTATTATTTAATGATCATGGGATGGATTTTTGCCTATTTGATTCAAGTTATTGCTGGTGGTTTTTCAGGGATGACACCAGAACAAATCGCTGCTCATTATGACCAACTCATATCGAATCCATTAGCGGTGTTCGGCTATACATTAATCCCTGTTTTTATTATCGGTCTTATCGTATCCCGGGGCGTGAGAAATGGGATTGAAAAGTTTGTGAAAATCAGTATGCCACTCTTATTGTTAATGTTAATTATTCTAGCCGTTTATTCACTCTCTTTACCAGGTGCTATGAAAGGTGTGGCTTGGTATTTAAAGCCAGATTTCTCCGCAATCAATGCACAAACATTTTTAGAAGCGTTGGGGCAAGCATTCTTTTCTGTTGGTATTGGACTAGCTGGTGCTTTCACTTATGGAAGTTATTTAGATCCCGTTAAATCAGATTTAGTTAAGGGGAGCGTTTGGGTCGTTTCTTTTGATACACTAGTCGCTTTTCTATCAGGTTTAGTTATCTTTCCTGCCTTATTTGCTTTTCACATCGCACCTGATTCAGGACCTGGTTTATTGTTTATAACGATTCCGAATCTCTTAAATCAAATGCCTGGTGGAATGATTTTTGGCTTTTTGTTTTTCTTATTAGTTGTTATTGCCGCTGTGACAACAGCTGTCGGATTAATTGAAACGATATCAGCGAATGCATCCGAATTATTAAAAATTGGAAGAAAAACGAGTGTCTGGCTCTGGCTGGGATTGATGGTCATTCTTGCTATTCCATCGATCTTATCTTATGGACCCTGGGCAGCAATTCAATTTTTCGGTATGACTATTTTTGAATTAATTGACTATGTTTCTGGAAATATTCTTTTAACGACGAGTGGTTTGTTTATTTCACTTTATGTTATCTTCCATTGGACATTCGACCATTTTCAATTGGATATTAATACCGGTTCAACAACACTCAGAATCACACCCATGTGGAAACCCATCATATATGTTATAATTCCATGCGTGATTTTAACGATATTAATTACTGGATTGATTTAATGATTAGCGTTTATCTTAGGACTATAATGAGCGGGATATGCATTTTCCGCTCATTTTTTAGAGTCTGATAGCGTTGAATGCTTGCTTCTATGTGATATAAATCTATTCTTTGTGATTGAGTAATATTACATTGGAAGACCCAATGCAATATAAGTCTTCTCTTTGGACAGGAGTTATATAACATTGAAAGGCCCAATGCGATATAAGTCTTCTCTTTGCACAGGAGTTATATAACATTGGAAGGCCCAATGCGATATAAGTCTTTTCTTTGCACAGGAGTTATATAACATTGGAAGACCCAATGCAATATAAGTCCATTCTTTTAGCGTGAATTAGACCACATTGAAAATAGCCAATCTAATACATGTCTACTAATATATCTGGCACAAGGACCCGCAATTCTCTCAGACCCCTTAACAGTTCATTCCTGAACAATGTATACTAGACAATAAAAAAGAGCGTCCAAATTGGACAGCTCCCAAAATTCAGCGCTTTTTACGCATCATATCATACTTTTTAACAGGTGCATCGACTTTCATTTTGATAATCATCATTGGATGTGGTGCCCTGTCGATTGGTTCACCTTTTTCATCCCACATCTGTTCAACTTTTTGGTGGAGATGGGTAAAACCAGGTCCGTAAAATTCAATCTCGTCACCAATTCCGAAATTATTACGTTGTTCAATGGTGGCGATGCCTGTTTCTTCATCATAGTCTAATACTTGTCCAATAAAACGATGGACAGGGATTTTTCGACGTTTACCGAAAAGTTGTTGCTCTTCATCAGGTGTTCCATAATAGAAACCCGTTGCCAGTTCACGTTGAGCTACTTTCCATAATTCGTCCTCCCAAGCTGGATCAAATTGATAGTTGTCTGGATCTTTACAATATGTATCAATGGCTTGACGGTATACGTTTGAAACAGTTGAAACATAATGAATTGACTTCATCCGGCCTTCTATTTTTAAACTATCGACCCCAGCCTCAACAAGATCAGGAATATGGTGAATCATTGACATGTCAACAGCGCTCATTGAGAAATCTTCAGTCGGTTCACCGCCAAGTAATGATTGACGCTCATTTAAGCTGTCCACTTCGAACAAGTCATATTTCCAGCGACAGGATTGTGAACAACCACCACGGTTCGCATCACGCATGGACATATGATTAGATAAAACACAGCGACCTGAATATGAAATGCACATCGCTCCATGAATGAAAACTTCTAATTCAACATCCGTATTTTCGCGAATTTCTCTAATTTCATCCATGCCGACTTCACGAGCTAAGACAACACGCTCTAATCCTTCTTCTTTCCAAAAATTTAATGTTTCATAGTTTGTAGCTGAGGCTTGTGTAGACAAATGAATAGGTAATCCTTCTGCTTCTGTTGCACAAATTTCGATTAAAGCTGGATCTGAAACAATGACTGCGTCAATACCGATATCTCTTATCGAACGGAAAAACTCCCCTGCTCCTTTTGCATCATGTTCATGTGTCACCATGTTTGCGGCGACATAAACTTTTGCGTTATGCGCTTTAGCAAAGGCAATACCTTCTTTCATTTCATCGATTGTGAAGTTTCCCGCACGCCTGCGTAAACTAAATTCATTCCCACCAATATAAACAGCATCAGCACCATAACGGATGGCTGTTTTTAATTTTTCAAGTGTTCCTGCTGGTGCAAGCACTTCTGGTTTTTTAGTGATTGTACGCAACGTCTTCTCCTCCATTTTCATCTAATTATCTTCACGGCGTTACTAAGGTTCAGGTGGAATAAAATCTCCATTTGAACCAAGTCTACTTTAATTGACATCTGATGGGTCCATCGTATAGAATCCTGCTGCCATTGAACGTTCTTCGGGATGGAGTGATTCTAATTTTTCCTGTAATGTGTTCATAAGGTCATTTGACCATTCTTTATTGGTAAACGCTTCTTTAGCATGAACAAATAATTTGGCAATCTCGACAAAGGAGTCACCTTTTGTAAAGATTCCATCTAACTTCCAAGTCGTTAACCCAGCGTCTACTAATTGGTTAAGATACGGCATGAGATTGACATCATCTGTTGCAAAAATATGTGTCCCATTTATATCTTCATAGACGGAATAATGTGTTTCTGGATCTTTCTTTTCCGAAATAAATAACCCTGTTTCTTTACCTGTTTTTGTATCTTGTTTTGTGAAGTTAACATAATTTTGCACGAGTGGTCGAAGTGATTGGTGAATACACGTCGCACCATAAACTAACACTTCAAGTGGAACAGTCACCTGTTCACGTATTTCTGTTAGTTCTTCATATGGCAATTCTCTCGCTAATACAGCCCCTTGTGCTCCGCGCTTGACCCAGAAGTTAATTTGGTTCGCACTTGTGACCATTGTTTGTGCATCATAAATATAAGGAATCTTAATGTCATTCTTCTTCATTAAATGAATGACTCCAGGATCCCCTACTGTGATTTTATCAACCTTGATTTTTTCTAATTCATTAAGATAAGGTATTACTGTTTTAATTCGATCATTATGCATGATGGCATTGACGGCAACACAGACTTTTTTTCCTTTGGCATGTGCTAAGTCTGTTATGTGAGCAATATCTTCTACTGAAAAAGATGCTGGTAATCGTAATCCAAACGCTTCTTCACCTATGTATAACGTATCAATACCTGCATCAAGTAGTTGCTCAGCTTGTTCAATTGATTCAGCTGTAGCTACTAGTTCAAACATTCACAATCCCCCTCTAAAAAGAAAACATATAGATAATCGTATCATAGTTTTGTCTTTAGCAAATGAAGATTTTATGACATTCTTTAGAATTTGATAAATAATTTTTAAGGAAAACAGAATGGGGGCACTATTGCTGAGTGGTGTGTAATTGGGACCTACGAGAACGAGCGATAGCAACCGCGAATCGAGCGATTCATCTAATCATTATAAAACAAAAAAATATCCTATTTGGCAATGGGTCTATTCATTGCCAAATAGGATATCTTATTCTGATGATTATTCATTATGAGCAGTTGCTACTTTTAGCGGCTGTTGTTCCCCTTTAGGCTTATGATTTTTTGGGTAAAATAAAGCTTTCCCAATTAAGACAAGTGACATCAAACTAAGAAAAGCTTCACCGAATGTAAACTGCCCAATTGTTCCATGTTGATCTGCTAAAATTCCCGCTTGATAAAATGAAACAATACTAAATAACCATGCTAAAAACGATAAAATAAAACTGCTATTTTTTAACCCCTTTGCTTTCTCACTCATTAGATATACGACAAACATAATCATATAAGCAAATACAGAACCGACAACAATTGATGATAAAATTGACATCTTTTGAGCCCCTCCCCCTGTTATTCTGTATTCTACTTCTATTAAACCAAGTTTTGAACACTTTGTCAAAAATTAGACACACTTTGTTCATTTAATGTTCATATTTAGTGATTGATTAATCATTGGACTTTATAACAGTTTCTGATTAATTAACTTTTTAATAAGCATAAATAATCTTTACGGTTGCATTGATATTGATTTGTCCTGGTGCAATTGGGGTTGTCGTTTTACTAAGTTCTAAAAATGGCTGAGGATGTTGCTCGGTTACTTCTGTGATGGATATGGGTTTGGGGTTTAAACTTAAGTGTAATGTTTGAGCAATTGTTTGTGCCTTTATTTGTGCATCTCTAATGGCAAGAGTAAGTGCTTGTAAGTAGAATGGTTGGGGGTTTTTTACTTGTAGTTGAATATTTCCGATGCGATTAACACCTAGTTGCACAGCTGAATCGATGATTTTTCCTGCTTCATTAATATCTTTTATTTCGACTAATAAGCCATGAATAACTTCATAGCCCGTGAATGTTTGTTTACCATTATGATAGTCGTACTTTGGTTGAATCGTATACTCGACCGTACGAATGTTTTCTCTCTGGATTCCCAGCTGTGTCAATGCTTGAAGCACTGCTGTTACCTTTTCAGCATTTTGTTGTTGGGCTATTGATAGCTTAATATCTTCCGTTACAACATCTAATCGAATCGTTAGTAAATCAGGTGTAGCTGAAATACTTCCATTTCCAAAGACTGAGATCGTCTCCTCCGATTGACTTTGTGTAGAATGTGTCACATGATCCCATCCTTTCAGTTTATACAAATATAATCAGAAAGGATGGGTGTTATTCCTATTACTCGCAAATGCATGAAACGATTTTTTCATTTTTATAGATGAAATGGTGGTGGCGAATCTGGTCATCCTTTAACATATGTGGTAAAAAATATCTGATGTTACTTACTACACCCCGGTTATTCTCTAACAAAATCCAGTCAAGGTTCTTCCACTCGAGGATGCCTTCACGTGTCGAAATAGGTGTATCATACTCAAATGTATCAGGTACCGTTGCCATATATGCATACATGCCTCCATTATATAAATCATCGACATTCCAAGTGATCATTCCTTTATAATTCACTTCTGATAAGATAATGCCTGTCTCCTCCTTTACTTCTCTTAAAACACAGGCATCTGCTGTTTCATCATTTTCTAACTTTCCACCGACACCGTTCCACAATCCTAGATTGGGAGATTGATTGCGATTTAATAGTAAAATATCGTTTTTCCTTTTAATAAAACAAATCGTATATGGTAACATACTACATCCCTTCTGTTGTCATTCTTTTCTTTTCAATATAATTTAATAAAAACGTTCGATCTTTTGGAAAGCTAAGCTTTAAATGTTGAATCTCTCTTGCCGACTTCCACTCAATTTCATAAATGTGTTGATCTGGATCATGTAGCGTTTTTTCCCCACCTGTAATCACCACTTCATAATAATGAACTTCAACTTGATTCTCTTCTATGACATCAGTCTTAATATATAGAAGACGTTCAACAACACCTTCGTAGCCTGTTTCTTCATATAGTTCTCTTAAACAACATGATGCAAATGTTTCATCCGGTTCCTTCCCGCCACTTGGTATGGTCCATTTTTTCTCTTCATCAGGTAGCCCTTGTTTAACCATTAAAATTTCAAAATTTTCATTGATACATACGGCTGCAGCACCAAACCATGTCTTCATTGGCAGATCCCCTTTATATTGTTTTTCCACATAACATGTGCTATCTCATTCTTTAACAGGTAACAACGGTTGTATAGAATCCCAACCATAGGCAATTTCAGTTAGCTTTTTACCACCAATATTAATGATTTCCGTATCAACATATTTTCCACCGAGCGATTCATAGAAATACTTTGAGTCATTATCTTTTAATACCCAAACGAGCATTGAATGCATCTGTTCTCTAAATAATTGTTCAGCTATCATCTGTACGAGCTTCTTACCGATGCCTTTCCCTTGATATGTCTTAAGCAAATAGATAGCATACAATTCGCCTTCATAATCATATTTTCCACTTCGTTCGATGCCACCTGATGCAAAGCCAATCACAGATCCTTCTTCATTTTCTGCTACAATCGCTTGATGATGAGCTAATATCATTTCCCATCTTTTTTCTAGCGAATCATACGTAAGTGTTTCATATAGGAACGATTGTGGCACAATCCCGTCGTACGTTGTTCGCCAACTGTCTACATGTACTTTAGCGAGCTGTGGAATGTCTTTATAGACCGCTTGTCTATACTTCATTTCTCCACCCCCTAATTATCTAAAAATTCCTATGTTTTAGTGAGATTATAACATATATTCTAACAATTGAACGGGTCATTTTACATTTCTTGTGGTGCTTTCATTCCTAATAAACGCAACCCTTCACTCAACACGATTGTCACTGATTGAACGAGTGCCAGCCGAGCATTCATTTCTGAATCATTTTGTAATATTTTCACTTGACTATAATATTGATTAAATGCGCGCGCAAGTTCAAGTAATAGTTTCGCAATATGTGATGCTTCATAATCTTTTAAAGCACGTGTCACAGCATGAGGAAAATCGAGCATCTTTTTAATAACGGTAAAACTGTAGGAATCGGTTAAACCAGAAAATGATTCTGCAGCTTTTCCTCTTCCCGCTTTTCTTAAGATAGAGCAAGCACGTGCATGTGTATATTGGACATATGGCCCTGTCGAACCTTCAAAGGTGAGCATATCTTCTAAATCGAATTCAATATTATGATTGCGTTCATGTTTTAAGTCATGGAAAATAACCGCCCCAACTCCAACTGCATGTGCTACATCGTCTTTATTTGCTAAATTAGGATTTTTCGTTTCAATATTTTTCTTCGCTAATTGTATCGCTTCTTTCAGTACGTCTTCTAAGAGGACGACTTTTCCTTTTCGGGTGGACATTTTCCTGCCATCTTTTAAGATAAAGCCAAATGGAACATGTACCATATCCCGAGCCCAATCGTAGCCCATTTTGTCTAGCACGGCGAATACTTGTTGAAAATGCAAGCGTTGTTCATGCCCAACAACATAAACCATTTTATCAAAATCGTACGTCTCTTTTCGATAACGCGCTGCAGTCAAATCTCTTGTCGCATATAGGGTGGCACCGTCTGATTTTTTGATTAGACATGGTGGCAACTCCTCATTTGTTAATTCAACAACTTCAGCTCCGTCTGACTCGGTGAGTAAGTTTTTATTTTCTAATTCTTGAATGGTGTCTGCCATCTTATCGTTATAAAACGCTTCACCGTGATAGGAATCAAAACTCACCCCTAATAAATCATAAATCCGCTTAAACTCTTGTAATGATGCATCACGGAACCATGTCCATAACTGTAAAGATGCTTCATCACCGTCTTCTAATTGTTTAAACGCGTCTCGAGCTTCTTGTTCGAGTTCCGGATGTCGTTCTGCTTCTTGATGAAAACGGACATATAATTCGAAGAGCTCCATAATTGGTTGTGCTCTAACACGAGCTTTATCTCCCCACTTTTTATAAGCAACTATTAACTTTCCAAACTGTGTCCCCCAATCACCTATATGGTTAATTTTCACGACATCAAAACCACATTTTTCAGCGATTAAACTTAGAGTTTGACCGATAACAGTTGAGCGTAAGTGCCCCATTGAAAATGGTTTGGCGATATTTGGTGATGAAAAATCAATCGTCATTGTTTTACCTTTTCCAATATGTGTCGAACCGTATTGTTGTTGGTCTGTTAAAATATGCTTCAACACTTGTTCACTAACAGCTTTTTTGTTAAAGAATACGTTGAGATAAGGTCCATCTGCCTTGACCTTTTCTATCAACGAATGGTTAATTGTTGCGCTCAATTCACTTGCGATAAGAGCAGGTGACTTTCTAAATTGCTTTGCCAAAACAAAACACGGAAAAGCAAGGTCGCCTTGTGTTTCATACGTTGGTGTTTCGATTAATTTTTCGAGTTCTGATAGTGATAAAAAAGCACCTAATTCCTTATACAACGACTGTGCATATATTTTTTTCATATCCATATGAATCCCTCCAAATCAATTTTCCCATAAAAAAAAACGCCCCTAATATGAATTAGAGACGAGAAATTCCCGCGGTACCACTCTCATTGTTCAGTTGAACCAACTTTAAGATTAGATAACGGAAATAAACCGGCTTTATTAAGCTTCTCAGAAGTGCGTTTCATGATGGATAGTTAGTAGGCTCACACCATCCCTACCTCGCTTTATACTATGGGCATCACTACTCTCTTCCTCAGCGAATCAATTATAAAATTTTAATTATTATAACGATATATGGACGGTCCGTCAAAGTTTTTATCCCTCAATACGCATTCTTTGCAATGATGGTGGACACATATAATTATATTCTTTAATTTTTTTATTGATTGTTTTCAAGAGTTTTCGTTTTTCTTTCCGGTTATCCATTGTCTTCATTTTCTCTTTTAATTGATCAATGTCCTGACCTAATTCAATCCATCGAGGTAAGATATGATTATCTTTCATCGTCTTATGAAGTTGTGCCTCATATGGATTTGTCGCTGGTTGACCTAAGTTTAATGGTTTGCCTTTTCCGGGTAAATCATCGAATTGCCCATCAGCTTCTGCCTGCTTAATGATATCGGTTAGATGATCGCGATACTGTAATTTCTCATCAATTTCATATTCCTTTTTTGACACTTTATCCCACCTTTTTTGGCCTCATTAGACCGGTACTTTTAATGATGTCGCATAAGATGTTGAACTATGATATGATGAAAGAAATTTCATCGTAAGGAGTTAATATGATGATGTTAAAATTCTTTTTAGTCACATTGGTTTTATTCATTGTATTATTAAGTATAAATATATTTTTCAAAAAAAGAAACTCAAACCTACATTTTTTTATTCCTTTAGCTGGGGTCGCTTTAGGAGTCATATTAATTGGTCTTTCTATATTTATGAAAATTGATTTATCCGGTCTAGACATCTATGCCTTTGCAATCTTTGCTAGTTCAGCAGCCACATTTATTATTTCAGCTATTGCAGATAATATGTCCAGCTTAAAAAAGCACTATTTGTCAAAAAAATGATACACAGGGTGAGGTCGTTGAATCGTCAATGCGACCTCATATCCACTACCCGCACATGATTAGATTAGCACCGACTTCCCATTCCATTTACGAATCCCAATATCTCGGGTCACTCATTTGCCATTCTAAGACAGCATCATCTAAATCAGTTGGTGTTAAAGTAAGTATCGGATAATTAGCTTTTGATTTTGCTGCATCTAATAAAAAGCGATTACTTCCGGGAAAATCTTCATCCACTAGAAAAAGACAGCCATCACTTTTTTCAATGAGCCACTGATTCATGGCGCGGAATTGGTATGGCCCTTTATACTCACCTTGATATAGTGGTTTATAGAAGTCAGCCTGTATAAGCAATTCTTGATAGGCGAACTGCTGCGGTTCAGGCCAACGCTGATCCATATTTTCGAATGGAGGGATGACAGCTAATTGAATCGGATATGTTTCTTTTAAGTCGAGTAGAACTTCACCCGTCCAGATTTCAACACCCATCTGTCCAGAAATAAGAACCCATTCTAGGCCTTCTTCTATATATTGAATGAGCCGTTTTTTTAGTGCATATTTTATAAATTCAATCCGCTCATCATCGTGTTTAAAAATGTTCATTTCCATTGGCTTATAACCTGTTACAGCTAAGACTTTCATCAATAATACCTCCATCTCCCCCTATTATACTATCTCTCTTTAAAAAAATAAAAAACTGGCCTTCAAGCCAGTTTTTTAATCTACCTTCTTTTTTTGCAATGTGAAGAACAATGGCCATAACCTGCACCCATCACACCCATTTGTCCCATACCCGGTCCTGACCCTGGATACATTGCGCCTCCTACAGCCCCTGGACCTGACCCTGGATACATTCCTCCTGCTACAGCTCCTGGTCCTCCTGGTGACATAGCCCCTGCTACAGTACCCGGCCCTGGACTTGGCACCTCAAAGGAACCACCATACATATTTACACTATCATACGTGTTTTGAACAGATGTTGAATGAGGGTAAATATGTTTATTCTTTACTAGATGATGATTCATTATTGTTGTATGGGATGGATGAATATGCTCTACTTCACATTCAAAACAGTTGTGAACTGTGTCATGTTTTGTCGGATATACGACTTGATTCGGACATCCACGACGACATGGTCTACGATTAAATCGGCCCATATAAATCCCCTTTCTTGTGATATGTCACTATTACTCTATGACAGATGTGTAGGGATTGTATAAGACAGTAACCTATTTTTCGATTTAATAATGAGCTAATAACCCTTTTTTCATTGCAAAGCGTTCACAACCTAGATAAACAAATACACCTAACACGAAATAAACGACTGCGTTAATGATAAGAATTGAATAATCCATCATCGTTATATCACTAAATGTGGCTCCACTAATCATCACCTGTCTAACGAGGTCAATTCCTTTTACAAATGGAAAGTAAACAAGAAATGGAGCTTGCTTGATTGAGATGAATGTTAATGCTGCGATAATAAACTGTAAAATTTGTAAAAAAGCACTCACTTGTTTCCAGATAATCGATAAACCGGCAATCATAAATCCGATGCCCATCATACCCATAATCGTTAATATTAAGATAGGTGCTATCGCCACCACGTTTATGTGTAGCCATTGTCCAGTTGTTAACATCGTTAGAAATAGTAATACGACAAGAAGTGCTAAATCTAAAATAACGGTCGACGTTAATCTTGTTGCTAAAATACGCCATACACCCATTGGTGACATGTATAATTGTTCCAATGTTCCACGCATTGCCTCATTTGTTATTTGCCAACCAACAGACTGAATCACCATCATGCCTAAGAACCAAAACACATAATTCACAATTAAATACTGTGTATTTGTATCCGCACTGTTAGGGTCACCGATAAACTGTATACCTGCAAATAATCCGACAAAAATAAAATAGAACGTAAAGATCATGGCCAGTGTATTTGGTAAATAACGTTTTATTTCAATATACTCTTTTCTTAGATTTGCTTTAAATAGATTTAGCCAGCGCATACTTTCTCACCACCATTAACAATTTTCATAAAGACTTGCTCAAAATTGATTGTATCGCGGTCAATTGTTTCGACCGGTGTGTTTTCTAATTTAAGAATATCGAATAAATCATAGATCGCTTCACTTTGATAAAAATCAATCGCAATGGACGATTGGATGACATCTTCTGTATATGTTACTTGTGGAAAACGTTCCTGAAGTAATGTAACTTGTTTTCTAGTTAAATGTTCTCCTAATGTAACCGTGTAAGCTCGCACTTCAAATAGACGGAGCAAGTTTTCGATTGAGTCATCTGTGACTACTTTTCCTTGGTTAATAATAACCGTTCGATCACATATTTCTTGAATGACATCCATATCATGTGAACTAATGATAATCGTACGCCCATAGTCTTTAACGATATCTTTTAAAATCTCTCTCACTTCATAACTTGTTTCAATATCTAATCCCAATGTCGGCTCATCTAATAGAATCACTTCACTCTCAGCGAGCATGGCAACAGCAATCGCAAGTTTTTGTTGCATCCCTCTTGATAGACGGTTAACAAGCTCATTTTCCTTACTCTTTAAATTGAAGTCAGTTAGTAAGCGTTCCACACGTGAGCGGATTTCTTTACGCGATTCGCCCCGATTCCCAGCAAAATATTCCAAATTCTCACGGACTGTTAACCTCCAATATAAATTACGGTTTCCCTCTAAGACAGCACTAATATGTTCAAGTGATTGTAAACGATGCTTTCGATTATCCCTTCCATTGATCTTGATTGAACCAGAGTCTGGTATGAGTAATCCACAAATCATTTTAATCGTTGTTGTTTTTCCAGCGCCATTCGGGCCTAACAATCCTAGGATTTCCCCCTTCTTCACGACAAAAGACACATCATTGACAGCTTGAATGTACTCTTTAGAGCGTCTTTTTTTATAAGACTTATTGAGATTTTTAACTTCAATAATCGGTTCCATATTCCTTCCACCTCTGTTATTTCAAATTATTATCTATACTTTAACAATTCCAGAAAACAAACACGACACTCGGCGGATGTATTTACACTCAGACTAAAGGCTGATTTTTGTAAAAAGGGGTGGCTAAAGTTTAGATACGTTTTCTATCGTATTATGGTAAAATATAATTAACATATGACAGGAGGTGAATACAGATGATTCTTGATTTGATTAGTGAGTTCATTTTCGAGATGAGCCTTTATTCTATTTTTCTTATGGTAATTGTGTCTGCCTGCACAACATTTAACTTTCTATATCAGCAGACAGAAAAGTTTAAACAACAGCATTTAAATGTTGAAAGAAACTTTATTACAAATAAAAGACCCCTCCCATTGAATGGATCTATCGGAAAAAGGATGGTCAACCATGCTCAGAGAACAGTGAAGCGTCTTGAAGGCCCTGAAGATGACGATGCTGGTGACTATATCCCCTCGTTTTATCCATATAAGACAAAACGAGGAGGACTATTATGGAGCAATCTGTATTCACATCGTGCAAAAAATATACGTTCGTTATTTTAGTTTTGTTAATGACATTGCTTATAAGTGGTTGTTCAGGCAATATAGACACACCGATTGATGCACAAACAACTGGATGGTTTAACCATTATTTCGTTTATCCTTTTTCATTGTTAATTAAACAACTGGCAACTTGGCTAAATGGAAGTTATGGTTTATCGATTATTGTTATCACATTAACGATTCGGTTAATCCTCTTGCCGACAATGCTTAAACAGACAAAAAGTAATTTATTAATGCAGGATAAAATGAAGGTCATCAAACCGGAGTTAGACGCGTTAAAAGAAAAATATAAAGATAAACAAACGCGTGAAGATCAGATGCAAATGCAACAAGATATGATGAAGATATATCAAAAACATAATTTCAATCCTTTTTCTGCCGTCTCTGGATGTTTGCCATTACTAATCCAAACACCTGTGTTGATTGCTTTTTACTATGCAATCCGTAGAACACCAGAAATTGCCGCACAATCTTTTTTATGGTTTGATCTAGGACAAACAGATATATTGTTAACGGCGATTGCTGTGCTCATATATTTTATTCAATCGAGAGTGTCGTTAATCGGACTTGATGAACAACAACGTAAACAGTTCGCCATTATGGGGATTTTATCACCGATTATGATTGGGGTTATTTCATTGAATGCCCCTGCTGCCTTACCTTTGTATTGGGCTGTCGGAGGTCTATTTATCATTATTCAGACCTTGATTTCTAAACGTATTTTTCTGCAACATAAAAACGAGGCGGAAACATCCGTTGGAAACTAAATGATTGGGCTACAAATCATAAAAATAAAACCGCATGAAATCGAGGATTCTAAATCCAGTTTCATGCGGTTTATTCATCTTATAAGGGTTTTGTCCTAGGCTTGTTTTTTATATTTTATGCTAGTTTTGTTGTTCTTTTAAAAGGTCACGGATTTCGGTTAGCAATTGCTCTTGTTTATCAACTTCGGGTTCTTTTTCTTCCTCTTTTTTCTTAAACTTCATGATGAGACGGATAAATAGAAAAATAGAAAATGCAATGATAAGAAAATCAAGTACACTTTGAATAAACATACCATATTTCAACTCGGCACCACCGACTTTAAGTGCTAATCCTGAGAAGTCCACACCATTTAATAACATACCAATGAGTGGCATAATCACATGGTCTACAAGTGAAGACACGATATTACCAAATGCTGCCCCAATAATAACCCCGATTGCTAAATCTAGTACATTACCTTGCATAGCAAATTTTTTAAAATCTTTCCACATATGAGTGTCCCCTTTCTCTTTACCTTGAAATACGATTATCTTACTATATTTATTCTGTCGATGACAAGTCATATACCCATTTTTTAATACTTTTCAATAAATCGGGACTTTAATCATATTATGTTTACTATATTTCTTTATCCTTTCTACAATTGCAATTTGAATCTGGTCTTAGTTTTTCTATTAATAGAAAAACTAAGGCTAAGATAATAATAATTTGATAGAGTTCCAACTTGATCCCCTCCAATACATCTATGGGTATTATGGATTAAGTAATTACACGTTGTCAATAATTTAAGACTGGGTGGCTTATTCGTTATTGATCATTCGAAGGAATATACATGATGAGACAACGCATTGAAGGCTCAATGCGGCCTCTCGTATAGATTTTTCATCGCGAGACAACGTATTGAAGGCTCAATGCAGCCTCTCGTATAGATTTCGCACCGCAAGACAACGTGTTGAGGGCTCAATGCAGCCTCTCGTATAGATTTCGCACCGCAAGACAACGTGTTGAGGGCTCAATGCAGCCTCTCGT
>NZ_DATBTY010000055.1:0-2268 GCF_036516575.1 Cerasibacillus sp.
TGTACGCCAGCTCGAAAACTTGATTGAAAGGCTGGTCTTAATAAGTGACTCCGTTATTTTAGTGTCCGACTTGCCTGAAATGATAACCGAGAACGTTGAACAGGTCACACAGATTGATCTCCCCACTTCTCTCGATAAAGCACTTGATGAAACGAAACGGATATTGATCAGGAAATCTTACCAAACTTATAAATCATCCAAATGAGCCAAAATAGCCTCTCTTGCATAATAAGTTTTAGTTCTGCCAGTTTGATTAGCTAGTGCAGTTAAACGAGCTTCAATATCATCTGGTAATCGTATTGCTAACATAATAACCTCCTGTATTTGCTATACACGTATATCATAATCCTTTGTTATAAGGTTTTCAAAAAAATTTGCAGACTTTGGCACAACTATTTACTGGGCACTGTTTAGGTTTTTTTGTTTTATCCCTCCAAAAGAGGGAAAAAAAGGCGAAGCCTTCTTTTAATACTTTTAATACTTTTAATACTTTTAGACTGCTTTTTGATTTTAAAAATCATGTATTTATGCTGTTATATGACTACGTTTTCCTTGTTATATGACTACGTTTTCCTTGTATTTGACTTCAATATATTATATTGTAGTCAAATACTAATAAATAAGGTTTTTTATGGAAAACGAATTAGTGGTTAAATCAAATAGTTTAGCAACGGCCAGTTATAGCTTATCTGTATCTGAATTTAGATTACTCCAAATGGTATTTGCTGAAATTTCAAAAGAAGAAAATAGCTCAGCATTTCCATCAAATCATGAATTTAAAGTGTGTGCTAAGGATTATGCGGAGACATTTCATTTAACAAATGAGGCAGCATATGAAGCATTACAAGAATCAACTAATAGACTCTTTAATCGTTATCTCACTTATTGGATTGGGGATAAGGAAGAGCTTGTAAAGTTGCGCTGGATTCAAAAAGTCAGCTATTCAACCAGTAAAGGTTATATAACCATGCAATTAACTAATGATGTTTTAGAAATGGTTGGTCGTTCATCTGGTTGTTTTACTCGTTATAAGATTAAACAAATTGCTGAATTAACATCTATTTATGCGTTAAAACTTTATGAGGTTCTTAGTTCTTATAGCGGTATGCAGGGCAAAAAAACACCAATCATTGAACTAAATGAGCTTAGAGGTATTTTTGGCTTAAATGATGATGAATATACTCGTATGAGTAATTTCAAGACTAGGGTTTTAGATTTGGCAATTAAACAGATAAATGAATCTACTAATTACCAAGTGAAGTATGAACAACATAAACGTGGGCGCAGTATTTATGGATTTTCTTTTAGTTTTGTTGAATTGAAAAGCAAAGAAGCCGCAAGAGATCCAAATACGATTGACTGGATAGATGAACAAAATCAGATATTCTCTAAGCCAAAGCGCAAACGTATCACTGAACAAGAAGCGGCAAAGCTAGCAAGGCCTGGCGAAGAATGGCCTGATTTATTAAAGCGTATTGGATCTGAATATCATGTCATTTTTGATAAAAATTCAGAGCATCAATGAATTTGGTTCTGTCGCATTAAGAAATCAAAATTGATATTATCAGTGAATACATTGACTTAACAAGGATTGCTGATGGGAATAGTTCAAGAGTCATTTAAGCGTTTACATTATCCAGCTGAAATCATCTTGTTATGTTTGCGATGGTATCTTTCTTATTCTCTCTAGAAGAAATGATGTTGGAACGAGGCATTATTGTGGATCATTCTACGATTCATCGTTGGATTTTAAGATTATCACCATTACTTACAAAGAATGCTCATAAAAGAAGAACTTTATATGGTGGTACTTGGTATATCGATGAAACTTACATCAAAATCAAAGGAAAGTGGCATTATCTCTATAGAGCAGTGAATGCTAAAGGTCATACGATTGATTTTATGTTGAGTAAGCGTCGTGATAAAAGATCAGCTAAAAGATTCTTTAATAAAACGATGGAAAAGAATTTATCCATAAGTACTGCTAATATCGATAAAAGCGGTGCTAATCATGCTGCTTTAATGGAGTTTATCAGCCCACATGGACTTAATTTTAAAATCAGGCAATGCAAGTATAAAAACAATATTATTGAGCAAGATCATCGGTTTATTAAGAAGCGATGTCGACCCATGCTAGGATTCAAAACCTATAAAACTGCACAAATATTAATAGCAGGTATTGAAACATTACATAAGATTCATAAAAAGCAGATACACACGGAAGGATTTTATTTGAATCCTGTGGCTACCTTTTACTCTTTGGTTGGC
>NZ_DATBTY010000056.1:0-3371 GCF_036516575.1 Cerasibacillus sp.
CTCTACCGTCGTCAATCCTTTCTGTTCCCAATCTTCCAAAATTGATTTCGTATAATTCCAATATCGCGAATATTCCGCTGTTCGTTTGATCGCTAACGAGACGATATCCGCTCCTACTTTTTCTATCCATTTATGCAAGGCGTCATTCGTTTCAGGTGAAGGGGGTAAAAGTTTATGTTGTTTATATAGCTGATAAATGGAATCGTGTTGAGGTTTTTTCTTTTTCACGATCATATTGAGCCGATAAATATTATTCGTAAATCCGACCTCCTTCCGTTGTCGAAATGTCGTCAAATACCCTCTCGCCTCCAAATCTTCCCGATGCTTTTTCAATCGTTGTCGTGAAATATTTAAGTCGTCACACACTTGTTCAACAGGTGGAAAAGCTTCTCCTGCAGCATTCGAATACGCTGCTAAATACGCATAAATCGCTTTCGCTTCAATACTCAACTGTCGGTCTCTCATGATTGCTTTCGGTACAATGCCATAACCATATTTCATAATTCCTTCCGTCTCAATCTTCATTGTCCAAATCTCCCATCTTTCGTTTTATTTTTTATATTGACAAGCTTTTTCAAAAGATGGACAAAAAGTTTTGATTGTTTTTTGGTTTTTCTTTTTTGTTAATCTTTGCATGTCGGATATTAAATATTAACGGTATAGAGTACATATGGATAGACAATCATATCATCATCTTTTGGTCATTTTTAAGAATGGTATTATTAGGGGTAACGTTTTGTAACATACGATTTCATAACGTTACAAAACATAACGATACGGAATTTTGTTACGATTTGCTATGTTACAAAACGTAACGATACAGGCGTAATGATAGATTTCGTAACATACCATTTCGTAACGTTACAAAACATGACGATAAGGACATTTTATAAACGTTTCTTCACTTCTTTTCCTCTTTTCTTGTATGATTGATACTTTTCTATTTTGTGAAGATATTTTGTTTATGCCCCCCCTTACCTGCTATACTATTTAGTAAATAGTTAGAAAGGATGTTAGTAATTACAATGTCATTTGAAAAAATGTTCTTCGACTTACTTTATACAAAAACAGAAAAAGAAATGACTGAATACATTCAAAATAATGCTTTGCTTCGAAACCCTGAAAATTGGCAACCATACGGCAACGATCCTGCCAACTATTCTTTATTCGAAAATCAACAATCCAACGCGACAGGTGCTCTCATTGAAAAAATTATGAACTCTATTGATGCGACTTTAACTAGACAATGTTTAGTTAAAGGGAAACCTCTTTCTGGACCAAAGTCTCCTCAAACAATGGATGAAGCACTTTCACTATTCTCCAAAAGTGAATTAGAACAATACCAACTTAATATTTTTGCAGATGGTACACTAAACGAATTGAATTTAATCGTCACAGATGAAGGTGAAGGACAAGCACCAGAAAAGTTTGACGAAACACTTTTATCCTTACAACGTGGAAATAAAAATAATATTAAGTTCGTTCAAGGGAAGTTTAATATGGGATCAACAGGGGCGGTTGTTTTTTGTGGGGATGAAAAATATCAACTCATTGCTTCTCGCCGTCACCCTAATATTCCTAGCGACACTAAAGGCGATTCTGATTATGTAGGATTTACTCTCGTACGCAAACATCCAAGAACTCCTGAAGAACGTCAAAATACTAAAAACACATGGTATGAATGCTTTAAATTTGAAGGAGAAATCCCAAAATTTAAATTCACAAAACCTTTTGAAATTGTAGATGGTGTTTCTAACGTTCTTTTTGAAAAAGGAACTATCATCAAAATGTACAATTATGACTTGCCGAACCAAAGTAAAACAGGTTCTACTCGGGCAACAGCAACTGACTCAACGAACTCTTTATATAACCAATTAAACCGTTTTTTATTTAATCCTGCATTTCCAATTCGTGTACTCGAAACACGACCTGAAGCAGCGGTATTAAAGCGTGCAAATCGAAACCTTTCAGCTATTGCTCAAGGTAACAGTCATCGTCTCAAAAATATGCCAAAAGACGAGCAACCTATTTATAAATCATTAAGAAATAAACTATATGATAATAGTTTTGGAACAGCTTATATTGATATTTTTGTCTTTGAAAAAGGAAAGCATATTACAAGTATTCGTGGGGGATCTGCAGTTGTTTATTTAATGAATGGTCAAGTTCAGTATTCAGAAGGACAAACTTTCATCTCAAAAGACTTAGACTATAAACTCATTAAAGACTCGATGATTATTGCGATTGACTGTACTCATTTATCACAAGAATTCCATGACAATGGTTTCTTTATGGCAAACCGAGAACAATTAAGAGACTCTGAACAAACTCGATTTTTCCGTAAAAAAATTATTGAGTTCTTAAAAAATAATTCTGATTTAGATCGACTGAATCGTGAACGTGCCGCTCAACGTGCTGGCAGTGCACAAACTCAAGATTTCTTAAATACTATTCTCGGAAAAAGTATTAAAAACACTGCTCTTGCTGATTTATTTAAAGGTGATCAAATTGGAATTGCTGATGCTTCCGCTCCTAGTATCGCCGAGCTTTCAGAAGAGCGTGAAGATGTCCCACTCAATCCGACACCGAGCTACATGAAAGTTGGAAAGAAGACATGTCACTCGGGTGAGAAAACACGTCAAGTGAAGTCGTTACCTTTAAATAAAACATCTCGCTTTAAGTTTGAAATGAACGCAACAGATGACTTTTTCACAAGAGATGAAAACCAGGGGACCCTTTCCATTCAATTATTAAATAAGAAAAAAGAAGATAAAGAAAAAGGTGGAGATACTCCAGGCGATGGCAATACGCTCGGAGATAAATTTACCGTTAGTGAAACAACATTATCCAATGGTTCGTTTCATATTTCTTTAACGCCCAAAGAAGATAAACTTCAAGTCGGAGATAAAGAATTTATCGAAATTGAAATTAAAAATGATGACGTTCACTTTACTCATTTAATTGAAGTTGAAATTAGCGAACCTAAAAAGACAGAGAAAAAGAAACGAAACCGTCCGAAACTTCAATTGCCACCACTTGTTATGGTGTATCGAGATCAAGATGAAATTAATAACTTACCTGATGTTGTTTCTGATGAAGAAAAAGAAGCTGCAGCAACTTGGCAAGAGATGGACTGGACTTTGGAGAATGGTTCACAAAAAATCGTTAAGCTCGAACCTGGACTAGACGGACAACCTTTAAGTTCTATTCACATTAATATGAGCTCTACTGCCCTGCATGATTTAATGTCTGAAGAAGGAACGAGTGGAGAAAAGCGCGAATGGGTTAAGCAACAATATATCGCTCAAATTTATTTGACAAGCTTTATGACAACAGTTTCTTTACAACGTCTCCAATTAAAAATGAACGAA